>JAQVNZ010000029.1 GCA_028702895.1 Candidatus Iainarchaeum sp. | reverse complement strand
ATGCATATGGTGGAGCAAGAGGTTTATTCCATAGCATATTTGTTGATTTTGTTAGAATATTATTATTACCATACGTTTTTGTTTATGAAGCAATAAAAATTGGGCCAGTTAGTTCTTTGTATAAAATAATTTGGAAAATAATTTTTACTATTGGTTATTATTATCAAATGTTTTTTAAGTTTTTAGGTAAATATGAATAAGAAAAAAGAATTTATAAAAATTGCTAAAAAAATATTGCTAGAAAAAGAAAAACAATGTAAAAATAATAAGATTCTTTGCGCAGGTATTTTTGGTTCTATTGCAAGGGATGATAATAATCCTTCAGATATTGATTTAATATTTATTCGCGAGCATAAACAAGATAATGAATTTTTTACAATTGGTTCAAGAAATCTTTTAAATAATACTAATTTTAGAGTAAGCATTTTTACATACACTTTAGATGAAGCAATAAAACGAATTAATACAATTAATTCTGATTGGCCGATTATGGTAACTCAATTAGTAAAAGTTTTTGTATTAAAAGATTTAAATAAAATTTTTCCAAAACTTAAAAAACAATTATTGTTAATTGATTCAAAAAAATTTGAAATTACTGCAGAAAAGAAGCTTTCGCATTGTTTAGAATATTATAAGAAATGTGAAAAAAATTATGCTTTAAAAAATAATGAAATTTTTTTAGACTCTTTAAAAAATTATTCTAGATTATTAGCAATAACTTACATGTTATATTATAAAAAATATTTTTTAGATTATTCAAATTATATTCAAGAAATAAATGATTTAAAGTATCTTGATAAAAAAATAAAAGATATTTTTCCTTATATTAGTTGTACAAAAACATTGGATTTAGATCAATTATTTAATAAGTTACAAGAAAGTTGGGTTCTAACAACTACTTTTTTTGATAAAAAAGGATTTGAGTTTAAATAAACACAGAATATTAAGTTTAATTCTTGAGATTAGAAGCATTAAAAGAGAGATTAATAATGATTACATTATTTAATTAAAAAGGCGAATAAATGAAAAAAAAACAACAATTAGAAATAACCACTCTTAAAAATGGGCTTAAAATATTATTTTATAAAACAAACAATTTTGCAACAAATATTTCAATAATAGCAAACACTATTGAATCTAATTATCCCAACACAAAACCAGGAACCGCGCATTTTCTAGAACATTTAATACTAGAAGCCTCCGAAAAGTACCCTAATGAAGAAGCAATAGAATTCGCAATACATAAATATGGTGGAAATATTAATGCGGCAACAAGTAATAAATTTACTATGTTCACAGTAAATATTTTAAATAAACATTTCAAAAAAGGACTGGATGTTCTTGCAAATTGTATTCAAAAACCATTACTTTTAGATAAGGATATCAAAAAAGAAAGAAAAGTAATTTTAAATGAAGTAATACTTCAAGATGAAAATTTTGAAGAACAAATGGATTTAAAATTAATCCCTGCAAGTTATACTAATTCCCCATTTAGCACTAGCATAATAGGTAATAAAAAAACAATAAAATCTATTTCAAAACAAGATTTATTAAATTTTTATCAAAAAACATATATTCCAAACAACATGTTTGTTATAATAATTGGAAATATTAAAAACCCAGTAAAACTTATTGAAAAAAAATTTGTTTTCAAAAAACAAAAATTAAAAAAAACTATTTTACCCGTTAAATTTAAACAATTAAATAAAACATTGAAATTAACTTCTAATCTAGTGGATTCTACAAAAGGAATAATGCTTTATGATTCAAAAAATTTGGATAACCAACATGTTTTTGCTAGCACAATTTTTTGCCATATTTTAGATCGTTATAAAGGAGGAACATTATCAAACAAATTAAGAAATAAGTTTAGTATTTATGATTTTTCAATTTTTAAATTAAGAACAAAAAAACATTCTGCTATTTTATTTAATTTTTCGATTAGAGATACGAACCCCATTAAAATATTCAAAGAAATTCATTCAACAATAAAAAATATTAATTTAACAGAAAAGGAATTTGATGAACTTAAAATTTATTATGAATCTACTATGCAAATGTATTTGGATCAACCTAAAATATTATCCCAAATTTTAATTGATTACGAAACTAATGGGTTAGATCCAAGAACCCATTTTCTGATTACTGAAAAATTAAAAAAATTAACTTTAAAAGATTTTAATAAAATCAAAGATTATTTTAAAAAACCAAATAAACTAATTCTAACAAAAAAAGGAAAACTTGCTAATTCTTTTTAACTAGCAAATTTTTGATAAATATTTATTTTATTAATTGACAACCTTTTATCAAATTTTTGATTTGATATAAAGCAGATACTGCAACTAAAACATATACTACCATGTCAACAGGAGGGAAAGCTCCAACTAACATATTAACTAAATTATATCCAAACGCAGATAATCCCCAGTTAATACCACCTATTATTATTAATAATAGTGTAATAGTGTCTATTATTTTCATTGAATCCATAATTTTAGCTCCTTAATAATTATTAAATTATTATATAGTATTGCAAATCCATTCTTTTTAAACAAATCGTTAATGTGAAAAACATTACAATAACTACACTACTAACTATACTATAAAAAGATATTTACGACATTAATTAAAAAAATTTATTAAAATCAAGATTTTAATTAATATTAATCATAACTATTACTAAAAAAGCAAGAATTATTTAAATAATTAAAATTTGATTAAAAAAATTATTTGTAAAATTAATTTTTGAATAAATAAGAAAAATTCTAATTTCATGAATTTTAAAAAAGTAAATTTAAACTAAATCAACTTCTTTCCCATATTTTCTTGAAGATGTTTTTATTTCTTTTACAATATTTTTTCCAAGATCTTTTGTGAGTCTTAATGTGTATTGACTTGTAAGTATTTTATTTTTATCAGTTTTGTGAGTTTCATCATCATACCATGATAACCCATATCCAATTCCAAGTGGAACATTTTTCATTCCCATCATAGTACATGCTTTTAGCAAATTTGGGCTTACTGAATCTCCTTCTTTGCTTACATTAATTATTCCAAAATGTTTTCCATACAATCTTTGTTTGTAAACTCCTTTTTCTTTTGTGTAATTGTAGGACGCTTGCAAATTTTTTCCATCACCCCAAAGTTCTTCAACTCCACCATCAAGAGCACATAATCTTGAAAGCATGTTTTGTAATAGTGCTGGTCTTGAATAAAAACTCGAATATGTTGCAAAGATTATCCCATCAGCCTCTAATAATTTTTTGTAAACGATTCTCATATCGTCTCTTGGACTAAAATCCCATTTAGAATTATATGCATCAAAGAATTCTTTTTTTGTCATAACATCATAGGCTTTTTCAATTGTAAAATCTTCGCCTTTTTTATTAAATAAAACATCGCTTGTTCTAGTAAAACAATCACAAGTATAATTAGTTTCACTAAATCTACATTGAGCAGGGCAAGTTGAATAACATTCTTTACAAGCTCCAATTTTCAAATCAGATAATTCTATTATTTCTATTTTCGCACCTTGTTTTTTTGCTTCGTTTAAACACAATTTTAATAATTCCGTACTAATTGGATCTTCACGTGCGCACTCATTATCTCTTCTTTTAGAAGAACTTATCCCAACTATTTTAATTGGTTTTTTTAAATGATTATACAAATATTCTTTCATATTTAAACCTTAAACGAGTAATTACTTTTAATCTATTTAATACTTCTTATTGAAACGAGCTTGTTTCGATTAATCAATTAGAAGCATCAATTTTGGCAACAGAGCAAAAGGGTTAATATAATTTTAAAATTAAATTAATTATTTTATATTATAAATAAAATATTAATAAAATAAAAAAAATTCATATTTTAAAGAATTAGGAACAATTAGATTGTTGTATTAATTAAGGAAAAGAATAAAAAGAACAAAATTAACACGCATATTATGCCAATTAGAAAAACTCCAAGTTATCCTAACCGAAGAGCTGTTCTTAAGGGAATTGTAAAAACAAGAAGAACTACTTTAAATGGTAAAGGTAATCAAAAAGAAAAATTAACTCATTTATACACTGCTGAATTAGAATTATTAAAAGAAAATCAAATAAAATTAAAAAATCTTATTAAAAGACAACAAATTAAAAAAGCAAATATACAACGACTTGAAAAATTAGAATATGCTCAAAAAGAAACTATTCAAAAAATACAAGACATACATAAACTAATTAATGGTTTAAAATAATGACTCTTGTAGAATTCTCTAATTAGACTAACTTATTTTATGTAATCTGCTCTTTCAAAACCAACATAGTCTTCTATTTTCTTAATTTTATTGGTTAAAAATATGTGGGATAATAAGAATTGTTAATTATTATAAAGATAAAATAATTGGCTACAATTTAAAAATTTAAAAAAATTACAATAATCTAGAACTAAATACTACATTAGAGTTTAATTTATTCAAGATATATAAAAAAACAAGGAACATATAGGCTCAAAAACTTAATACCCCTGCCAAAATACCAAAGACTGATTAATCCATTAATTTTATCCTTTTCAAAAGTAAAGAATTACTAACAACACTAACTGAACTTAATGCCATCGCTCCACCAGCAACCATTGGAGATAGTAATATTCCAAAAGAGAAATATAATACTCCTGCTGCAAGAGGAATTCCTAAAACATTATACGCTAATGCCCAAAAGAAATTTTGTTTTATTTTTTGCATTGTTTTTCTGCCTAAAATTATTACCCTAAACACATCAAGAGGATCGCTTTTCATTAAAACTATTGATCCTGATTCCATAGCAACATCAGTACCAGTTGACATTGCAACACCTATATCTGCTTGTGCTAAAGCTGGAGCATCATTAATTCCATCTCCAACCATTAAAACTTTTTTTCCCATACTTTGCAATTTTTTTACATGCTCTAATTTATCGTGTGGAAGAACTTCAGCAAAAAAATGTTTAATATTTAATTGATTAGCTATTGCTTGAGCAGTTTGTTTATTATCTCCAGTAATCATCCAAACTTCAATCCCTAAATTTTCTAATTTTTTAATTGCTTTGGCACTATTTTCTTTTAGGGTATCTGCAATTGCAATAAATCCAATTAATTTTTTATTTAAATAAACTCCAACAACAGTTTTTCCTTGATTTTGTAAATCATCCATTTGTTTTTGTTCATTTTTACTTAACTTATTCGGTTTACCAACATAACAATCTTTTCCATTTATTTTTCCAACAATTCCTTTTCCAGAAATTGCCTTAAAATTTAAAACTTTCCCGAATTTAATTCCTTTTTCTTTTGAATAATCAATTATCGCTTTAGCTAAAGGATGTTCAGAATTTTTTTCTAAAGACCCCGCAATAAATAATAATTTTTTTTCACTTACACCGATTGGAATAATATCTGTTATTTTTGGTTTTCCTTGTGTTAATGTTCCAGTTTTATCAAATACCACTGTATTAATTTTATGACTTTGTTCAAGAGCTTCAGCATTTTTTATTAATAATCCATTTTCGGCCCCTTTTCCGGTCCCAACCATAATTGCGGTTGGTGTAGCTAATCCTAGTGCACAAGGGCAAGCAATAACTAAAACAGAAACACTTGTAATTAATGCAAAAGAAAAACCCATGTTAAACAATAATAACCAACTTAAAAAAGTAATTATTGCAATAATTATAATTAAAGGAACAAAAATTGCACTCACTTTATCCGCAAATCTTTGCACATTAGCTTTTGAGCCTTGTGCTTCTTCAACAAGTTTTATTATTTGAGATAACATTGTATCTTTTCCTATTTTGTTTGCTTTAAATTCAATTAATCCATATTGATTTATTGTTCCACCAAATACTTTATCCTTAATTTTTTTCTCAACTGGAAGACTTTCTCCAGTTAGCATTGATTCATCAATACTTGTAACTCCAAACGAAACTATTCCATCTGTTGGAATTTTTTCACCAGGTTTCACTATAATTATATCCCCTAAAATAATTTGGGATATATCAATAATTATTTCTTTTCCATTTCTTTGTACAAGTGCTTTTTTTGGAGATAAATTCATTAATTTTCTTATAGCTGAACCTGCCCTACCTTTTGCTATTGCTTCTAAATATTTTCCAAATAATACTAATGTAATTAACATTGCTGCTGCTTCAAAATATTGTTCATTAACTAAACCAAATAATGCAGCCACACTGTAAAAATATGCAGCACTAGTCCCAATAGCTATTAATGTGTCCATGGATGTGGTTTTTGCTTTTAATGAATTAAATGCGCCTTTATAGAATTGATATCCGCCAATAAATTGCACGGGGGTACTTAATAAAAATAAAATTTCTAATTTAAATGGAATATTTACGCCCATAAAAAACATGCTTAAAATGAAAATTGGAACAGTTAATATTGCACTAAAAATTAAAGTTTTTTTTAAGGATTTTATTTCTTTTTCTTGAAATTTTTCTTCTTTTTCAAAATTAATTTCTTTAGACGCAACATACCCTAATTTATTTATTTGTTTTAGGATTTCATCTAATGAAATCTTTTTATCATCAAATTCAACAAATGCTTTTTTAAGAGCATAATTTACATTGATTGTTTTTATTCCATTCATTTTATTTACTTTATTAGAAATATTAGCAGCACACGAAGCACAATGCATTCCATTAACCATTAACTCTTTTTTTAACATTACCACACGCCACCATATTTATTTTTATACATGCCAAAACAAAAACCCTTGTTTTTAACATTTAAAAACATTAATTATATTTCACATCCTGAAAGTTGCGCAATTATATTAAGTTGTTGTAACCCAGAATAATTCTCACCATTTATTTTCCAAGTTGGATATCCTTTAACTCCATTATTTACACAAGCAGATTTGTCGTTGTCACAATCCACAAAATCCACATACTTAAATGAAGTTTCAAATAATTCTTTTTGTTTATTACAATAACTACACCAGCTTGTTCCAAACATTACAACACCTTTTTTTGTTAAGCATTGAGCAAATTCATCAAGTCCTGAATTAGTTTCTTCATTACTTGTTCCTTGAATCATTAATCCAAAAACCAACACAATTATTACCACTAAACCAATTATTATTCCTTTTTTTGTTATATTCATAAAAATCTATTCTCCCCATTTTCTAAATCTTTTTTTGAAATTACAATTTCATTTCCAATAACTTTATTTGGCAAATAACCTGGCCAACACCCCCCACCACCTTTAGTTTGTTTTCCAAGCCCATCAATTGAATATTTATTCCCACAATTATTACAAACCATATCATTTCCTTCCTGTCTATATCCTTTATGTTCAGAAAAACAAACATCACACGCATCAAATGCAGTTTTTATTGATCCATCACTAGCTTTTACCACAAAAAACAGTATTTTTGTCCCATGATATTCATATTCATAAAATCGTGCTTCATTATTAATTTCATTCAAAGAAATTTTTACAAAATCTTCAAGTTGAATTGTGGATTGATTTGAAGATTGTGCAAAATCACCAGTTGGAGTATTTGTTGTTGTGCATCCTAACAATAACACCAGTAATAGTAAACAAAAAAATAATCCAAATTTTGTTTTATTTTTAATTAAATTCATTTAGAACCACCCTCACATGAAGGGCCAATAGGCTCACTTGGCGAACTACTACAAGTTGATCCACCACTACAACTAGAACAGCTACCCTGTGAAGAGGATTCACTTATATTAGATTTAGTTACTTTTGTTAATGAAGATGTTTCACTAAAAGAACCATTTGACTCTTTAAGAGAAACAAACTTATCTTCAGAAATTAATGTTACAGGATAAGTATTAAACACGTCTAACGCTAATATTTCATTTTTTAAATCATCAGTATATGCAACATCAAAATAATTTGGGAACTCAAATTTAACTCCAGTAACTCCATTAATAGTTTTTATTTCATTTGTTATAAGTGAAGCATGCCCTGGACAGGGAATTTCCACTTGTAAACGAATAGTATTTAATTTATCATTTCCAACAGCAAGTAATACTGATGAAGAATTTTCTGAAAATGACCCCGTATCTAAATTTGCAAGCATTGGGAAAATGAACAAGAATAATATCAAATTTATCCCTATTGTTGCCCCATACATTGTTGCTAAGTATTTTTTCTTACGACTTATTCCACTCCATGAAAGAACCCCATTTTTTTTCAAATAAATTATTGAAGAAATAGTTGCAAAAGCAAACGATATTAAAATCAATATGTGAAAAAACCAAGGATTCATTAAAAGTGGTTTGAAAAATTCAACTGCTATTGTAACTCCCAATATTGAAGCTATAATAAAACCAATACATCCAATATGCGGAACTAATCCATATACTAAACCTTGTTTTAAACTTGAACTTTTTTTTCCATTTAAAGGATATCCTGCTTTTTTCATTATTAAAATTAATTCTTTTTCACTTGTTTTTTTTGAATCAAAATTAATTAAGACTTCTTGTTTTACAAAAGATGCAGTTACTTTCTTTACCCCTTTAATTTCTTCTAAGCTCGTTTTTATTTTTTTTTCACAACTTCTGCAAGTCATGCTTTTCACATTTAATCTTATTTCCATAAAACTCACTGCATCAAATGCAACTGAAACCATTAATATGATTTAGTGAAACCATGAAACACACCATTTCTATTAAAAAATGCATCGTACTTTTATTTTTAAATGAGCTTAAGCATTAATTTCTCTAATAAAAAAACAATTGCAGGATTAATCATTTTGTTATGCATTATTGCAATGATTTTTTATATCCCTACAATAATTTCTCAAACCAACCCAGATGTTTGTATTATTGACGGAGAATGTCAACATGAAAAACAAATAGACTTTCTTACTCAATTAATACCAATAACAATATTATCCGGAATTA
>JAQVNZ010000028.1 GCA_028702895.1 Candidatus Iainarchaeum sp. | reverse complement strand
AATTAATTTAGAAACCGGTTTTTCAATAGTAATTAATCCTACAAAAAGTTTTGAAATATCAAGTGCAACAATTGAAGGACTACCTGCCACAGTTAGAGTACAACAAATGGTACTGCCTAATTTAGAATTAGCATCTGCAACATTAACAAAAACGAATCCAACAACAATTTTATTAAAAATTTATACTCCAAAAATAATTAATATAATTTCACCAATAAACTCACCAACGCAAATAATTCAAGAACAAGCATTTTTAGAAAACATTACAAATCCAAATCAAACAACACCAAATATAGAAATTATTAATTCAATAATATTTGATAAATCAGCTGGACAATCTTGGATAGAAAGTTTTTCTAACCCAATGGAAAAACAAATTGCAAATAATATATTAAATAATTTAAAAGTTAATTCAGTGCCAGAATTTGAACTAGCAACAAAACAAACAGCAGAAAATATTTCAACTGCTTTAGGAGATGAACCATCTGCATTTTTATTTGATTTTGATACTGGAAAATCAAAAAGATGGCTTTTTGAAACACATAACCAATACTTAAAAAAACAACCAAATTATGCCACATATTTTAGCAAAAATCACCATACTAAAATAATTGATGAACTATCAAATTCAGGAATTAATACTTTTGTTATTTGGGATGATGCAACTTATTCAGGAGATGATGCAGTAACACGTTTTATTGACGTAATAAATTCAAAGTATGTTGGTAAAGAAGTAAAACCAAAAATAATTGTAGCATATTCATATTACACAGACACTGCGAAAAAAGCAATTACTTCAAATGAAAATGTTATTTTTATTGGAACAAAAAGAATGACTACTGTTTCAGAAATATTAACTCCAGAACAAAAAACATTTTTGGCAGGGAGATCTTTGTTGAGTGATGGAACAGAAGTATTAACAGGATTATCTACTGAAACAATGCCGTATAAAATTCCAGATGACCATTCGTTAGTAGCGGCAAATAAATTAATGGAAAAAAAAGTGTTAGTTGGAGAACCAGTTTACAAAGATATTACAACAACTTATTTTCAAAACGAAAAAACTCAATTTGGCGAATACTTTGAAAATGGCCCAAAAAATTTAATAGAAACACCCATAAGTGAAATTAAAATAAATAATTTAAATTCTAATCAAATAATAAATTTATCAAAAAATTCAATTGTACCTAATACAGAATGTATTGTGGGCTGTTCTGTTCAAACACAAACAAATCAAATAACAAAAATAAACGAAACTGGAATTCTTGCAAAACAAACTGCAAATAATGTTGCAGTTGATATGAGTAGAGTAGAAAGTATTGAATTAGATTTAGCAGATTTTGAACCCATATTTTTAGACAATAAAGAAAAAATGATGCTTTTTGATGAAATTCAAGGCACAACAAAAGGGCTTTCTTTAAGTTCACAAGAAGCTATTACACAAACAATTTCTAAATATAAAATCGGTACTATTAATTATTCAAATGCAATATTAGAAATATCCCAACAAATCCCAAATAATTCATATTTAAGAACACCAGATGTTATAGCAAAAAAAATAATGTACAAATTTTCGCAAAATGAAAATGCAGCACTAGTTTTTTCAAACAAAGAAGGAATTTTTTACCTAAGCGATGGATTAAAAATAGGCCGAGAATCTTCTAATGATTTAATATTAGATAGTGTAAAAATAAGTCGAGCTCAAGCAAAAATTAGTTTTGATGGTAAATCAACATTTCTTGAAAATATAGGAAATGGAAAAATAAAATTGAATGAAAATATTATAACTGAAAGAACTATGCTTAATGAAGGAGACGTAGTTAGTTTTGGAGAAGATAGTGATGTATTCCAAATTAGCTCTCCAAAAAAATATATTCTTAGAGGAAAAGGAATTGAACTTGAAATTGGCCCAAATAGTGGGGTTGCAAGGATTGGTAGAAATTCAGATCAATATAACAAAAATGTTATTTCAACTTCTGATCCTCGTTCAAGCAAACGACATGCGTATGTTTATTATTCCAGATCAAAAGGAGAACTTATTGTTGTAGATCGAGGTAGTAAAAGTGGAACATTTTTGAATGGAAAACCACTTATAACAAATGGAAGCGCAATTCTTGAAGATGGCGATATTATTAGAGTTGCGTCTGAAGAAATTGTTGTTTTGACAAAATCAACTAGTAACCCAATTAAAATTGAGTCAATAAATCAAATTATTCCAAAAGAACTTCTACCTGAAACTGTTCCTGAAGAAAAAATTGATTTTATGACACAAGAAGAGTTTTTAATATTTAGAAATTTAAAAGGTTCTCTTTGTACATCAAGAGGTTGTTATTCTCCAACAACAAAAAGAATAACTATCCCTGTAGATAACCCATATTATTTAGACAATGGACAAATAAATGTAACCAAAGTTAAAGCTACCCTAAAGCATGAAAAAACTCATCGTGCTTGGGATTTTGGAGACCTGGTAAAAAAAGAACAAATAATACAAAAAATATTAACTGATCCAGCTCGGCCTGAAAGAAAAAGACAATTTTTAATATTTTGGCCACAATATGCAACAAATCCTGATAAAACAATTGTTAATGAAATGATTGCGCGAGTTGTTGGTTATCAAATATTTCCTTCACAACATGACGCTCCAATGGATGTTATGAACACTCAAATAAAACCAATAGTTACTGAGGAAGTAATAGCTTTTCTTAACGAAGGGGATTATCGTTTTAAACAAGGACTTGCTTCAGCTGGCGGAGAGGATATTGCACTTGGAGATTTTAAGTATGAACCATTTTTAGAAAGTTTAGATGATTATCCAGCATTAGTTGAATCGGAAGAATTAGAAGTAGCACTAAGTTTTAGTCGCGACCCATCTATTTGGGATAATGGAGCCCAAGTAAAAATAATTGAAAATTTTTCAAAATTAAAGCTAACTGGAGATTTTTCAAAAATTGGCGGGGTTAGAGTTATTGGTTATGATTCAGCCCAAGTTAGTTTAAATGGAATAGTATATGCTTTGAAAAATGTACCAGCATTAGAACCTAAATATATTATACAAATTGAAGAAGCAATGAAACAAAATAAAAGAATATTTGCAATAGAACAAAAATTACATGGAGACAATGTAATATATTTTTATTTTCCAAAAAACTCAATGGTTACTTCAAGCGATTTAGCAGATTTTGCCATGGATGAACTTTCACAATATAGAAATAATTTAACTTTAGATAAAACAAAAGAAATTATTTCAAAATATAATTTAACAACCCCCGATAAAGAAAGAATAATTTATTGGGTTGATAAAAGTATTGAATATAATAATCAAGACATCGATAGATTTTTTGCTAATGGTATGGATTCTACAAATGTTGCAACTTGGAAAAAAACATCTAGTTTATTTGGCGGAACAAAATATATTTCACCCACAGGACAAGAATTAACTTCACAAGAAGCCATGGATCTAGCATGGAAAAACAAAGAAATGTTAAGACCATTACAAAATTATAAAACCCAATTAGAAAAAATAAAAGCAAATTTAATAGAAGATATTGTTAACACAACTCAAAAAAATCCTGCAATTATTAAATCTGGATTTAGGGAAATAGGTATGAAAAAATTAGTTAGTGGAAACAAAAAAGATCCACTATTACAATTAAATCAATTTGATAATATGTCTGATAAATTAAAAAGTATTGATCAAACACTTGCAAATAAACCAACAAAAGTCAAAGTTCTTTGTATTTCTCAAAAAAATTATGATGATCCCAATCTTAACCTAGCATTTTCAGATAATGATTCAAAAGTAATGATTAACTATTTTTTAAACCAAGGAATACCTCAAGAAAATATTTTAGGCATTACAGATCCAACTAAAGAAACTTTTTTAACAAATTTAAAAAATATTACTCAAACAATTAAATCTGATGAAACACTAATACTATTTTATGCAGGTCACACTTATACAGAAAGTGGACTTTTTTCCGGTGAATTAAAAAATAATTTTTATTTCGCACCAAAAAATACAATACCCCCTAATGAAATTAATTTTTTTAATTCAACAAAAATTACTGATTTTGGTTCAGAAGATTTAGCACAACATGTTCAAAAAATTTCAGATGCTCGAAATATAATCCCAATAAACGAGGTAGGAAACATATTACAAACAATGCAAGGAAACATAGTTTTTATTGCAGATAGTTGTTATAGTGGAAACACTTGTGAAATATTATCAACACAATTAGACAACGGAATTTTTATCGGTTCAACAAAAACAGGAGAACTTGCAGTCGAAAAAGAAGAATTACAAAATGGTGTCTGGACAGCAATTTTTAAAGACCCTCACATTATCCGAACTAAAAGTTTTACAGATAGATATTCAGCATTTAGCATTGATCCAATTACTAATAAAAAAATCTCTTATTATGATGCTACTATGGAATATTTTGATCCAAATATTGTAAACTTATTTAGCGAAAGAATAATTTTTGCATCAAAAAGTGTTGGCCTAGGCAGCGCGTATAATGAACAAACAGCAGGAACGATTATTAGCAAGTCTACTGATTAATTTTATTACAAAATAATTTTAATAAAATAACCCAACTTATAAAAACATATTTCTTAAAAAAATTGCAATTTAATTCAAATAAAAAATTATTAATTTTATAAAATTAAAAAACTTAAAAATTAATAAATAAGTTCAATAAAACAAATTAAAAAGGATAAAGACTATTATTTTATAATGAAGAAAAACAATTTAAAAAATAATCGGGAAAAAATAATTAGAAAAAAAAAATTTGAAACCGAAATTAGTCAATTAAAAAACTTTTTTTCTAAACAAGAAGAAAAAATTCTTTCTAGTACAAAAAAACAATTTAGTTTCTTTATCCTAATCTTCATATTTTTCTACCTTTTTTTTAGTATAACCATTAGTCCTTTTGAAAATAATTTAAAAGAATTTACAGGAAACACTAGTGAAACATTACTAAAATTACAAGGAATTAATATTACCGAAAAAGGAATGTATGAAACTACTGGAAATGAAATGGTTTATTCTTTTTTTATTAATGAAAAACAAATCATTATTTCATGGCTATGCACAGGAATACTAGAAATAATTATTCTAATAAGCACCATACTTGCAACATTAGGAATAGCATGGAAACAAAAAATTATTGGAATAATCGCAGGAATTTTTAGTGGACTAGTATTTAATTTTATTAGGATTTGGATTACAATTAATATTATATTAACCCAAGAAACTAGCATAATAGAATTTTCACACGATTTTTTGTTTAGAGCAATACTCTTTGTATACATAATTGGTTTTTATGTCACATGGTTTTATTTTAGCAATACAACAAATAAATCAAAAAAACAAATAAATCAAAAAAATAAATATTAAAATATGAAATAAAAAAATTAATATATAAAAAGAATAATATATTAAATAATTAAAATAAACTCGATATTATGAAAGCTTCATTAAAATTAGGAATTGATTTCTCACTAACATCAGCAGTAATAACTTCGCTAGGTTTAATGGTTGGATTAAGTGCTAGCACTAATTCAGTACTAATAGTTATTAGTGGTCTTTTAACTATGGCCATAGCCGATTCCATGAGTGATGCTTTAGGAATACACATTTCTCAAGAAGGTAATAAAAAAATAACTCATAAAGAAGCTTGGGAATCAACTATTGCAACTTTTATTGGAAAATTTTTTACAACACTATTCTTTATCTTACCAATTATTTTTTTAGAATTACATATCGCAATAATTCTAAATATTTTTATAGGGTTAATAATAATTTCTTTTATTAGTTATAATATTGCAAAAGAGAAAAAAGAAAAAATTTTAAACAAATTAATAGAACATTTAGCAATAGCCATAATGGTAATAGTACTAACCCAAATTGCTGGAACAATGATTGCTCAATTACTTATTTAAAAAAAATTTTCAAAAAAATTAACTTAACAATAAACTTAAAAGAATACAATTCTTAATTAATATATGCCACTTAGTAAAGACCAGATTACTTTTTCAATTAAAACAAAAATCATTTTAATCGCAATTATTTTACTTTTAATCACCCTCATTATTTATTTTGGTTACACTATTTTAACAAACAATTCAAACGAAAACCACCATTTCAAATTTGATGAAAATAATCTAATCTATGTTTATATTCCAAAAGAAATGGCAAGTAGCGCAAATCAAGTTTATTTTCAAGGAAACGTCACATACGAAGTAATAAAAGACGACCCATTATTTTTAGTAAAACAACACGACAAAACAATTGATTTTTCATTTGAAGTTAAATTAAAAGACGGCACAACAATAAGCGAAAATGTAAAAACATTAACTATCCCAGAAGTTAAATATAACCAATTAATTACAAATAATCAATCTACAATAATTCATAACAAAGTAAACACTTTTTTTTTAAATGGTAACGAAGAAAAATTACAAGAAATCATCAATACGACAAATCCGCCAGAAATAGTTTATGCTTTTACAAATATTGATGATCTACTTAATGCTCAAAAAATAGAAGAAGAATTTAAACCCTTAAAAAAAACTGTAAATTTAAATGAAGAAAAATTAAACTTTGTATTAAAAAGTAAAACAAGTTACAAAGGCGAACTTTATTTAGTAAAAAATGGAGAAACAATAAAAAAAACAAGCATTAATGTCCTAGCCGGGACAACTATTCAATCAGTTGATTTTACTGATTCACTTATTCAAAACAAAAAATTTTTCTTTGAAAATGAAGAATACAAATTAATATTATTAAACGAAGACGGATATGTAAAAGACATGTTCACATTCAAAAATTTTGAAGAAGAATTAGAAATAAACTTTAAAGAATTAGAAAACATCCTCTCAAACCAAAGAACTATCAATCTTTCAGTAAATGAAAAAAATAAAATAGGCAATACTCTTTTCGTTTTAAATGATGAAAAATTATTCAAAAATTATTCAAATAACACTAATATAACAATAACACAAACAGATACAAAAAATGAAACAATCCCCTTAGATAAAATAAGTTATGCACTAGAAAATGCTTACATCCTAGATAGACAAGCATTAAAATATAAAATAAATAAAAAAATATCAAAAGATGAAGAACCAATAGTAGAATTTTATTTAAATAATCAAAATATTTCAAATTCTTCAGATATTGTTTTAAGAAGCCAACGAGTTTTAGAAGAAAAA
The DNA here is from genome assembly GCA_028702895.1 of Candidatus Iainarchaeum sp. Lineage (GTDB taxonomy): Archaea > Iainarchaeota > Iainarchaeia > Iainarchaeales > JAAZKV01 > JABIDZ01. Next base: position 2,193 of record JAQVNZ010000028.1, on the reverse strand, counting down.
TTTGATAAAAAAATTCTTGATAATTTAATTGAAAGAGGAATACTCATAAAAAAACCAATTATATTAAACATTACAATCGATGCGAGTAATATTGATTATAATAAAGAATATTCTATCCCATTTAATATAGAATTAACAAATTTTTTAGACCCAAATCCAAAAAATATTAAAATGACTTTACAAGTAACCAAACCAGGATTAATACTTGTTGCAGAAAATTCTGGAGATGAAGAACTACTAAAATTAATCGCACAACAAAAAAATTGGGATTATACTTTTGTTCCAACATATACCGAAGATGCTTACTTATTAGGCGAACCACAAAAATTAAGAGGTTCAAACTGGGCTAGTTTAAATATATCATATTTTTTTCAATCAGACCATCCTCATAGTTCTTTTTATCTTACCGGAGACGAATTAGTAATTCCATTCATGCTTAATAAAAACAAAATTTTGTTATTTGATAGTTTTGACGAAAATTATTCAAACTTTTATGTTTATTCTTCAGAAGAATTTTTTCAAAAAGAACTTAGTAGAAAAGAAATCTTATTAGAGAATGGTCAAAATATCGAAAATTTGTATAATCATAACGGAGTATTAAACGTAACACCAACAATTTTTGGCAGCAATCATTTCTTTTTTGATAATGAATATAATTTTCAATATCTAGATACATTTAATTTAGATTCAGACAAACAGGTTTGTTCAGTTACAAACAGAACAACCCTAACTTGTTTAGAAAATTTTGAATTAAAAGAAAAAGATTTTAAATTAGATATTGTTGAATATGAAATTAATTTAAATGATAAAAATAGGACTATTATAACATTTTGTTCAGATAATGAATTAGCTAGTGAAATAAATTCAACCTGTTCAAAAACAATTGATACTCATATCGTTTCTGCAATAAGTCAAAAATTAGAATATAAAAGTCAAAATTTTTATACTAATAGTTGTAAAATTAATAAATTAAATTTATCAAAAAACGAAATAGAATTAAACAAAGAAAATTATGATTGTTCAATTAAATTTTATCCAAGAATTAATTTTGATGAAAAAACATATTTATTTAATTTTACAAAAAAAGAAAATTCGTTTTTATTTAATTATATAGATTTTAATTATTGGACACTAGATTCTCTAAATAAAATTATGCGACAAAAATATACTTTCGATTTAGATAATAACCTATTTTTTAAATCCGGAGAAAATGACGATGGTGAAAAAATATTTCAAAAAATAATTGGACTGCGCAAAAACCCAACACCAAATACAAAAAATGAAAACGAACTTGTGCTTAATAAAAAATATGAAGATACAAAAAAGATTATTTTACAAGCATACAATAAATCGCAATTCAAATACTTATTTATTATTGGGGACATGAGTAATATTGCAGGGTATTTTTCAGAAGATGATGTTATATTTGATCCATTAAACGGATATATTTTAGACCCCTATTATTACGGTAGTACTAATACCAAAGAATTTGTTAATTTATCAGTTGGAAGAATTCCTCAATCAGACCTATCCTTCGTATTTGATTATTTACAAAGAGACTTGTATAAAACAACTCAAGAAAAAACAAGCCATTTTTATTATCCTGACTTCCCGTATTATTCAAGCGTTTTTATCCCAGAAGAAAATGGGATTAATTATCCAGCCATCGCAAAAATATTTCCAAAAATTTTACAAATCGGACAATATTCTGATTTAGGATATGCCTCAGTAAATGACACTAATTATTCAAATTTAACATATTTTAACAATCCAAATTATACATTTTATTTAGCCCCAAAAAATTCAAAAGAATTGTTAATAAATGAATTTATAACAAAGGATAAAATAATAATTTCAACACACGGAGAAGATAATGGATTTGTTATAAATTACACTAATCTGTTTGGGAAGTATACAAATCTAAAAAAAGATTTATTTGAAGATAATGAATTACCTATAATGAATAATTCCCCAATAATTTTTGCTGAAAGTTGTAGCACATCTAACCAGCTTGGAAAAAAAGCATTAGAACTCGGAGCTGCAGCATATATTGGAAATTATGATGTTGCAATACTAGCGGATACAGTTAGTGGTTATTCACAAGATAACTCAATAGGAGATTTAGTTAGAATAGCAACTAATCACAATATTCTAAATCGGCGCATAAGAAATTCAAAACAAATCTTATTCGCA
>JAQVNZ010000076.1 GCA_028702895.1 Candidatus Iainarchaeum sp. | reverse complement strand
AGAATCATTTACTAAAGGATGTTCATTAATCCATTTCATTAAATTGTTTCTAAACAAAACTAGTCTTACTCTTCTTGTTCCAGTTTTTCCACTAATAGTTATGTCTGCTCCGCTTTCATCAAAGTGAACATCACCTATTCTTGCGTTTCCTATTTCTGCAACTCTTGCCCCAGTTTCCATTAAACAAGAAATGAAAGCTTTTTGCATTGAAGTATTACACGCTTGTAATAACCTTAATTTTTCATCATCGTTAAGTAAATCTTCTGGCTTAATTACTTTTCTTTTATTCTTAGGAATAACTGCTTTTAGGTTTGCAACTATACTAATTTTTTCTCCTTTGTTATACCATTTGAAAAAAGTTTTTAGCATTACTTTGTAATCTCTAACGGTTTCTGGAGAATAATCTGCTTTGTTTAATTTTATTATTAAGTTATCAATATCGTCTTCTGTTAAGTCGCAAACATTTTTACCAGTTTTTTGAACAATTAGTCTTAAGAGAAAAACTAGTTTTACACTTCTTGCTTTTGATAAATCGTTTTTGATACAATATTTTTCGTAAAATTCTAGTATTAGTTTTTTTTCTGCTGGCTTTAAAGCGTTTAAATTCTCTAAAGTTTTTTCTAGTCTATTATCTATTTTATGAATATCAAGTTTCATAAAGTGCATCGCAACCGAACCCCCTAATAAGTCTTTCGGAAGAGTTTTGCACTTTCTTTCTAATACCCCGACCGGGAATCGAACCCGAGTCACTGCCTAATTCTAGCTTTAACTAATTTTCGCTTTCTGGCTATTGAAAATAGCCAAATTCTTTCGCGAGCCTTAGTAAGGCTCTGAGAAGGCAGTATGCTTAACCGCTACACTATCGGGGCAAATGGCGTTCCATTTGATAGAACCGTGCACCTTTGGTGCTCGCTCACTTTAGTTCGCGATTTTTGTTCTAAATTAATTTCTCTATGTCTTGTCTTTTAAATGTTTTTTATTTTATTTTATAAATATTAATTTTGATTATTTTGCTAAATTGGTTGTTTAATGGTTAGGTTTTAAAGGTTTTTTATTAGCGTTTTGAATATGAAAGCAATCCTTTTAGACGTAGATGGAACACTAGTTAATTCTATTCCTTTAATTTTAGAGAGTGTTAAAATAACAATAAATCATTTTGGTTTTAGAATATCTAATCAAAAATTACGCGAATTATCTCAATTACATTCAAGAGAAATCGCATTATGGTTAATAGATAATAAAAAAAATAATTTTGATTTAGAACAATTTATTGATTATAGACGAAAAACTTTTTTAAAATTATTAAAAAAAAATGGTTGTGAATGGTTTAATGACTCCAAATCTTTTATATTAAAAGTTTCTAAAAAACACAAGATTGGGATTGTTACAGGATCAAGAACTCTTTTTTTAAAAGAAATTTTTGATGAAGAAATTAAAAAAAATTTTAATTTTATTATTACTAGTGACGAGGTTAATAATAAAAAACCAGATATTGAACCAATTCAAATAACATTAAAAAAATTAAAAGTTAAAAGACACGAAGTAGTTTTCATTGGAGATTCAACTCAAGATGCATTAATGTGCAAAAGAGCAAGAATAGGTTTTATTGGGAAAACAACTGGTATTTCAACAAAAAGACAATTAGAAAAATTTAAACCAATTTTTATTGGAAAAAATTTTAAAGAAATAGAATTATTTTTGGGATTTGAACGAAATTAACATTCTTTTTGATTTAATTTTTTTACTCTAATTATTAAAATATTTATTTTGAATTAGTGAAGAATTTATTTTAATTCAAAAGGTGTTTCTTGGTAAACGTAATAATTTAACCAATTATTAAATAATAAATGCGCATGTGCTCGCCAAAGAACTAGTGGTTCATTTTCTATATTATTTTTAGGATAATAATTAAAAGGAATTTTTATTTTTAATCCTTTTTTTAAATCTCTTAAATATTCTTCTTTTAAAGAATCAGCATCATATTCAATATGCCCTGTTAAAAAAATTTGTTTACATTTATTGGTTTTAATAAGATATATTCCAGATTCTTTTGACTCTGAAATTATTTCAAGTTCCTTTATTTTAATAATATCTTTTTTTCTTATTGTAGTGTGTCTTGAATGTGGAACAAAATAAGTATCATCAAACCCTCTTAATAGTTTATACGGTTTTTTTGGTTTAATATGCTTAAAAATACCAAATAATTTTTCTTCTAAATCAAATTTTTTTATTCCATAATGATAATAAAGTCCAGCTTGTGCGGCCCAACAAATATGCATTGTAGAGGTAACATTTGTTTTACTCCACTCCATTATTTGTGTTAGTTCTTTCCAATAATCTACTTCTTCAAAATTCATGTGTTCAACTGGAGCACCGGTAATAATTAGTCCATCAAATTTTTCGTTTTTTAGTTCACTAAATGTTTTGTAAAATGTTATTAAATGTTCTTTTGAAGTGTTTTTGCTTGTATGACTTTTTGGATGAATAAGAGTTATTTCAATTTGAA
>JAQVNZ010000075.1 GCA_028702895.1 Candidatus Iainarchaeum sp. | reverse complement strand
TTTGTAAACAGTAGTTGCATAATCTGTTATTTCTTGATAACTTCTATAATTTATTTTTAATTTTTGATGATCGAAATCATTTAAGTTCTCAAAAACTTTTGAATCTGCGCCACGAAAGCCAAAAATGGCTTGCCAAGAATCTCCAATATAAAATTTTTTATGAGATTCTACTAATTCAAAAAGTGCGGATTGTTCTTCGTCTACATCTTGCAATTCGTCTACAAATAAGGCATCGGTACTATAAATTTTTTCATTATATTCTTTTAATTTGGTCAGCAAATAAAGAGGATAATCTGTAAAATCATAAAGACCATTTTCTCTCTTATATCGGATATATTTAGTATTTAAAGCATCTAATGTTTTTAAATAACTATCGCTGACATCCATTTTTTTATTACCAGTTACATAGCTAAAAACAATTTCAACGTTCATTTTTGTTCGATGTTTCGCAATAATTTCACTTAAAATTTGCATTATAATAGGTTTTTCTATAATGTGTAATTTAAAATGATATAACTCCGCTAAATCTTTTAATCTTTCACGACTCCAAACATGAATTGTAGAAATATTAACGTCATAAATGCCCTCTGCGTTAAGCCGTTCTTTTAAAACGGCAGTTGCGGCTCTAGTGTAAGTAATAATATCAATAACATGACCGGGATTTTTTTTGCGGTATTCGACAACAGCAAAAATAAGCGATGAAGTCTTTCCACTTCCAGCGCAAGCTGTTACGACAATATTTGTGCTATTACTTTCTACTACTGCCTTTTGAAATTTATTAAGCTCTTCTTTATTCATTTTTCAATATCTTTCTTATAAAATCACAGGTTTCTTTTACTCCTACCAACACAGATTCAGCTGCCTCTGATGGTATCAAATCTGTTAATAATTTTACTAACTCTTTTTCATCTTTATATTTTTCTCGCATTTTATTTATTAAAAAATCAGGATTTGTTTTGAATTCTTTTTTACTATTGTATTCAATAATAACATCGAATTTATTTTCTCTTGAACAATTACCAATTAAGACATAATCTTCCCGCAATAATTCTCTATCAAGACAATAGCGATTGACACCATTAATTGCTAAAAAAACTGCATGTTCAATATTTTTTGCTTTTTTAGTTTCTAAAAGATAATCTAAAAACATATTTACACTAAAAACCTCTACATCTTTTAACAAATCATTATAAATTGCTGCATCATTATAAACTTCAGCATCAGTAATTGGGGTTTTTATTAAAATTTTCATGTTATTCTCCTATTTTTAAGACCATTTGGCCTCTAATTCTTTGATCCACTGCAATTTCGTCCGCACGTTCATTTCCAGCAGAGTTGCTATGACCAGCAACCTTTTTTAATGAAACTTGTGGTAATTTTAAAAAATCTATAATAACTTGCCATAGTTCTTTATGTTTTACGGGTTTTTTATTAGACGCAATCCAACCATTATTAAGCCATTTTTCATACCATTTATCAATAAAACAGTTTACGACATAAGCAGAATCAGAATAAATTACAACCGGTTCATTGATAAGATTATTTTTATACCACTTTATAAACTCTACTACAGCAGTCAATTCCATTTCATTATTTGTTGTTTCAAATTTGTATCCACCAAGAGTATAGGAAGTTATTTCATCTTCAATATAAACACCCCAACCTCCAATTTTACTTTTAGTTGAACATGCGCCATCAGTATATGCATTAATCATTAGTCAATAAACCTATAAAGAAGTTCATTATTTTCAGTATGAATTTCAATATTTATTTCCTTATTTACCATTTTATAGTCACCGCATTGCCGAATTACTGAAATAGGTGCATTTATACGATTAGTCAAAGAGGGACTTATATTCCACAATCCACTTGGTAATTTATTCATAATTTTATTTTTTTCTTTCTCTTGTCGTTCTTTATTTGTTTTATTGCGATTTAAGATAACAGGCACAATCATTTCACAAAGAATTTCGAATTCATATTCTTTTGTATCAACCGTATCTTCTGCTATAATAAGATTTTTTATTACAACATCAATAAAAACACTACTTCCTTTATAATTAATATTAAATATTTTTTTTAGATAAGCAGGAGATTCTGAAAGTGGCATGTCTAATAATTTTTCACCATCTACAATAACTTTAAGTGAAACAAAATCATTTTTATCTGCAATTGTTAAGTTTTTTAAGTCTAAAAAATTCATATATTACCTCTACTCCAATGCTTTTAAAAAACTGAATACTCCAGCGGTAATTCAGGAATCCGCAAAAGCATTATGCGAATTATCAGGATAGATACACGCTTCTCGTGCGACATCTTCTAATTTTAAATATTTTTGCGGCCCAAAATACGCCGTGCATTATTAAAAGTGCAATACCCATCTATTGGATTAATCGTAATCGAATCATAATTTAAATTAATAAAATTTTCTAATAAAACTTTTCTATCGTTGCGCAATCCATGACTCACAACTAATAATTCTGTTTTATCGACATCTTTTAATAAATCGTCTTCTACTTGTTGAAC
>JAQVNZ010000074.1 GCA_028702895.1 Candidatus Iainarchaeum sp. | reverse complement strand
GTTGTGATAGGCGCTAAATCTTCTAAAGAGCGTTTTAATGAAAGTGTTGAATTATTTAATTATGGTTTTGCAAATTTCACAAACGAACAAGTTGTTAAAAGTGATGAATTTGTTGGTAAAATCGAAGTTAAAAGAAGTACTATCAATGAAATAGAAGTTTATCCTAGCGAAAATTTTTACGCTTTAATAAAAAAGGGCTCTAATAGCGAATATGCAATAACTCAAGACATAAAATCATCAATTAACGCACCTATAAAATCTGGCGAAGTGGTTGGTTCTATAACAGTATCTAAAAACGGTGTTGTTGTTAAAGAAATACCACTTGTTATAAAAAGCGATGTAAAAGCACTTTCTTTTGGTCAAGCATTTAATAAAGTTATTAAAGCGTGGTAAAAATTTTCAAATAATAATATAAAGCCAACATTTTTTTCCCTACAAGTTACTTGCTAAATTTGGCTTTTTTTATTATAATATCCGTATGTTATATTTTCTTTCACTTAGCAATTATTCTGCAATAGAAATTTTTGCCCTTGGGTTAGCACTTTTTATCGCCATTTGTTTGGCGATGTCTTTTCATGAGTGGGCACACGCAAGAACTGCGCTTGCGTGCGGAGATGACACCGCAAAAATGAGTGGGCGGTTAACACTGAATCCATTTGCGCATATAAGTGGTTTGGGCTTTGTTTTTTTCTTGCTAATTGGTTTTGGTTGGGCAAAGCCCGTTCCCATAAATCCCGCCAAATTTCGCTCTTACAAAAAAAATGGAACATGGGTTTTATTAAGCGGTGTTTTAACTAATTTTATTTTAGCATTTATTTTTTCTGGTCTATTGTTTTTCTTTGGTGGAATGCTTCTAACTGAATATTTGGCAAACAGTAGTTTAATTTGTTTTTTCTTATACTACACATTAAGTTTTTGCTTTACAATCAACCTTGTGCTTGCAATATTTAATCTATTACCAATTCCACCGCTCGATGGCTTTAATCTTATAAGTTTATGGACTAAATATAATAATAAATTTATTGCATTTATGACAAAATATGGTTTTCTAATTTTAATTCTTTTAATAATTCCTTTCTTTAACGGTGTATCAATCTTACAACTATTTTATGACTTCGTTTTCCCATTGTTCGAAAGTTATTTCTTCTTTTTCTGGGGGTTGTTCGTATGATTGAAGAAGAAAAAATAACCGATTATGGTGATGATACATATCTTTTTAAGTTGGACAATTTCGAAGGTCCGCTAGATCTACTCCTTGAAATTATAAAAAAGAACAAACTTGATATAGAAGATGTTAAACTCTCTGATATAACGGGACAATATCTTGCTTATATGAAAAATCTTGAAGCGATAGATATGGAAAAAGCAAGCGAGTTTATACTTATGGCGTCAACTTTAATTGATATAAAATCTAGGTCGCTAATGCCTCGCCTTGAAGAACAAACTGATGAGCCAGATGATGAAGCATTGATTTTAAGCCGATTAAAAGAATATCAAATTTTCAAACAAACCGCCGAAACATTAAAAGTTTTTGAAAATGTTGACCATTTTTATCGCGAGCCAGATGAAAAAGTGGGCAATCCACGATTTGTTTTGAAAGATATGGTAATGGATAAACTGCTTGATGCTTTTGTTGGAATTTTAACAAAGGTTGACAAGAAAATAATTATGGAAGAACCTAAAAAAATTGTTAAAGACCGCTTTACTGTTGCAGACAAAATCATAAATACAAAAGCGCTATTAAAACAAAAAAAGCAACTTGAATTTGAAGAATTGTTTGAGGATGGGCAAACTCGCAGTGAATTGATAAATATATTTTTGGCGATTTTAGAACTATTAAAAATGCAATTTGCGAAGATAAGACAAACAGAAATATTTGGCAGAATAGAATTATACCTAAATGAAAATATAGGAGCAAACTAATGGAAAATTTGAAAGAAATAATCAAGGCAACACTTTTTGTTGCTGGCGAAGGTATTGATATCGATTTTATGGCCGAAAAACTTGATATAAAAATTAAAGAAATAAAACAAGCGATTGAAGAATTAAAACTGCAATATAATGAAAATAGCGGAGTGCAACTTATCGAGTATAAAAACAAGATTCAACTAGCATCAAATCCAAACTATGCAGAGTTAATAGCATCGGTATTAAACCCAATTCGCGAAAAAGCACTAACGAAATCTGCACTTGAAACGCTTGCAATAATTGCTTATAAACAACCAATAACACGCCATGAAATTGAAGATATAAGAAAAGTTGGGTGCGACTATGCAATAAATATTTTGGAAGAACATAAAATGATTGAAGTTGTTGGAAGAAAAGACGCAGTTGGTAAACCTCTGTTATATGGCACAACCGAAGAATTTTTGAAAAGATTTGGCTTAAATGATGTTGACGCTCTTCCAGATTATACAAGTCTTTTGGAAAGAATTGCTGTTATCCGTCAAGACGAAAAACAAACAAACGATAACCTATATAATGATTTTAAGTTGCCTGATATGGAAACAGCAGAGTTTTCGGCATTAGAACTTGAAGTTGAAGAACTTGCAGACAAGA
>JAQVNZ010000073.1 GCA_028702895.1 Candidatus Iainarchaeum sp. | reverse complement strand
GCAACTATTCCTGGCGGAACAAGTATTGGAAGTGGCGTTGCCATTGCAGACGGCGGATATGTTTTAACTAATCATCATGTTATAAGCGGAGCAACAAGTTTATCAGTTTATTATGCAGATAAAACATCAGGCAGTGCAACTTATATTTGGAGCGATAGCAGTATAGACTTAGCAATAATAAAATCGGCAAAAAATATGCCATATCTAGACACAAGCCCGCTTAGCGAAGTTGCTATTGGCGAAGATGTTTTGGCGGTTGGAACACCGCTTTCATTGCAATTTCAACACACATTTACAAAAGGAATTGTTAGCGCATTAAACAGAACTATTGAAATAGAAAGTTTGGGCGGTTATACAACATATATGCAAAATTTAATTCAGCACGATGCTAGCATTAACAGCGGGAACAGTGGCGGACCGCTAATTAACACTCAAGGCAAAATTATAGGTATAAACAGTCTTAAAGCAAGCGATGCTGAAGGAATAGGCTTTGCAATACCTATCGAAACTGCAACGTCGGTTGCCGTTCGGGTAATTCCAACACACAGTTTTAAGCAAGTATATTTGGGTGTTTTTGGCTGTGATGCAGAACTTGCAAAATATAAAGAACAAACTGAACTAGATAAAGGAGTTTATGTTGTTGATATTGCCGAAAATTCACCGATAACAGATAACTTAAAAGTTGGAGATGTTATAACGGGAATAAACGACTACGAAATTAAAAACACTCTTGATTTTAGAAAAGCAATTTATGGCTTATCTGAGGGCGAAGAAATAATTATAACCTATCATAATGGCACAACTTCAAATGTCGCAAAAGTTGTGGTGTAAATGTTTTTCAAAAAATTCTTGTGTAAATTATAATAATGGTATATAATACAAAAGCATAAAAATTGGAGAAATTATAATGGACAACATTTTGAAAACAATTAAAGAATCTAAACTTATAAAAGCGGGCGAAGTTATCGGCGTTGCGGTTAGCGGTGGAAGTGATAGTATGTCATTGCTCCATTATTTGCACTCGCATAGCGCTGAACTTGATGTTGAAGTTATTGCAATTCATATAGACCACTCTATCCGTGAAAATAGTGCAGAAGATGCAAGTTTCGTTGTTAATTATTGCAAAGAAAATGGTATTCGAGTTTACAAATTCAAAGTTGATGTTCCAAAACTTGTGGCACAAAGAAAACAGTCTATTGAAACAGTTGCTCGTGATGCCCGTCTTGGTGTGTTTGATGCTCTGCTTAAAAAAGATGCAGTTGATAAAATCGCAATAGCGCATAACAGCAAGGATCAAGCCGAAACAATACTTCTAAATTTGTTCCGCGGAACGGGCTTAGATGGTGCAAGCGGTATGGTTGCTGTTAGAGATAAAGTATTTATTCGTCCAATGCTAAACACATCTAAAAAGGCAATAATGGATTATATTTTTCTTAATGATATTCCATTTAGGGAAGACGAAACAAACAAGGATAATTCATATTCTCGTAATTATATCCGAAACTTAATTTTACCACTTATAGAAGAAAAGTGGGAAGGTGCAACTCAAAAAATAGTTAATTTTGGTAAAGATTGTGCCGACGACAGCAATTATATTAACAGTCAAATATTTGATGATGCAATTATTTTTAGCGAAAAATCGGCTAAAATTCCCAATTCATATTTTCTTTATCCAAACTCAATAGTATCTCGTATGATATTTAACGCTCTTAAAAAAATTGATGTTGAAAAAGATATAGAGCGAGTACATATTAGGATGATAAAAGAACTTGCAATAAGTGGGGAAAACGGTAAAAAAATAAAATTGCCACTCAATGTAACAGCATATAAAGAGTATGACTATATAACTATAATAAACAAGAAAAAAGAAGAAATTGTGCTTAACGAACCTTTTGCTGTTGGAAGTTTTCAAGTGGAAAATTTTGGAACGATAACAGTTAAGCGCACAAAAAATAAAACTGTTAAAGAAGGTGAGTTGATTTTAGATGGTAAAAAACTTCCAAAAGATGTTTCATGGCGTTTCAAAATGCGTGGAGATATATTTGAAAAATTTGGTGGCGGAACAAAAAAATTAAAAGATTATCTTATCGATAAAAAAATTCCAAACAGACTAAGAGAAAATTTACCAATTCTTGCTAGCGGAAGCACAATTTTCGCTATTGCGGGAGTTGAAATTGCAGACAGTGTTCGTGTTGATGAAAACACAGAAATGGCAACAAAAATAATAGTGTCATAAAAATGTCAAAAAATTGCTTTTGGCATTTTTATTGTGGAAATGTGGATAACTTAGTTGTTTAACTTAAAAACTACATCAAAACAAGAGATTTGGGTAGGTGAATAAATAATTATAAACAAAAATGTATGAATATACAAATGTGGAAATGTGGATAACTTCGCCAAATCATATAGTAATTAGTTTGACTTTTTACTAAATTATCGTATAATAAAAAATAAAGGAAAAATTTTATGCAAAAAGTTAAAGCAAAATCTTTAGCGGGCTTTATGGAACTTGAACCTGCTAAGCAAATCGTTTTTAATAAAATGAAACGCAAAATACGTG
>JAQVNZ010000072.1 GCA_028702895.1 Candidatus Iainarchaeum sp. | reverse complement strand
CTTCTTCCCCAATTGTGTAATTTTTATAGTAAATATTAAATATTATACTGTCGATACTCCCCGCATCGCTTGCATTTGACTGAATAGTATATGTATAAATATGTTGATTGTTTGTATACTCATAGTTTGTTTGAGATATCAAAAAGTTTGAATTTACTTCATCGAAAATTTTATCTATTGACAATATTTCAGTTTGTGTTCCAGCATTTATTGTAAGCACAGCAACCGCTAAGCTTTTATCCGGGTCGCTTGAATATATTTTTAGATAATTATTAGCATTTTGTTCAACAACACTTGAAGGCAAACCAACATAGTTATATTCTAATGATGCAGTTATTGGCTTTAAGATTTTTATTTCAAATTCAACTTCTATATTTTCATTGTGAGTTGAAGCCGCAGTTATTGTTACTTTATCCAAATCACAATCTTCACCAACATACAAAAATCCATCTTCAATAGTACATTCACTATTTTGAGTTTTTATTTCGAAGTTTAAGTCCTTTTCGTTAGTATTTACTGGTGTGAAATTATAAAAATAAACAGAATTTAAGTTAAGAGCATCTCCTTTAATTGCATAAAGAGTCCCCACATAATCATTGTTTAAGGTTAAATTTTCAATTGGTTGTATTATCCTTACATTTATAGTTTGGGTTATCCCACCTTGTAAACTCCTAACTGATATAGTCGCAGTCCCAGGTTCAACCCCAGTTATTGTTAATTTTGTTTTTCCACCGCTAATATATTCTGATATGTATGTAACCAAACCTGCGCTATCGGTACTAAAATTCAAGCGAGCATCGCCATTCCCATAGTTTTCGAGTATAACTTCAATCTCTTTCGTTTGATTTTCAGCATCACCAATAATCAATTCAATGTTTGAACTTGTCAGAGAAATAGATGGAGTTTCTACAACTTCCCCACAAGCATAGAGAAACATTCCAGTAAAGACAATAAGTATCAAACAAGCAAATCTAAGCAAACTCTTCATATTTCTCTAATTTCCCCTCAATATAATTTCTCTAAAATTAAAGATTTTATTTATTTTAGAGAGTATATGTTAATATATAATATTATATTTAGCGTCGAAATCAAAATTATTTTTATTATTTTTAATATTTTTTATATTTTTTTGTTTAAATATATTTAAAAAATAAATTAAAAATAAAATAAATTAATTAAAAATAAAAATAAATTGAATTTTTTTGTTTTTTTTGCTAGAATATCTAAATTATGAAAAAAGTTTTAAGTTTAATGCGTAAAGCAATTGAAGATTTTAATATGATTCAGGAGAGAGATAAAATTGCAGTTGGATTAAGTGGAGGCAAAGACAGCCTGACACTTTTAACTGCCCTAGTAAATTATCAAAAATTCTCGCCTCAAAAATTTGAACTAATTGCTATAACAATCGACCAAACAAATGGAAAAACTAACTTCTCTCCATTGATTAATCATTGTAACGAATTAGGCATTAAACTTGATATTGTTAAAACAGAAATCTTCGATGTAATTTTTAATAAACGAAAAGAAAAAAATCCTTGCAGTTTATGTGCAAAAATGCGTAGAGGCTCCTTAAATAGCAGGGCAAAAGAATTAGGTTGTAATAAAGTCGCCTTAGCTCATCATAGCGATGATCTAATCGAAACATTTTTTCTTTCTTTATTTTATGAAGGTCGATTAAGCACTTTCTCGCCTGTTACATATCTTTCTAATGTAGATATCACAGTTATTCGCCCTATGCTTTATATTAATGAAAATATTATAAAACAAACTTCGAAAAATCTTCCAGTTATTGAAAATATTTGTCCTGCAAATCATTTAACAAAAAGAGAAGATATTAAAGAAATTATGAAGAAATTTGAAGAAAACTTTCCGAATGCAAAAAAACAAGTTTTAAATGCAATTACTCACCCAGAAAGATATAATTTATTTGATAAGAAAATAATTAATAAAAAATAAAAAAATAATTAAAAAAATAATTAAAAATCAAAAATAACTAAAAAATAGCTAAAAAATCAAAAAAAAATTGCATTTTTTATTATTTTTTTGCATTTTTATATAAATTTTAAAATTCAAATTTAAATTCTGTATTGACAATTTTTATCTTATAAGCTATAATATTTTGGTATTAAATTAGGAGAAATATGACATTGAATAAACCAGTAAAACGATACGATTTAACCTTAAAAACTCTTTCAGATAATTTAGATAAAGTTGTTGCTCCAATATTGTCAACTGCACCTTTATTTTTTCTCATAATGTCTTTGTCTGTTTTAGGGTCTTTATTCGCTTTATTTCTTTGCATTGATTATGTTTCATTCTTGATTTTAGATAATGGATTTAAAGATGCCATTAAAGATGAAGCTGATAATTTTAAAGAAACATTTGCAGAGCATTTAGAAATGAGAAAAGCCCTTGAGAAACAAATACAAGTCAATGAAAAGAAAATAAAAGTACTAACAACTGAAAATATCGAAACAAAAGAACGAGTTGAGACTCTCGTTAGAAATTCATTGGCTAATGCAATGATTTCTGGAGAGAATACAAGCCTAGAACAACCAAG
>JAQVNZ010000071.1 GCA_028702895.1 Candidatus Iainarchaeum sp. | reverse complement strand
GCAATAATCATCCCCCTTCGCCTTGTTGCAAGTGGTATGAGCGGAAGCGATGCAATTTCGCTATTTGGAATTGCCTTCGGTATGACTTTGCCATTTTTGTTTATACCATCGGCGCTTATAGGTTCGCTTGGAATGGCGTTAATACCAGATTTATCCACAGCAGTTGCACAAAAAAATACGGGGCATATTTCTAATAGAATAACCTCATCTGTGGTGATAACATTATTTATTTCTTGTTTTTTTGTTCCGCTTTATATGGGTGCAGGAGAAAATATCGGCATTTTTTTCTTTGATAATGCACAAAGCGGTCAACTACTAGTTTCATCTGCGTGGGTTATGATTCCAATAGGAATAACAACAATAACTTCTTCAATTTTGAATGCCCTTGGTTATGAAATAAAAAGTATGAAAAATTACATTTTTGGTGCAGTTCTTCTTTTAATTTCTATTTGGTTTTTGCCTGAAATTATGGGGATATATGCTATGGTTCTAGGTATTGGAGTTTGTATGACAATTTCCAGTGTTTTGAATATAAGGATGATAAATAAAATAGCAACAACAAAAGTTAAAATTTGGAGACCAACATTTTTAATTTTACTATGTAGTGTTCCCGTTGCAAGCTTAACAAGTTTTACAACAAGTTTGCTTGCCTATTGCTTGCCATTGTTTTTTAATCTTGCAATATCTTGCACTCTCGGTGCGATAGCATTTCTTCTTTTATGTCAAGTATTTAATTTAATTGATATAAATATTTGGATAGTAAGTGCCAAAGAAAAAATGTTGGATTTATTCAAAGTGTTTAGGCGAAGGAAAAAGAAAATAACACATACATAAAATATTTTTTTAATCAAATAATATTTTTATGTTAACTTTAATAATTCGTGCAATTCTTATATATCTTTTGGTGTTATTAGTCTTTCGCCTTATGGGCAAACGTCAAATCGGGCAAATGCAACCTTTTGAACTTGTGCTAACGCTTATTATTGCAGATTTAGCGACGATTCCAATGCCGGAGTCTTCTATACCAACGCTTAACGGCATTGTTCCGCTTATAACATTAGTTGTTGTGCATTTTTTCTTAACTTTTTTTTCGAAAAGAAGCAATAAAATAAGCCAAATTGTAAGCGGGCATCCTATTGTAATTATCAACCCTGACGGAGTAGATTATCAGGCGCTAGGGCAACTTGATATCACAGTGGAAGATGTTTTTGAAGCAATACGCGGTCAGGGCTATTTCAAACTTGAAGAAGTGCAATATGCTATTATGGAAACAAACGGCGTTGTTAATGTTCTTCCTAAATCGGCTTTTTCTCCTGCAACAGTTTCCGATCTACACCTTTCAACGCAAGAAAACACCATACCTTATATAATTATAAGTGAAGTGAAATTATGAAAAGAGAACCTACCACCTGTTAAAGTAAGCGAAAAACTTGTTATGTCAACATTAAAAAAACATAGGATATTAGATATAAAAAATGTTATCGTTTTCACTATCGACCAAAATAGTGAGTGTTATTTGCAAGAAAAAAATAAGCCGTTCCAAACTTTCATACTAAAGAAAGGGGCGAAAGATGAATAAGAGATACATATATATTATAATAATTATTTCTATTTTAATTGCAATTTGCATTGCAGAACAATTGCTTGTTAATGGCTATCTTTCAACTATGGAAACAAAAATAACCGATATTATTGAGTATGTTGGCGACAGTGAAACTATTGATACACCTGAGATTTACGATATGATTGTTAATCTTGAAACAGAATGGGATAGTTATGAAGGTGTATTGTGTTTTTTGGTAAATTTGAAAGATATTGAAGATATTGGAATTGAATTAACAAAAATGAAAATTTTTATTGTTGAAGATTCGGCGATAGATTTTAAGGCGAGTCTTTCACTTTTGTTGTATTATATTGATGGCTATTATAATCTTATGGGGATTTCATTTGAAAATATTTTTTAGTATTCCAAAAGGAATATAACTAGTAAAAATATTCCTTTACGACTATACTTATAATATGAACATAGGAAAAATAATTGAGACTTTGAGAAGTGAAAAAAATATTTCTCAAAAAAAACTAGCAGAACAAATTGGAATTAAGCAGTCCACGATAAGCAAGTGGGAAAGAAAAAATGCTGTTCCAAATGCGGATAATATTGTTATGCTGGCAAAATATTTTAATGTAACGGCGGATTATTTGTTAGGACTTGAAAAAGACTAATGAAAAGAATTGTCAATTTCAGACCCATTTTTTATTGTTTTTTGGCATTTGCGATAGGCATTGCTTTCGCGTATTTTATCTTTTCTCCTAATTTTTTATATATTGGCATTGTTGCGACAGCAATTATAATTTGCTTAATTTTTTCCATAATAAGGAAAAAACTTAAAAATTTCATTTGTATTTTATTTGCATTTATCATAGGTATAGGTGCTTTTTTTCTTGATTACAAAAGTTTTTCAGCATCAGATTACAAAGGTCAAAGTTGCGCTGTAAGTGGTCGCGTTAGTGAAGAAATCTATCGGGCGGACAATTATGTTTATGTTAATTTAACAAATGTTTTAATTGAAGGTAATCGTGAAAAAAACTTAACAATAAGCGTTTCAACATATTCAA
>JAQVNZ010000070.1 GCA_028702895.1 Candidatus Iainarchaeum sp. | reverse complement strand
AAAGAAGTGGAGAACAAAACAGTCGCAGTAAGAGACAGAAGCGGAAAACAAGAAGTAATGACGCTAGAAGAATTCATTACAAAAGCTACAAAAGAAATAAAAGAAAAAATTTAATTAAAAAAGGGGAAAAATCCCCTTAAACTATTTTTTAAAAATAAAAAACATATTTTTCACTATTACAAAATAATACTCCTTTTACCCAAAATCAACTAATTGGTTGAACTAAATTCTACCCAAAGAATATTAATGACTTCAAAATATAATCTATGAATGTACCAACAACTTTTTTCACATAACAACAATCTTTTTCAAGATCTAGTTAGAATTAACTCAAAACATTTAATAGACAAAACTTTATCAATTAATAAAATAAGTAAATTAATAAAAAATTCTTCAGAAAAAAAAGAAATAATAATTAATTTATTTAAAACATTAAGCAATACAAATTGTGATGAAGAAATAGATTGGAATATAGGAAATATTCTCGAAAAAATAGAAACAAATGATCTATTAGATGTTTTCCAAAACCTTGATAACAAATTTTATTTATATAATTCAGCAGGACTTGCTTGGGCACTTGGAGAACATAAAAAAAAGAATACTGATATTATATATTTCCTAAAAAATGTTTTAACGAAAACAAAAAACCAAGAGGCTTGGTGGCAAGCTGCTTTTTCAATTGAAAAAATTTGTGAGGAAGATGCCATTACTTTAATGAAACACAATCTGAAAAATGAAGGATTATGCCCATTAAGTGATTATTTAAAAAAATTAAATGAAAAAAAATCAACAATTGGAATTCTTTTGCAAGTTAATTCAAGAAATATAAAAACTAAAATTTATCCAAAAATAAAATTTCAAATTTTGAATACAAAAAATAAAAAAACATTAATAAACAGCATATGGTTATCGGGAAGACTACATCTAATAGATTCTGAAATAGAAAATAAAATATTAAATAATTTTAGAAAAACCGAAGATTATGAAATGATTCACACTATATTATTCGCCCTAAACGAAAATAGTTTACCAAGAAAATTAGAAGACATATCAAAACACATCTACAATAAAAACCCTAAAATAAGAAAAATGTGCATCAAATGCATAAATAATATTGATTCAAGTGAAACACTAAAATTCCTAGAAGAGATATTATTTGAAGAAGAAGATCCTGAAGTTATAAGTGAATTAACCCAATCAATATATAAATTAAAAAACAATCATGAAAAAGAAAAGAATAAAATTTTTAAAAAATATTGTGAAAATGAAAATGGGCTAATAATTGATGAAACCGACAAATGGTATGAAAATCCAGAAATATATAATAAATTTTCAGAAGCAGAAGATCCAGAAAATATTTGTTTTAGGATAATAATTCAACAAATAAAGAAAAACAAAATAAAAATAATCAATCCTTTGGATATTGCTACGGGCACTGGAAAAATAATAAAAAAAATAATTAATGAAATAAACTATGAAGGAACTGCACATGCCATTGATATTAATCAAAAGATGTTAAATCATTTAAAAAAATCATTAATACGAAAAAAATCTTTTACTAATAAAATTAAATTAATAAAATCTAAAACTGAAAATATTGAATTACCTTGCAAGTCTTCTTTTATAATTAGTTGTTTTGGTTTCCCTAGCAAGATTAGTGATCTAAATACTTGCATTAATGAGTTAAGAAAAATTAATTCATTATTAACAGAAAAAGGAGTATTTATTACCATAGGTTGGGACGAGTCATTTAATGACGAATTAAATGAAATGTGGTTTAAATATCTACCTGATAAAATAAAAGCAAGTAATTTTGAAGAATGGAGAATAAAAAGAAAAATGTTAATCAACACCCCTCGAAATTGTGGTTTAACTTGGTTAAAAAAAGAATTAAAAGTACCACTTCAATTCGATAATATTTATGATTCTTCAGAGGTTATGAGTCATTTATTTGGGCGAGATGCTTTAAAAGAAATAATAAATACTAAAAAAACATCATGGGTAATGTCGTTAGGAATAACATATAATACTAAAAAAGATATTGAAAAGATTTTGGAGGAATTTGATGAAAGAAATAGAAATTTTAATGGAGTTGCTTGAAAATAAAAATTCGTGTATAAAAAAATTAACAAAAATAGGGTCTTTAAAAATAAACAAAATTTATGACATTTATTACACCCTTGACAAAAAGATAAAACCCAATATTTTCCCAAGACGAGTGGTTAGAATTCGGAAAAAAAATAAAGAATCTTTTTTAACTTACAAAATAGACCATTATAATAAAAATAATGTTTGGCAATACTCTGACGAATATGAAGTTAAATTAAGTGATTTCAAGAGAATTAATAAAATAATTGAGTTGATAGGATTCAAGAAAATAATTGAAATTAATAATACAAAATACACTTTTGAAACTGAAAAATACGAGATTGTGGTAGAAGATGTCCTAAATTTAGGGTTGTTTTTAGAAGTTGAGATAAAAAAACCAAGTCAGGAAAGGATAAAAACTCAAAAAGACAAAATCAGAAAATTCATTAAAACCTTAGGAATAAAAACTGGAAAAGAACTTAACAAAGGAAAACCAGAGTTAATGATTCAAAAAAAGAATCAACTAATTGGTTGAACTAAATTCTACCCAAAGAATATTAATGACTTTAGTTGCATTTAGTAAATGGAAGAAAGAATTATTAGTTATGAGAGTAACGACAAGATTCAAGAAATTGTTTTAATGA
>JAQVNZ010000004.1 GCA_028702895.1 Candidatus Iainarchaeum sp. | reverse complement strand
TGGCCGCTTGCAAACCCTCGCCACCTGTCAGCGTTCCGGCCGCAAACGTGCCCAATCATGACAAAATCACAATTTGTTTCTTTTTTAATTTTAATATAATCTTCTATTGTATTAACATCCCCATTACCAATTACTAGAATATCCACACTTTTTTTTAATTCTTTTATTTTTTCCCAATTTGCTTTCCCACCATACCCTTGCGAACCTAATCTTGCATGCAAACAAATAGCACTAACCCCTGCTTTTTGAGCTTGTTTTGCGACTTCTACAAAATTTTCTTTTTCAAATCCTAAACGCATTTTTATTGTAATTGGTTTTTTTGTTGCACGTTTCATTTCTTTTATAATTTCTCCAACTAGTTTAGGAAACTGCATTATGTAGCAACCATATTTTCCTTTTACTGCTTTAGGAACACTACACCCAGCATTCAAATCATAACCATCAAAATTATTTAACTCTTTATCATTTTCTATAATAGAAATTGCGTCAAAAAAATCTTTTGGATCATTTCCAAACAATTGTAAAAAAACAGGTTTTTCTTTTCCATTAACTTTGAGCATTTTTTTAGTTTTTTTATTTTTATAAATAATGGATTTGCAAGAAATTAATTCAGTATAAGTAAGAATTGAACCATACTCTTTACACAAAGAACGAAAAGCAATATTTGTAAAATCGGCCATTGGAGCAAGCATTGCCCCATCTTTAATTTTAAGTGAATCAATTTTCATAAACAAATTATGCAAAATAATAAATATAAACAAATTGATTTTACTTAAACCTATTTTCAATAAAACTTATCACAGTTTCTTTTAACGCATTATTTGTATCAAGGCCGCTTATAAAATTAATTAAATCACTTGTATTTGTATCAAACATTCCAACACTTCCAAGTAAACAATTAATTAACTTGTTTTCATCTTGAGCATAAACCGCACAATTATCAAGTGAAAATCCACCAAAAGAAATCATAGTGTTTGAACAATTTTTTGGAGAGTCTAATAAATCAGAGACATTAATTGAATCATTTCCTAGTTCAGTTATTATTGGATCTGACGGTACACCATTTAATTCTAAAAACAAATTTAAATCTGAATTTATTGGAACTTTTACTGACACCATATTACTTATTTTGCTTTTATCAACATCTTCTCTAATCACAAAATTATTTTTGTTTTCATCAAGCCCATTTATTACTAAAACAAATTTATCAAAATCATTCACTTGCGCAGAATCAGAATAATAATCAACACACTTAGCAGAAGTAGTAATACTATTTAAAAGTTCATCAATAAAACAAATCCCCATAAAGCAAGTGTTAGTATAACCATCACTTGTAATATAAGTGTAATATTTAGAATACTCAAAATCAGTATTTATAGTCACTAAATCACCATTAGAATCAAAAGAAGAATTTTCTATCTTTGTTACTTGATTATTTATTAAATTAAATTTTTGCGAATAAAGTGAATTTTTTACTTCAAAATAATTCTGATTTTTAATATAATTTATGTCTGAAATTATTTCTCCATTCACTTTGTATAAAATTTGTGAAAGTTTATTTTCCAAGTAATCAAATTCTTCTGTAAGAACATCGTTTCCACTAGATTCATAAACAACATTTTCAAGTGTGTTACCAGCATAATTAAAAGTTGTTTTTGAATCACCAAAATCTATTTCTTTAAGCAAACCATTTTCATAAGAATAATTTATTTCTGATTTTATGTTTGAACTTTTTGATTTTGTTATAAAATAAATATTCCCAACTTTTTCACCAAAATCAAATATCGAATCTCCATTTTGAATAATTAATTTTTCTCCACTCTTTTGTATTATTGAATTATTTGCTAACTTAAACAAACCATCATTATTACCAATAGAATAACCTCCACCTTGATCAACAATAAAAGAATCATAAACTACAAGATCACCGAAAAGTTTTTCAGTTATACTTGGCACTTCTGAATAATATACAAAATCATTTATCGGATAAAATATTTGACCACTAATTAAATCAACTCCATCATAAATTGAAATATCATCATTACCTTTATTAACACCCAAAACAAAATTTCCTGAAATATTATTCAAATTAATTTTAGCAGGTTGAACTGAATTTAACCATTCATTAAATGAATTAACTTCTTCTACTGCAAACCTAATTTTTTTTAAATTATCTTCACCATCTCCACAACCCCAAAAATCAGGCATCATTCCATTCCAATCATTACTAAAGAAATAAGCCATCTTCTCAGAATTATAAAACATTTCAAATCGTTTACCAAAAGACTGTGGCGTTTTGTAAGCCTCCCCATCAACAATCGTCGAAAATGAACTTGAAGACATTTTTACCGCTTTGGGATTTTCTTTTGGATTAAAATGTTTCCAACCAATATTATATAAATGACCAAACGCTTCTAAATTTTGTTCACTCAATCTTTGAAAATCACTTTTAGGATTATTAAGCCATAATTGATCTTGAGCAGCAAGATAAGCTGTTAAAACTAACACCTGGCCGTCTAAATTTACAGGGTTACTTGAAGAATATAATTTTGCAAAATCTTTTTCAGATATTTTGCTTTCAATTAATTCTTTGAATCCCGGTTCTGACTCTAATAAATGTTTATAATTAACAATATTTTCAGGATAATTCCAGGTGTCAAGAATAATTGAAGCTTTCTTTTCGTCTGCACCAAATATTATATATGCTATCTCAAAAGGAATATGCATGTTACCTATATCAAGATCACTCCTATCAGATAAACAGGCTTTAAGCTTTAATTCAATATCTCCCAATCCGTTTTCAATAGTTTTCTTTAAATTACTAAAAAATCCCCCACCTGCATCTCTAGAATGTAATATATTTGAATATTCATCACGAAATTGATTATTTACTTCCACTAAAGCAATAGCTGCTACTAATCTGGGATCAATATGAAATTGAGTTGAATATTTTAAAATAGAATCTCTATAAGCATTAAGATATATTTCATAAATCTTATTTTCAAGGTCGTTATAATTTTTACAATAAGGATTAACAGCATTTTCAACTTTTGCCCCCGCACAAGAAAAGCTCACCCATTTTCGAGTACACCAATCATAATAACCATTTTCATTATACCCATCACAATCATATAAATATCTATTTTCTGTAGATATATCTTCAGTACAAGTACAGTCGGTTTCAATTTCACGAACAATATTTCCTTCAGCATCTTTTACTACTTGTGCAACTCCTTTTCCAATATACAAAGTTTTGCTATTAGATGTTAAAACAAAATCCATTACAGTATCGTTATATGCATCACCAATTTTTTTTCTATCATATCCACTGATTTCTTCTTTTGTACAAACCATGTCGGTTTTTATTTCACTTAAATTTTCAATTTTTTCATTAGGATTAAGATTTACTGTTGGTGTACCACTTGGTACAATTGTTGGCGCTACTGCAACATCAACTCTATTATTAGTTGCAGAAAAATCAAAACCATTAATAGCAATATTTACTTGAGAAGTAGTTTTAGATCCCACACTAAACCAAGAACCAATTTTTGTTAAATTCGCATCATAAACACATTTAGTATCACAATTTTTAATTGCGACTCCCACGTATTCCCAAATCCCTTTTTTTTCATTATAATTCCAAAGAATAGCCTTCGTTGGAGCTAAATCGGCATGAATAGGATCAATACTAAAACTAATGCGAGCATTTTCATTTTTAAAATCAAGTTTATTTCCTTTTGAATCGGTTGCAAGAATCTTAGCAAACCCAAAACTCACAAAACTAGTTTTGACACCATTTTCATCAATTCCTTCTAACTCGCCAGGAAAATATTTTAGATCCTCAACATTATTTGGATTAAATCCTGTGACAGAAATCTTCGCATCTTTTGGAGAAATATTTTTTCCAAAAATCACTAAATCAGCTCCGTTTAAATCAACACTAACACTATTATTTGAAACAATATTTTTTTTAGTTAAATCAATATTTTCAAATTTACTTATTTTTGTCATGAAAATACCTATTTTTTGATTCACACAAAAATCTATTTGTTTGTGAATTGGAACAAAATCTGCAAGAGAAAAATCAATTACAAAATCATCAACGCATTTAACTTTAATTTCAAAATTATTTTTATTAAAATCAAAACTAGAAAGGTTCGCACCATTTACACTAATTTTGGTTTTTGAAAAATCAGTTAATTCTCCAATAATTAATCCAGAAATAATAATTTCTTTTTGATTATTAGGCAAAAAAATATTAAGCGGATTAAAATTTATAGAACTAAAATCTAAATTACCAAAATTAAAATCTATTTGAAAAAAATTACTAAAAATAAAAAAAAGAATTATTGTTAAAAAAATGAGAACAATTAATATCCCAATATTTTTTAAAATAATTTTAACCCCTTTTTTAATATTAATCTGTAATTTTTTTTGTTTAACAAAAACCTTTTTTTTATTAAAAAAATTTAATATTAAATTATAATCTTCTTCATCAACTTCACTAGCATATAATTCTGTTAAAAAATTATTATTAGATTCAATACTTTTCTTAACTTTTAAAGCAATATCATAAAAATCATTTAATTCTTTTAAATCATCTTTTTCTAAATCAAAAGCATCAATTAACTCGAATTTATTAACCCCAAGTTTAATTGCCTTTAAAATTTTTTCTTTTTGATTAGAATTCATTAAATCACTTAGTCATCATTGCATCAATTGCATAAGCGCCAGTTTCATTAACAATAATTGGATTCATTTCAATTTCACGCAATTCTGGATAAGTTAGGGCTATGTTTGAAACTAATTTAATAATTTTTTTTAATGAGTCAATATCATAATTCTTTTTTGTTCTTGCCCCTTTTAAAACAGCTGTTCCTTTTACTTCATCAAACATTTCATCAATATCACTATCATTTATTGGAGCAATTTTTTGTGAAACATCTTTCATTACTTCCACAAATATGCCGCCTAAACCATATGTAATTATTTTTCCAAATTCGTTTGTTATACTTGAAACAATAACTTCTTGTCCTTCAATCATTTCCTGCACTGCTATTTGTAATGGTTTATTCATTTTCACTAATATTTTTTGCATGTCAATAAAAATATTTTTTGCATCTATTTCATTTTTAATATTCCATTTTACTAATCCTAAATCTGTTTTATGTGCTATTCCAGAAGATGCTTTTAATGCTACTGGGAAATTAAATTTTTTTATTATCTTATCAAATTCTAACTCGTTTTCAACAAATTCTGTTTTACAAGTTTTAATCCCAAATTCTTTTAATATTTTAAAAGCGTCTTGCATTTTTAGTTTATCATTTTTCGAAATTAAATTTAATGTTTCTTTATTCGGATTAATTTTTTGTTCAAAAATTTTCACTATTTTTTTTGATTCTTCATAAGATTTTAATCTAGCCAATGCTTTTATTCCTCTTTCAGGCGTAGAAAATTCTACTATTCCTTTTTCTCTAAAAAGTTGTTTTGCATTACTAACTGCAGTCCCTCCTAAAAAAGAACACATTATTGGTAATCGTGAATTTAATTCTACTATTATGTCTGCTACTCTATCTGGATCAGTCATGCTTTGTGGTGTTAATAAAACATATAATAAATCCACATTAGAATCATCTTGTAAAACAGTTAAAGCAGTCCTATAATCAACTGGTTTTGCGTCCCCAATTAAGTCTAGTGGATTAGACGGGTGCGGATTTATTTCTTTCACTATATCAATTGTTTTTTTACTAAATTCTGGTAAAACAAAATCATGATTTGATGCAGAATCTGCTGCAATTACTCCAGGACCACCAGCATTTGTAACAACTGCTAATCTAAATCCAGTTGGTTTTTTTATTTTTGAAATTATTTTTGCCATATCAAAAAATCCTTCTACGGAATTCATTCGAAGTATATTTGATTTTTTACAAGCAACACTAAAAATATTATCATCCACACTTATTGCTCCAGTATGTGATGATGCTGCTTTTGCTCCTTCTTTGCTTCTACCAGATTTTAATAAAATTACTGGTTTCTTTTTAGCCAGAGCATAAGCTGATTTTAAAAAATCATTATTATTTTTAACGGATTCCATATAAACGAAAACTGCTTTTGTTTTTGGATCGTTCGATAAATAATCAAAGTAAGAACATTCGCTTAAAAAAGTTTTATTACCTGTTGAAATAAATTTACTAAATCCAACGTTTTCTCTTCTAGCCCAATCAAGTATTGCAGTACATAATGCTCCACTTTGAGAAACTAATGCAATCTCTCCACTAGCTGGAAAATTTGCTGAAAAAGATGCGTTTAAACCATTTTCACTGTTAATTATCCCTAATGTGTTTGGTCCAACAACATTCATTTTATTTTTTAACACAATTTGTTTTATTTGTTCTTCTACTTTTTTTCCTTCTTCACCAGTTTCACTAAAACCCGCAGTTATTATTACCACGTTTTTTATTCCTTTTTTGGCACATTCTTCTATTATACTTAAAACAAATTTTGCAGGAACAACGATAATTACAAGATCAATTATTTTATTTATTTTAGTAATACTAGGAAAAGACTCTAATCCTAGGATTTTTTCTTCTTTTAAATTAACTGGATAAATTGGCCCAGAAAAATTTGCTTCAATTAAATTTTGCACTACCGAATACCCTACTTTTCCAGGAGTATTACTTGCACCAACTATGGCAATACTTTTAGGATAAAACATTTTTTCTAACATTATAAAATAAAAGCTTTTTAATATTAAAGACTTCCGTTTATTTTTTAGAATAACATTCCTTTGTTTTGAATACAATTTCCAAACATATTAATTGATTTATCACCCGCACCAAACATTGGCAAAATATTTGATTCTTCATCAATCAAAAAATCCAGTACTGTAGTTGAATCGTTTTTAATAGCTGTTTTTATTGCTTGGTTTATTTCACTTGGCCGTTCTATTGTTTCACCATAAAGCGAGTATGCTTCTGCAAGTTTTGCAAAATTCGGTGTGCGTTTAAGATGCGTGTGCGCATAGCGTTTATCCATAAATAATTCTTGCCATTGCCTAACCATTCCAAGATATGCGTTGTTAAATATTAGTTGAGTTGTTTTAATTTCTTCTTCTTTGCAAGTAGCTAATTCTTGGCTAACCATTGCAAAACTGCCATCGCCATCAATGTTAAAAACATTATTTTCTGGAGACGCGATTTTTGCTCCAATTGATGCTGGAAAACCATATCCCATTGTACCACTTCCCCCCGATGTAATAAATGTTCTTGGAAGACTTCTTTTCAAAAAGTGCATTGCAAACATTTGGTGTTGGCCAGTGCCAGTAGTAATAATATCTTGTTTTTTAATTGTATTATTTAATTCGTGAATTATTTTTCGCGGGTCTATTTTTGGTGAATTAATATTAATATTACAATTACATTCTTTAACAAAATTCTTCATTTTGTCTTGCCAAACAGAATTTTTTCTTGATTTAAAATCAATTCTTTTTATTAATTCGATTAAAACTTGTTTTGCATCTCCAATTAGCGCAATAGTAGATTTAATGTTTTTATTAATTTCATTTTTGCTTATTTCTATTTGGATTATTTTAGCATCTTTTGCAAAAAAATTTGTGTCCCCTGTAATTCGATCACTAAAACGACAACCAACTGTTAGAATAACATCTGCCTCACTTATTGCATAATTAGCAATTTTTTTTCCATGCATTCCAATAACGCCTAAAGAAAATACATTAGTTTCATCAAATGCTCCTTTACCCATTAGTGTAGTTGCAACAAAAATATTTAATCCTGTTGAAATTTTGTTTATTTCATTTATTGCATTTGAAGAAATTGCTCCCCCACCAACAAGTATTATTGGTCTAGACGCGGATAAAATTTCTTTTGCAGCTAAATTTAAATTTAAATTATTTATTTTTGAATTGCGCGGCGCCATTGGTTTTGTGAAATAATTTTTTTGTTCTTGAAAATCTGCGTTGCTTGTTTGAATATCTTTTGGAATATCGATAAAAACTGGTCCACGTTGACCACTCATCGCAATTTCAAAAGAATTTTTTATTATATCATCAATTTCACTTGTTTCATTTATTCTAAAATTTTTTTTTGTAATCGCTTTTGTAATACTAACCATATCTGTTTCTTGAAATGAGCGTTTACCCATTGAACTTTTTGAAACATTTCCGGATAATGCGATAAGAGGAGCAAAATCCATGTAAGCAGTCATTATTCCTGTTACTAGATTTGTTGCACCTGGCCCTGAAGTGCTCATACATACTCCGGGTTTGTTTTTTATTCTTGCATAAGCATCAGCTGCATGTGCAGCGGCTTGTTCATGTCTAACTAATACATGTCTTATTGCGGGATAATCTAATAGTTTATCATAAACTGGCATTATACTAGCACCAGGAAAACCAAAAATTATTTCTGTCTTATTTTCAATCAAAGATTGAACTATTTTTTTCGCACCATCCACATTTAACACAACCATAAATTATTTCGCAACCACCAAAAAAGATTTTTATTAGGCGTTGCTTATTGTAAGACTAAGACAACTAAAAGAAGATTCAACATTGTCTTAAAATCCATACTATGATTAGTAAATTTTTCTATTTAAAAGCAATCACAAAATAAAGCTGTAACAATTTATATAGTATAAAAAAGAGGGTTTCTTATAAAAAAACTAAAAAAAGAAATTAAAAAAATAAAAAAAAAAATAAAAAATAAAAAATAAAAAATAAAAAATAAAAAATAAAATATTGTTTTAAAAAACATTATTCTTCTTCTGCAAAAGCTTTTATCGCATCAAAATGTTCTACTATTAATTTTGCTTTCCCTTTCCCAAACTGAAATGGGTAAGTATCTGTTTCGTTTCGCATTAATTTTATTAATTTATTTCCTTTAAATTCACCGTATTCAACTACCATTTAATAACACCTCAATTAATTATAATTAACTTATTTCAAATAACTTTTAAAAGGTTAATTAAAACTAAATTTTTTAAAAATAATTTAATATACTAACCCAAATCAAAAAATTAATTAAATTTAAGTATTTAATTTAACATTAACTATTTATGAAATTAGCAATTGTTAGCTCAAAAATAGATGAAGCTAGTAAAAATATTGCAGAACAATTACATAAAATAGGTTTACCACAATGGGTTAATTTTTATGAGTTTGAAGAAGATTCTGTTTATTTACCATTAGAGAAAGTAAAAGAAGATAATATTATTATTATTTCAAAACATCAGAGTGTTTTTGGCACAAAAAGTCTAACTACACATTCAATTGGAAATTATTCTAAGGCCGAATGTGGCGGAATTGAAAAAAAATTATGTGGTTCGCTAGCAAGAATTAATACTAATTTTTTAAGAGAATTAAATGAACGAAATTCTTTGTTAAAAAATGATTTCGTGATTTGTTATGAGGCTACGCATCACGGCCCTTTCACACCAAAAAATGTTTCATTTATAGAAATTGGGAGTTCAATAAAAGAATGGACTAATCAAGAATATGCAAAAATAATCGCAGAAACAATTGTAAAATCAACGTTAAAAGAAAATAATGACGAAATTGTTATTGGAATAGGCGGTGGCCACTATACTCCTGATTTTACTAAACTTGCTTTAAGACAAAATTTCTCTTTTGGTCATATTTGTCCAAAGTACCAACTAGATTTTTTAGATGAAGATTTGTTAGAACAAATGATTGTAAAAACTAATGCTACAAAAATTATTCTTGATTGGAAAGGATTAAAAGGAAATAAAGAAAAAGTTGTTTTTCTTTGTGAAAAATCAGGATTACCATTCCAGCGAGTTCAAAGATTGTTAAAATAAAAAAATATTTTTTAATGCATTCAAATTATAATTAAAAAATTAAATAATTATTTTAATTATCAGCAATCATTTCTAGAACATCTTTTGCATAAAGTATTTCGTATCCGTCGCCATCAAATTCTAGTTCGAATATAGCACAATCTTTAATCCCATTTATTTCAAATCCCAAAACCTCTCTAAAAATAGTACTAATTGTTGCACCATGAGTTATTATTGCAAGGCCTTGTGTTTCCATAAAAAATTCATTTTCAATCATTTCATTAAATTTTGAAATTACTTTTTGAGCAAAATCATAATAATCTTCACAATCTTTAACTTTTTGATATGGTTTATTAGCTTCTAATTCCTCAACTTCATCAGGAAATTTTTCTAAAGCTTCTTTTTTTGTTAAACCGGTTAGTACGCCATAAGAATTTCTTTCGCCAAACTCATTAACCACATCAAATTTTACAGGCAATTCTTTTGCAATAATTAAAGCTGTTTCAATAGTCCTAATTCTTGGAGAAACAAATACTTTTTCAATTAATTTTTCGCTTAATTTTTTTGCTAATTCACTAGCTTGTAATTTACCCTTATTAGTTAAATGATCATCATACCAACCATTGTATTTTTCTTCAACATCACTAGTAGTTTGTCCATGTCGTATTAAATAAACCCGCATTTTTTATCACAAATATTAAATAATACAGAACAATTATATAATTTTGTGAAAACAAAAATTTTAAAATCATTTAATAAAAAAATTGTTTAAAAAAAGAAAATAAATAATACTAAGAAAATAAATTAATTATTACTAAATAAATAAATTAAAAGAAAATAAATAACGCTAATTAAATAAATTAAAAGAAATAAAAAATACTAATTAAATAAAAAAATTTATTTAAAAAAAATAATTTTAAAATAATGTATCGAATATTTTTTTTCCATTATTTTCTTCTAAAAATTTGTATCGTGCATCAACATACGTTTGCATTTTTAGAGCAATTTCTGGAGTAATATGTTTGAATCTACCTTGCATCATTAAATATTCTTCAATTCCTTTTTTTTGAGGAACTTTTTGATTTAATTTAAGCACACCATTTTCTATTTCATATAATGGAAAAACATTTGTTTCAAAAGCTTTTACTGAAATATCTATGGTTAAAGAAGAATCCATTTTCCACCCAGGAATACAAGGAACATAAACGTGTAATAATGATGGCCCATCTGTTGCCAGTGCTTTTTGAACTTTTGTTTTTAAATCAAATAAGTTTGATACTGATGCAGAGGCCACATATTTTATCCCATGTGCTGCTGCAATAAAAGTTAAAGGTTTTTTTGGTTCTTGTTTTCCAACAATTATTTTTCCTGCTGGCGAAGTAGTAGTATTAGCATAAGGAAATGTTGCACCACTTCTTTGAATTCCAGTATTATGAACAACAACTCCATTTGCAACAAAATTGTGTTCTCCATCCACTCTTAAATCAAGTGTTTTTTCAATACCTTTTTTTTCTATTGAAAGTATTTTCTTTGTTTCAAAATGCTCATTTCCAAATAAAAAATTTCTTTGTTTATTTTGATTAGCATATTTTAACATCGCGCCTTGTTTTCCACTAAAACAAACATAACCATAAGTTGAATCTGCAAGCAATTGTTTTTTTACAACAAGAACTCCTTTCTTTTTTGTTTGTTGGTGAATTTTACCAACTTGCATATCCATTGTTTGTAATAATAATCTTAATGTTCTAAGAAGTTCATAACTAGCAGAAACATATCGATGACTTTTACCAATAGTATATCCATCAGAGAGTAATAATCCTTCAACAAATGCTTGTTTTTCTTTTAGTGGTAATGTGAAAACCCATTGTGGAATAATTTTATTTTTTGCACCTTTGCCAAATCCTTGTGAATCAAAAAATCGCGCAATATTTATTGATCTAAGTTGCAATTCATTTTCGTTTTCACTTAAACAGTTATTCCAAGATAAACTCTCAATTAATTGTTTTGCTTCTTTTCTTCCTTTTTTTCCATTTGGAAGTGCAAATCCAACTTCAGCTTTATTTATTCTTGTCCAGCCATCACCAACATAAATTCCAAATAATTTCATTATTTTGGGCGAAGATTTACCTGGTAAATTTACTTCGTTTATTTTGTTAACTTTATAATCTCCTTTTTTAGATAATTTAATATTTGAAAAGTTATAGGATTTGCCTTCAAGACCTTTTTTTAAAGTTACAACTTCTTCACCAACTTTTAGTTCTTCAACCATTTTCCAAACAAATTTATTTTTTCCCTCTTTTCCATTTCTTTGAAGAATTAAAAAAGGATGATTTCCAGTTGCTTTTATTGTGTTTGAAGACGTATTAATTTCAAAAACTCTTTTTTTTCCATTGTCAAATACTCCACTACATTTTTTTAAAACTAATTCATGAGTAGATTGACTAAATGCATATACTTCATCACCAACATTTATTTCAGTAATCTTTTTCAGACCCTCTTTTGTCATTATTAAAGAGTCTAAAGCTAAACAATTCATGTAAGCTTCATTATCAGTTACAACAAATAATATTTTGTGTCCGCGTTCTAACGCTCCGCTTAATGCTCCAAAACCAATGTCAAACATTGCTCCGTCTCCACCCATTCCAATAACATTTGTTTTAGTATCACCTTTCGCGATTAATGAAGCTTTTACTCCACTTGCTACTGAACCAACTGTTTCAAATGCACAATGCACCCATGGAATTTCAAAAGCACTTTCAGGATATGGTGTTGAAACTACTTCCATGCACCCTGTTGCCATTACCAAAATTGTTTCTTGTCCTGCTGCTTTTAACACGTGTCTTAATGCAAGTGCTTCCCCACAACCAGCACATGCTCTGTGCCCTGGTGCAAAAAACTCTTTTTCTTCAAATCCAATTATAGCCATAAATTTCACCAATAAATTATTTTAACCAAACGCCTTCTTTTCCATTTATTATTAAATCAAAAGCGTGTCTTATTCTTTCTCTATCAATATCTCGTCCACCTAATCCCGCGATAAATCCTGTTACATTAACTTTTTCTTTTACTAATGCTGCTTTTGTTTCAGTACATAATGCGCCTTCATATCCTAAAGAAATATGTCTATCTATAATTCCTAATCCTTTTAATTTTTTTGAAGCTAAAATTAATTCTTTTGTTGGAAATGGCCGAACAGATTTTAATTTTATTAACCCAACTTTTTTACCTTTTTTTCTTAAATCTTTTACTACTTCTCTTGCAGTTCCAATAGTACTTCCTGCAATCAATAGTGCATATTCTGCATCTTGCATTTCTATTAATTCTATTAATCCATCACCATATTTTCTTTTAAATTTTTTTCCAAACTCTTCATTCACATTTTTTATTTCTTTTAATGCTTCCATCATTGCGTCTTGTACTTGTTCTTTGAATTCAAAATAAGTATTTGGTTGTGCGAATGCACCAAATGTTTTTGGGTTTTTAGTGTCCAAAAAATCTTTTGGATTATATGTTCCAACAAAATCAGTTATTTTTTCTTGTTCTTCTATTTGTACTGGTTCGTAAACGTGTGTTAAAATAAAACCATCTGCGCAAACCATTATAGGTAAGGAAACATTTTCTTTTTCAGCAATTTTGTATGCCATTATTATAGTATCAAATGCTTCTTGAATATCTTCACAAAATAATTGTATCCAACCTTGATCGCGTTCACTCATTGAATCTGAATGATCGTTCCAAATACTTAATGGCCCAGATAAAGCCCTGTTTGCAATAAACATTACAGCTGGAAATCTTGAAGCAGAAACTATTGGAATAATTTCATGCATTAATGCTAAACCTTGAGAAGCAGTAGCTGTGAAAGATCGAACTCCCGTAGCATATGCTCCATATAAAGCTGATATTGCAGAATGTTCTGATTCAACATAAATCATTTGAGCGTTTAATTCACCATTAGCTACAAATTCAGATAATTTTTCTGGAACAAGTGTACTAGGTGTGATTGGGTACATTGGTAAAACTAATGGTTTGCATAATTTTACTGCTAATGCAATTGCTTCTGAACCTGACATTACTTTTTTTTCAACCATAAAAATCATTCCCAAATAAACTTAAATCATTTCAAATAAAAATCATATTCGCTTAAACAAAATTATTTTTCTTCTACCACAAAACCAATTGCTTTAACAGGACAAACTTTCGCGCATATTAAACAACCTTTGCAATAATCATAATTTATTTGAAATTTCCCATCTTTATCCTTGTATATTGCAGCATCGGGACAATTTAACCAACATTTCCCACATTTAATACATTTTTCTTGATCTATACTTGGTTTGAATGTTCGCCAATCTCCAGTTTTATATTTTTTTGTTGATCCAGGCTCACGTATAACCGCACCTTTTGTAAGAATTACACCATCTTTACTTTTTAGTTCTTTATCCATAAAAATCAATCATTAATCTTTTAGTTATTTAAATCATAAAATTATTTTTGCAAATCATTTTTAGAAATTTTATAAACCTCTCTAACTGCTTCAATATTTTTTTCTACAATACTTCCTTTTGCACCCATTTGTTGCAAAACTGCTTTTTCTAATGATTCTAAAGTTATTTCATTTGTTAATGCTGCAAAAGCACCTAGCGCTGAAATATTTACAAATGGTTTCCCAATTTTTTCCATTGCAACTTTTGTTATATCAATACAAATTACTTTCGCATTTGTTTGTAAGCCTAAGTCAACTGGTTTTTTATTAGAATTAACAATTATTAGTGAAGTTATCTTTTCATTTAAATTTTTTGTTAATGTGGGATCTAAAATTAACGCATAATCCGCTTCTTTTAATTGTTCTCTTAAATTAATTTTTTTATCATCTATTCTACAATAACTTCTTACTGGTGCACCTGTTCTTTCAACACCAAAATTTGGAAATGCTTGTGATTGTTTACCATCAATAAACGCAGAAATTGCAAGAACTTGTGAGCTTGTAACTGCTCCCTGTCCACCGCGTCCTAAAAAAATTATTTGCTTCATTATATCACAACTATTAAAATAGTTTTTTGAATTATAAAAAACTATCTGCCAATAAAGTTTAAAAACATTACATTTAGACGAAAATCGCTTCGTTTATTGACGAACTTGTTTTTGTGGGTTTAATTCTTTGTAATAAATTCTACTACCAAATTGTGATTTTGATTCGAACCCCATTTTTTTTAAAACAGAATGTCCTCCAGTAGCTTCAAATCTAACTGTATTAACTCCCGATTTTGTTAAAACATCCAGTGCTTGAGCAACCACTTGTGAATAAAGTCCTTTTTCACGCATAGTTTTTTTTATAAACGCGTCTGAAAAAAATGCTTCTTTATAAGTTCCAATTTTTTTAATTCCAATTTCTAATTTTCCGATTTCTTTTCCAGCTCTTTCTAATTTAATTTTAATCAAATTCTTTTTAGGATGAAAATATGTTTTTTGAGAAATTGTTTTTCCAACACCAAATATTTTTCTTTCAACAAAACGAATTTTTTGAATATCATTTTTTAATTTTACACTACCTTTTTTTTGTGCAATAGCAACATGCATTTTTGAAATTTTTTTTCTTGCGTTTGGAATCATAATTATAACTTGATTTTTGTACTTTTTATTTCTTTTCCACTTAAAACATTTTCTAAATTTTTTTGGATAAATAATGAAAATATTTCAGCAGGAACATTTCCTAATTGTTTCCCTAATTTGTCTAATTTTCCTTTCATTCCACCAGTAACATCAACTGAATTTGATTCACCGCATTGTTCTAAAACTTTTTCTAAATTTTGTTTTGTTATTAGTTCAATTAATTCTGCTTTTTTATTTAATTTTGGGTCAGAAGTAAAAATCCCGTTAACATCTGTTCCTATTAAAACTTTTTTTGGTTTTAAAGATTTACATAATTCTGAAATAACTGTATCTCCAGACATAACACTCCAATTAAAACTTTTATCATGCACCATTGTACCAGTTGTAACAGGAATAATATTTTTTTCTAATAATTTTTTATAAGAATTCGTTTCAAAAAAAATTACTTTTCTTTCATCTT
This sequence comes from Candidatus Iainarchaeum sp., assembly GCA_028702895.1. Taxonomy (GTDB): domain Archaea; phylum Iainarchaeota; class Iainarchaeia; order Iainarchaeales; family JAAZKV01; genus JABIDZ01. The sequence continues at coordinate 26,359 of JAQVNZ010000004.1, read as the reverse complement.
GTTTACAAACTTTATAACCAGGCAAGTGATTAACAATTAAACCATTTTTTTTTAACGCAGTTATTACTTTTAACGCAACAAAATCACAATCTTTTTTTGTTTTTAAAACACCTTCTTTTTGTGCAAGAGTTTTAATTTTTCCATTTAAATTATAATTAACAACATTAGTATGTCCAAATGGCCCAACACCACAAACTAAAACTAAATCAAAATCTTTTTTCTTTTTTGCAATTGCTATTTCTTTTGCCACGCGTTCTAATATTTCTTCATTCATTTCAAATTTGTTTTCGGCTTTTTTGGTTATTGAAGAACCGCCAATTTTTAAAATTATTAAATCTTTCATAATAAATCTCTTTAAGTTACTTTTAAAAATAACATATTATTATTTTAATTTTGTTTTTGCAGCACGTTTAACTGCACCAATATTTTCATTTGGCCCAGTAAGTTTATCAAACCAAACTAAACCCAATTGTGAATTTTCTCTAAATTTTCCAAACCTTTTTTCTTTTACTAAAACTTTTCTTCGTTGTAAATTAAAAAGCACTCCTTCTGCTTTTTTAGCAATTTGTGATCTACCTTTTGAAATTTTTATTAATGAATTAACATCACGCCGAGTAACAACATTATGCACTTTTCCACTATGCGAAAATTTACTAATTTTTAAATTTAAAACATTATTTATTTTTGTTTTTCCTCGTACGTAAGGAGAAATGCCTGTTTTTTTATTACGTTGCAAAATCATTCTTCGTTTAATTATATCTAAAATTCGCATAATCAAGTTATTCATTCAAACTATTTAAATATCAATCAAAAATCACAATTCCTTTTTCACCATCAACTTTTATTTTTTGACCATTTTTTATTTGTAGAATATCAATTTTATCAACACAAGGAATTTCTGAAATTATTGCACCAACAGCAACTATTGTTTCACATTCTTTATTTACTAATGCTATTGGAGCAGTACCTTCTTTTTTCATTCTATATAATGCATAACTCCCAACTGTTGACCCTTTACCTTGGGGAAAAACAAGTATTTTTCCACTAATACTTTTTCCTTCTAATTCATGACCTGATTCAGTCACTACTCCAGTAGATGGGTCTATCCCCCCAAAAAAACTTATTCCTTGTTTTGTAACAAGTGCTTCGCCCATCGCGATTCCACCAAAAATTTTTCGCCCAATTAATTTCGCCATTATTTCACCACGCTTGGTTCTTTGCACGCTTCTTTCACTAAATTTTCAACTGACATTATTTTTATTTTTGACTGATTTTTTGAATATGCATAATAACACCCTTTTGCAGAATCTGTTGCAAGACATTTGAATCTTCCTTTTATTGGCGCAACAACACAACAAGTATCTGACGCGAATTTTGCCCCAGCAGTTTCAATTATTTTAGAATAACCGCTCATGTCAGCAATTTTTTTTGTTGGTCTTGCAGTTGTTATCCAAAATTCTTTTTTTACTTTTTTTCCATTTAATAAATCAGCTAGTTTTGCTATTTCAGCGATACTCGCATGTGGACATCCAACGCTAACAAAATCTACTTCACAATCACCCATATTCATTTCGTTTAAAGCTTTTTCTATTTCTTTTTTTGTGACAATTAATTCTTCTAACGGAATAACTGTTTTATTAGGAGTTATATTTTCCATGTGAAATATTCCTGCGCCACCATAAGTTGCAATACTTGCAGAAAATGATTTTAATTCTTCCATACTCGCTTCGTTTATTCCAATAATATAACAAGGAGTTGACTTTATTTTTTCACCAATAACTTTCCCTAATGCGCCAAAATTTTGAGTTCCTTTTATTTGCGTTTTTACAATTATTTTTATTTTAGCAATTCTATTTTCATCTAAATGCAATCCATACAAAGGTGTTCGGCCAGTTAATGCTGATGCCAATGCACTTGGCCCGCCTTCTCTATTTGTTCTTGCACCAAGAACCGAATTAGCATAAGCAACCGCACTACTTTCACTCCAAGCAATATGTTGATTAAAATTTGGAGTATTCCCTATCAAATAAGGTGTACATGTACAAGTGGTTATTACCCCCATTTTTGCAAATGAATCAATTACCATTTTTTGTTTTATTGCAAAATCTTCTGATATTCCTAATGCTTCATAATTTTCTAAATCCATTCCTGCAGGATTTAATGTTGTTAAAACTTTTACTCTACCATCTTTTGAAAGATTAGATAAATATTCTAATCCAGATTCACCTAAATTATCATAACTTACCCCCGCAACTTGTACTGATGAAACCCTAATTAATTTTTCAGCACCATAAATTTCGCCTAATGCGACAAGTATTTCCATGCTTTTTTTAACAGCATTACCATATTTTCCTTTGAGCATTTCTTGTTCTTCTTTTGTTAATAACATTTTTTCACCAATTTTTTTAAACAATTTTTTATTAAATTTTTTTAAAAACAAAATTTTTTTAAAATAAAAATTATGACTTTTAATCATCATGCAAATTAATTTACAAATAATCTTTTATATTATTTTCTGGGAATTTTGTTCTCTTCATTTCACTTATTCTGTCTAATGGCATTGTTAAATCAAATCCAGCTTTAGTAGTTTCTCTTGTTACTTGATTAGCACTTGGATCTAACGAAGATCCTTTTTGGTTTTCAAATTTATAAAAATCTTTATTTGCTTGAAATCTTGTTGCAAACGCCCATTCTACTTCTAATGGATCATAAATATTAATATCATTATCAACTACAAAAAAATGTTTTCCACTAGTATGTCCTTTCATAGCAGCCACAATTGCTTTTTTTCCATCTTCCTCTGTTTTTTTATTAATCTTAATTAAAACATGAAACCATGAACTTCCACCAGGATTAATACTAACATCTATTATATCAACGCCCGCTTTTTTTACTTCATCAAATACTGTTGGTTCTCTTGGCATACCCATTAATATTTTGTGTTCAAACCCGCCAGGTAATAACGCGTGATATATTGCATTTGGTCTAGCATAAATTTTTTCAACTGTAAAAACTGGTTCGTCTCTTATAATATCACTTGTGCCAGTCAAATCAACGAACGGGCCTTCGCTATGTCTTTCATGTAAACTTATTTTTCCTTCTAAAATAAATTCTGCATCAGCAGGTAAAATCGCATCAAATGTTTTTGCATTAATAACTTTTATTGGTTTTAATGTATTTGCTATTTCTAATTCGTTAACTCCTAATGCCGGAGCCATTGCTGCAGCTAAAGCAATTTCTGCCCCAATTCCAATACAATAAGCAGCTCTTAATTCACCATTATTTTTTTTTAGTAATTCCATAGTATTTCTTTCAAGTATTCTTAAAGCAAATTTATTTTTAAAAATAACTCTACCTCTATGATAACAAACATTTTGCCCAACAATCGAATCCTTTACTATTATTACCCCACTTGTAACATAAGGCGCACCATCTGAATCAGTGTGGATTAATATTGGTATTTTTTCTAAATCTAAATCTATTTCCACATGATCGGTATTCAAAATAAGTTCTGGAGTAGATGGATTGTTTAATGCGTTTATCATTAATGGAACTAATTCTTTGGTTTCACAATTAAGATATTTTGCGACTTTTTCTTTTGAAGCAAAAACATTAGCAGCAACTTTGTAATCATTTTCTTTTATTTTATTAAATAATATACTCTTATCACTAGCAGAATAAATTATTCCACTCGCTTGTAAATTTTTTGAAACTGCTTTATCAATAACATAATCTGTTTTTTTTACAAATTCACGAAAACTCATAATCAATCACCAAAATTATTATTTATTAATTAATTTTTTTTAATTTAACTTTTTTTTAAATTAATTTAAATTTAATTATTTTTTAAATTAAAAATTATTTATTCTCCCATCTAACATATTCTTTGTTTGAAATCCCTAGTAAATCTAATGCTTTTCCAACTATAAAACTTTCTAAATCACTTATTTTTTTAGGATTATGATAAAATCCAGGGCTTAGCGGAAATATTGTTGCACCATATATTGAAAGTTTCCAAAGATTTTCTAATGTGGGCCCACTCAATGGTGTTTCTCTAACACCAACAATTAATTTATTTTTTGTTTTTAACATATTATCCGCACACCTAGTAATTAAATTTGAAGTATGCGCATGTAATATTTCAGAACATGTTTTTATTGAACATGGAATAATTATCATACCATCAACTAGAAACGAACTTGAAGAAATGTTTGCAGCTAAATTTGTGTTAGAATAATTTTTTGTCGCAAGTTTTTTTAATTCAATAACTTTTTTTCCAGTTTCTTCTTTTAAAACTTTTTCTGCCCAGTCACTAACAATAAGATGAACTTCTATTTCTTGTTTTTTTAACGCTGTAAGTAAAGCTAGTGCATAATTTGTTCCTGATGCCCCAGTAACTGCGACAATAATTTTTTTATTATTCATAATAATCAAATTAAAAATAATTTATTTTATTTTTTAAAAAATTTTAGAACATTAACTTATTTTTGTTTTTATTATAGAATATTTTTTTGCTTGTAAAATATTTGCTATTTTATCCAATTCTTTTTCAATCCCACATAAAATTAATACGTTTCCGCCACAACCAGCCCCTGTTACTTTTGCACCCAAACAATTTTCAAATGTGGCTGTTCGTATTATGTCTTCCGCTTCTTTACAAGAAACACCAATTTTTTTTAATAATTCTTGATTCTCATTCATTAATTTTCCAAGTTCTTTTATTCCACCAAATTTTAATTCTTGTTTTGCTTTCACAATAATTTTTTTATAATCAGAAAATATTCTTTCAAATTCTTGCGGGTTAGATTCTTTGTTTTCTTTAACTTTTTTGATTGCTTCTTTTGTATTATGTTTTATTCCAGTATCAACTAGTAAACAAAATAATTTTGCAGAATTTTTTAATTGTTTTAATTTGTTTTCATTTGTTTTAAAATCTTTTTCAAATAAAATTGTTGTACCATAAGTTGCACACGCATTATCAATTCCAGAAGGATTACCATGTGCGATTTTTTCTGCTTTAAATGCCAAATCATTTATTTCTTCATCTTTTAAATCTAAATCCAATTCAGTTGAAACTGCTCTTGCAATAGCAACACTTAATGCTGCTGAATAACCTAATCCTGCACCGTGTGGAAAATTTGCTGTAATATTTATTTTTAATCCTTTTTCATTTAAATCTTCTTTTGAAAACATTGCATTAAATAATTGACTTTTAATATGCTCTGGTTGTTCACTAATAGAAAATTTTTCTCCAAAAACTTTATCATCAAAAATAATTTCTTTAGAATCTTTTAATGTTTGCACGTCTGCTTGAACAAATTTATCTAATCCCGCAGCTATGCCTGGTAAACCGTATACTACAAAGTGTTCTCCAAAGAGAATTGTTTTTGCAAATCCTTTCCCACTAGAACCCATAATAAATAATGTGATAAGAACCCATTAAAAACATTAAGAATTTATAAAAATTATAATTTTAACCTAAATTTTGTTCCGTAATGGATTATTCCTTTTTCTCCACTCTTATATAATTTTCTAAAAACTGCTTCTACTCCTAAACCAATTTTTAATTCATCATATTTACAATCAACTATTTGGGCAGTTATTCTTGCACCTTCTTCTAAATCAATTATTGCAACACAATAAGGAGATTGTTCTTCAAAAACACTTGGACCAGAATGTATTTTTGTAAATGAAACAATTTTTCCATTTCCTGAAAAAAACATTTCTGAAAAAATTAAGTTTCCACAAACACACATACCTTTTTTTTCAAAATAATTTGCACCACATTTAGTACATTTATGGCCCGAAAGTTTGTATCTATCCGAATAATTTCTCCATCTTATAATTGGGCTTTCTCTAAACATTTATCTCAACCTCTTAAAAACATGCACGCATGCTGTTGCTCCGCTACCACCAACATTATGCGTTACTCCAACTGTTGCGTTTAAAACTTGCCTATTTTTTGCTTCGCCTCTTAATTGCATTGTTGCTTCTATTGCTTGTTTTATTCCAGTTGCTCCAACAGGATGGCCACAAGCTTTTAATCCACCTGAAGTATTTATTGGATGTTTTGAATCAAAATAAGTCTCTTTATTTTTATATAAATTAAATGCTTCTCCTTCTTTTGCAAAACCTAATGCTTCAACTGCCATTATTTCTGCTATAGTAAAACAATCATGTACTTCTGCGAAACTAATATCTTTTGAAGTTATATTTGATTGTGCATATGCTTGATTTGCAGCTTTTTGTCCAGCCGGAATTGCTGTTAGCGTATTTCTTCTAGCTAAGGATAATGTGTCTGTTGCTAAACCTGAACCTGTAATAAAAACTTCTGAATTCATTTTTTTTGCAATTTCTTCTTTTGCAATTATTATTGTTGCAGAACCATCTGTTATTGGCGAACAATCAAATAATGTTAAAGGGTCTGCTACCATTGTAGAATTAATTACTGTTTCTTTTGTTATCTCGTTTTTGAATTGACAATAAGAATTTCTTGCACCATGAAAATGATTTTTTACTGCAACTTCTGCTAAAATATCTCTTGTAAGACTAGGGTATTTGTGCATGTATGCGTTTGCTAATAATGAATATAATCCAGGAAATGTTAACCCATGAAACCCTTCTAATTCTTCATCTCCCGCTCCCATTAATGCGGTTGTTACTTGACCCGTGTCAACATCAGTCATTTTTTCTACTCCATTAACCATTACAATTTCTGCGTCTCCAGATTCAATTGCTTTTATTCCTTGTCGTAATGCTAATGCTCCAGAAGCACATGCTCCTTCAACGCGAATACTTGGTTTATCTAAATTTAAGTTTTCAGTAGCCATTGCTCCAATATGAACTTGGCCAGATAATGAGTCACCTAACATATTTCCAGTAAACATTGCGTCAATTTGTTGTGGAACAATTTTTGCATCGTTAAGTGCACGAAGTTGTGAGTCTAAAAGTAATTCGCGTAAACCCCTATCCCAAATTTCTCCAAATCGAGTAATTCCAATTCCTATTACACCTATTTTCATTTTTTCACCAATTTTTTTATTAATTTTTTTAAAAACAAATTTTTTTAAAATAAAATTTTAATTTTTTAAAATTTTTTAAAATTTTAATGTATTGTCTCCATATGTTTACGATATTTTGAATATGTCAAATATTCTTTTCTATCAACATAATCTTGTGTTGTTAGTGCTTTTTTTTGCGCGCCAACAATTTTTTCTGTGCATGTTAAAATAAATGAATCTGACCCAGACCCTGAACCATAACTTGTCATCAAAATTTTATCTCCTGGTTTTGCTATATCTAATACACAAGTTAATCCTAGTAATGCTGAACCCGAATAAGTATTACCAATTTTTTTTACTATTAATCCTGGTTCTAATTGTTCTTTTGTTACCCCAAATATTTTTGCAACGCGTTCAGGAAACTTTCCATTAGGCATATGAAATACAACATATTTGAAATCTTTCATTTCCATTTTAGTTTTTTCTAAAATCATTTTTGTTGCACCAACAACATGTTTAAAGTAAGCAGGTTCACCAGTAAATCTCCCAGCATGAGATGGATAAGGTTGCATTGCTCGCCTCCAAAAATCAGGAGTATCACTAGTAAACGAACAAGTGTAATCTATTGTTGCAATTGCTTCTTCATTTTTTCCAATTACAAATGCTGCGCCACCAGCAGCAGCGGAATATTCTAACGCATTTCCTGGTTCTGCTTGACTAGTATCAGCACCTATGCTTAAACCATAATTTATCATTTTTGAATCAACAAAACCCATGTTGAATTGTATTGTTGCACTACCTGCTTTACAAGCAAATTCAGTATCAACGGCCATGTAATCATTTCCTAAATCAATTGCATCGCCAACAATACTTGAAGATGGTTTTACTGCATAAGGGTGACTTTCTGAACCAATATAAATTGAACCAATTTCTTTTGTTTTTATTCCTGCTCGCAGAATAGCATTTTTTGTAGCAGCGTGTGAAATTGTTATTGTATCTTCGTCTTTTCCAGGAACACTTTTTTCTGTTAAACCTAAACCCGCTTTTATCGCATTCGCATTATCATTATTCACTAAGGCTATTTCTTCAGCAGTTATTCTGTATTTTGGTATATATGCTCCCCACCCAATTATTCCAGCCATTTTAATAAACACCTTTTTTTAAATTTAAAAAACTTAATACAAAAAAATTCTCTTACTTAATCTATAAAAACCTTTTGATTGACGAAAAAAGGTTCGCTCATTGACGTAATAGATTATTTATTTATTCTCTAATTTCTTCAATTATTTTTTCAGCTGTTAATTGATTTACTTCTTTTAATTCAATCATTTTTTGTGCAACTAATTCAATTTCTTCTTTTATTGCTCCTGCTTGTACTGCGATATTTTTTGCGTGTAATTTCATGTGCCCTGATTGTATTCCTGTTGTTGCAATAGCCCTCATTGCTGCAAAATTTTGTGCTAATCCAACTGATGCAATCACACTAGCAAGATCTTGTACTTTTTTTAATCCTAAGATTTTTGCATTTAATTTTGCTATTGGATGAACTTTTATTGCGCCACCAACTAATCCTAATGCTAATGGAATATCAATTTCACCTACTAAATCACCGTTAGAATTTTTATAGTATTTTGTTAGCGGAGAATATTTTCCCTTATAACTTGCATAAGCATGTGCTCCTGCTTCTATTGCGCGAAAATCGTTTCCTGTTGCAATTACAACTGAATCGATTCCGTTCATTATTCCTTTGTTATGCGTTGCACACCTAAATGGTGTTGCTACTGCAAACTCATATAAATCTAATATTCGTTCAATTATTTCTTCACCTTTCATTGTTCCTTTAACACTTTCTTCTAATTTTTCTTTTGTCCAAATAGTTTTTGATTGGGTTCGTCTATAAATTGCTAAATTAGATATTATTCTTGCAACATGTTTTCCACCAGAAATTTCTTCTATTACAGAAGTTATTTTTTCAAGCATAGTATTTATTGCATTAGCACCCATTGCATCTCCAACATTAACTAATAATTGCACTTCAATCATTTTTCCGCGAGGCGTGTCTAATATATTTACTTTTAAGTCTCTTGGGCCCCCACCAAATTTTACGAGTATTGGATCTACTTTTTCTACTTCTTTTAAAATTTTTTCTTTATTTTCTAAAATTTTTTTCTTTGATTCGCAAGCATTTTCTAAATTAATTAATTGTAATTGGCCAATCATTATTTGTTCATCATTTTCTGTAATAAACCCATTTGATAATTTTGCAGCATTACTAGCAGCTGCGATTACACTTGGTTCTTCTATTGCAAAGGGAATCACATATTCTTTTTCATCAATCACAAAATTTGTTGCTAAACCTAATGGCAAAGGAAATGTTCCTATAACATTTTCTATCATTCTATCTGCAATATCAAATGAAAGAGAACTTTCTTTTTCTAAAAGTTTTTGTTCTTCATTTGTTAATAATAATTCTTTTGATAATATTTCTTGTCTTTCTTTAATGCTTTTTTTATAATATCCTTCAAAACTTTTTTTATTTATTTTTATCACCTTTTTTATAATTTATTTTTTGATACCTCTTTTTCTATTAAATCTTTTTGAGATTTTAATTCTATTTCTTCATCTATTTTTTTAAAATAATGTAATATTTCTTTAGCAGCATCTCTACCATTAGCAATTGCTTCTATAACTGTTTTTGGACCATGTACACAATCACCTGCTGCAAAAACATTTTTTATTTTAGTCTGATATTTTTTGTTAACTTCAATACAACCCAATTCTGGGTTTCTTAACGGATTTTTTAATTCTGATTTATCATGCTCTTGACCTATTGCAATTATTACTTTGTCTACTTGCACACTTCCTTTTTCTCCATTAGTATAAAATATTTTTTTTACTTTATCATTGTCTTCGTCAGATTCAAATTTATCCACATTATAACCGAATAAAAATTCCACTCCTTCTTCTTCTGCATCTAAATAATCTTTTGGCGAAACACTTTTTTGTGCATCTTCCCTAGTTGCCGCAGTAATACATTTTACGTTTGCACCCAATCTAATTGCACTTCTAGACGCATCTATTCCAACATATCCTGCGCCAATAACTACAACATTTTCACCTGGTGAAACCATTGGTACTCCGCTTTGATTTAAATTAACTAAAAATTTCATTGCTGAAATAATTCCTTTTAAATCTGATCCTGGAATTGACAATTTTTTTGTTGCACCTACTCCAGTACCAACAAAAATAGCATCATAATTTTTTGAAACTTCTTCAATTAAATCTTCAGATATTTTTGAATTTGGTTCAAAATCAATTCCAAGTTCGTGTAACATTATTAAGTCTTTTGAAACGGTTTCTTTAGGTAAACGAAATTCGGGAACACCATATTTTATTACTCCACCAAAAGAATTTGTTGTTTCAAAAACAAAAACATTTACTCCTTCTAATGCTAAGTATGCTGCGGCAGTTAATCCACTTGGGCCTGAACCAACAATAGCTACTTTTTTTCCATTTAATTTTCTTGGAGAAGAAAGTTTTGCTTGATCCCCAATAAATCTTTCTATTCCACCAATATTCACAGCACCTTCTTTTGTTTTTGCTAGTATGCAATTTCCTTCACATTGTTTTTCATGTTGACAAATTCTTCCACAAATACTTGGGAAAAAATTTTTTTCACGAATTATTTCAGCAGCATCCTGTAATCTTCCTTCTTTAAACGCTTTTATAAAAAGAGGAATGTTTACATTTGCTGGACAACCCTCAACGCACAACGGATTTTTACAATTTAAACATCTGTTTGCTTCTTTGAGTGCTTCTTCTTCAGTGAAACCTATTTCTACTTCTTTAAAAGAATTTTTTCTTTCGCCAATGGATATTTTTGGAATCTGCATTTTTTATCACTATACAATTCATTGAATAAATCAATAACTGACTCACCAATCGTATTATACTTTTTAGAATTAAAGTATAAAAACCTTTCCAAAAGACGAAGATTGAGACGACAATTGACGAGATTGTTTTTTTAATTTAAACATTCAATAAAAAATCGCAAATTTATTCACTAATTAAATTAACAGATTTTCCAGGAATTAAATCAAACCCACCGTAAGAAAATTCTTCAGAATAATCACTCACAAAATAATATAATAAAAAATTTTTAAAAACACAATTTCCAACACATTCATTAACTTTTGGAATAAACACGTTTTTGGTTTGTTCGGGCAAAAACAATACATTTTCATCAAACACTATTTTTTTCCCAAAAACAGAATACCCTGAAAAATTAATAGAATATAATAATTTATTTTGTATAATAAAATTAGAATTACCTTGATCATCAGTAATTACATCAAGTATCTTTATAGGCCCGTTTGCCCAAAGTTGTTTGTTTTGCATAGTAGTCACTGGTTCTGAAAATACGAAGAAATTAGTGTAAATTCCAACAACAATAAGCGCAACCACAACAATTATACCAAGAAGTAGCAAATATTCCATTGTAGATTGTGCTTTAATAACCATAATAATAAATTGATAATTTAAAATATAATATTTTTTTCTAATTAATAAAATAAAAAATAATTAAATTAAAAAATTATTTTAACCAATCATTTAATTGTCCGATAACAAAATATTCTTGTTCTTGTAATTTAGAAATATTTTTACACCCAACCAAGAATGATGCAATTTCCATTTCTTTTTTAAAGTTCTCTAAATAATCTACTACTCCCCTAACCCCGTTTTTTTGTTGGCATTGTAATACTGGCAAAGCATTACCAACCAAATCTGCACCTAAAACAATTGATTTTACTGCATCCAAACCATTTCTAATTCCACCACTAGCAATAATTTTTTTATTATGTCCTATAAGTGCCTTTTTTGTTTTAATTATTGAAACAGCTGTTGGCAAACCAATATTTCTAAAAACATTTCCAAAACTTTTTTTGTGTCTTAGTGAATCAACTCTTGTCCAAGAAGTACCACCAGCACCTTGAACATCAATTGCTGTAATATTTGTTTTTGCTAGTTTGCTAGCAATATCAAAACTAATTCCATGACCTACTTCTTTAACATAAATTGGGATTGATAACGAATCACTAGCATCAGAAATTTTTGTTATAAGATTAGAAAAGTTTGTGTCACCTTCTGGTTGCATTGCTTCTTGTGCTGAATTAACATGTATTGCAAGAGCGTCAACTTCAATGGATTGAACAGCTAAATCAATTTCTTTAATAGAATAATTTTCTAGTTGTGCAACACCTAAATTTCCAGAAACGAAAATATTAGCAAAATCTTTTTTTACATTATAAGTTTCTTTTAAACTAGGTTTTTCTATCATTGCACGCATGCTACCCAAACCCATTCCAACTCCAACCACGCTACAAGCCTCTGCAATTTGTAGATTAATTTTTTTTGATACTTGTGCACCTCCAGTTATTGCTGAAACAATAAAAGGAAAAGAAAAATTTTTGCCCAAAAAAATTGTGGATAAATCAACAGCACTTAAATCAATTTCTGGCAGAGAAGAATAATTTAACTCAATACACTCAAGCAAAGTAGTTTTTTTATCAAAAGAAACGTCTTTGTTAACACATAAATCAATATGTTCTTTTTTTCTTTTCTCAGTTTGTAAAACCATAATAAAATTAGGATTTAACTTAATTTAAAAGTATTTATTTAAAAAAAAGCAAATAAAAAGATTTAAATATAAAAAAATTAATAATGACTTATGCCTCTGCCAAATTTAAAAAGAAAAATTAATGGAACAGTTTTTAGAAAAAATGTTAATATAGCAGCAACTAATGTAACAAAAACAAAAATGGATGCTAGGCACTCACGCGTAATAAAAAAAGGCAAAGTATTAAGCACAGATTCTAAAAAAATGGAACTGCAAGTTAATGCTAAAAAAGAATTAACTAATCAAATGAATAAAAGAAAAACTGGATTAAAAGGATTAACTCGAACAATACTTGGAAAAACTGCGATGAAAAAAGTGTTAGCAATAAAAAAATATAATAAAAGTAATTTACCTAAAAAACAACTTCATAAAATTCATCCAATTCTTAAAGGAATAAAAATTAAAGATAAAATAAAAATACACACGAATCAAAATAAAATTATGACCGGCCAAATTATTGATTCTGTTGGTGGAGCCATTTATATTAAAATAGGTGAAAAAACAATTGGGTTAAGAGCAAATTCTATTAAAACGCTAACCAAAATTAATTAATTTTAAATTACTAGTTTATAAGATAAACAAAATTATATTTTTCTATCAACTAAATATTCTGCGAATTTTTTCAAAACTTTTTTTGCATTAGATTCTTTTAAAACTAGATTAATTTCATCCCAAGCTTGTTCAACTAACTCTTCAGCTCTTTTTTTCGCATATGAAATCCCATCATATTTATTTATTATATCTAATGCTTCCAAGATTATTTTTTCATCATTTGTATGCGAATCAAGAATTTCAACTAACCGTTTTTTATCTTTTTCACTTGCAACTTCAAGAGTCCTAATAACAATCAATGTTCTTTTGCCTTCGTGAATATCCCCGCCAATACTACCTTTTTTTTCTTTAAATGAAGTTTCAGTTAATTCAAGAATATCGTCTTGTATTTGAAATCCAACACCGATTATTTGCCCAAATTTTCCTAAAGCAACATATTGTTTTTCATCAGAGTTTCCAATTATTGCTCCTAACTGACAAGCAAATTTTGTTAAAACCCCTGTTTTTGACAAACACATATTCAAATATTGTGATTCATTTGGTGTGAACCCCCCATGATGCCAAGCTATATCCCAAACTTGTCCCGAACAAACTCTTAATAATTCACTAATAAATAAATCATAAATTCTTAATTTTTTTTCGTTACCTAAAGAAAAATCATCATTCATTATTTTTATCATTGGCCAAAAATACATTATTGTGCCAGTGTTAATTGCAGTATCAACTCCAAACTTATGATGTGTACAAGGTTGACCTCGCCTAGCTTGACTATCATCTTCACAATCATCTTGCATTAAAGTTCCATTATGAATTATTTCTACTATTGGTGCAACTTTTAAACCTTCACCCCATTCGCCACCAACTGCTTCAGTACAAAGACAAGTTAAAATTGGACGAAATCTTTTTCCGCCCCTATCCAGTAAATCCCACACTGGAATATTTACTCCTTGAGAGTATGCTTCTAAATCTAATTCAAAAATAGTTTTTCCTAGCGCGTTTTCAATCCATTCTTGATTAGCTTTTCTAGGAATATAATTTTCAATTTCTTTTTCAACTAAACCAACTTTTTTTACAAGAAATTCTTTTATAGACAATTTTGATTCAATATCACTAATCATTTTAATCAACAAAAATATTATAATTAATTAATAAAAAGAATTGATTAAAAAGGTTATTATTTTAAAATAAAATTTGTTTTTAGTTATTTAATTGTTCATATAACTTTTCATCTAATTTTTTTAAGAATAATTCTATTTTATCAGAATCCACCTTACACCCGGCTGCAATTTTGTGGCCCCCGCCTTGCACACCATCCATTTCGTTCCCTATTTCTTTAAATGCTCCGCCTAAATTAATCCCATTTCTTACAAGTTGCATAGTAGCTCTTCCAGAAATTTTTATGGTATCATCTTCATTTTTTGCAAGAGCAATAATAGGTTTATTTTCATCTATAACTGACCCATAAAGCATGCCAGCAATTATTCCAACTAAAGAATCTTGTATTTCTTTACCCGCGTCAAAAAAATAATAAGCGTTTTTTTCTTCCACACCGTTTTGTTCAACATATTCAATTCCTTTACGAAGTGCAATTCGATGTTCGTGTAATAAAGCAAGGGCTTCGCCATAAACCCCATCAGGATCGCGATTTCCCAAACAAACTTCTAACCCCACTTCTGGTCGAGCGTGGCGACCTGTTGAATTTAAAACAGTCGCAAATTCTTTACCATCTCTAAGTGGACTTTTTTCATCCTCATTAACAAGAGTATAAACTTCTCCGATCAAAGATTTTATTTTCCATTCCGAAACTTCACGCATTGCAAGATAAGTAATTAAAGCTGAAGAAAATTTTATTTTGTCTTGAGGAGTTAAATCTTCATATGATAACCATTCATCTGCGAATTGAACAGGAATATTATTTTCTTTTAAAAAATTAACACAATTTTCTCTATTAGCAGTTAATCCAGGGAGAATCGGATTAGATGAAAAAAGCAAGTATTGTACAAGCGGACGCGAAATTCTACCATAAAGTCGCAAATCTTCTTTTATTTCTAAAACGTTTTCTTTAATTGCAATATCTAGTATTTTCCTATTAAGTCCGATTAATGAACCATTATAATCTTGCATATCCCCAAGCGCACCAACTATTGCTAGACTACTTAAGTCAACATTTTTTTTATTTAATGCAATAGCAAAAAAAAATGTAACCCCCGCACCACTAATTTCTTTTCCACCATCAATACCAAAAAGAAGAGGATTTATATGGTATTTCATTTCAATAAATTTTTCACCAATTTTGATTGGTTCATGATGGTCTAAAATAAAAGTATTTTCTTCACCAAGATCTTCTTTAAGATAATCAATTTGACCACTACCAAAATCAACAAACAAATAATTTTTTCCCAAAGCTTTTATTTCATCAATATTTTCTTTGTAAAGTTGTTTAAGGCACAAATGATTTACTTTTTTTCCTTCTCGTTCAAGGGCCTTAATCGCAATACTCCCACTAGTTAAACCATCAGCATCATAATGGTGGATTACTACTATATCATCACGATTAATTAATTCTAAAGCCATTTTTTTTATACTCAAAAAAAAATCATTTTCATTACGCTCAATCATAAAAAAATTAGGTTTAAATTATATTATAAATATGACATTAGTTTGATGCCGTTAAACCTAAAAAACCTGTTCTTTAAATTACTTTCACCACTCATTAATTATATGGGTTTTTTAAAAAACATCTTTAATAGAAAAAAAAATGTTGAAGAAATAAAAACGAGTCTTGATTTATTACCCACTTTAATTCAAAAAAACTTTGATGCTGAAATAAAATACACAGAATTAGAATCTGCAAAACTTATTAGTGAAATAAAATATTCTTATGAAAAATCTAAAAAAATTCTTTTAAATATTCAAGAAAAAGAAATTGAAGAAACACAAAATAATAGATTTAATAAAGCAGCATTAACATCCAAAAAACAAATAGAAATACAATTATTAAAAACACTTGAAAAAATAAATCCAGAAAATATTGATTCCAACATAAATCAAATTCGCGCATATTCATCAAAAAGTCATATTATAATATTAAATGAAATAAATTCTTTTAGAAAAAATATTGCATATACTAGCGTTTACCTTAAAGAAGAAATGAAATTATTAGGCAATACATTACAAGAAATAATTAATAACTTGGAAAAACTAAATAAACTATTTAATGAAAAAAAACATTTATTTGAATTTGAAAAAACAAAGAATTTGATTAATGAAATTAATGATCAAAAAAAAGAAATTGATTTAATGAAAAAAAATAATATAACTTATCAAAAACAAACAAACGAAAAAAATATTTTTGTAAAAAAACTAGAAGAAGAAATACAAGAAAATTTAAAAAACGAAGAATATCAAATATATATTAAATTAGAGAAAGAAAAATCAGAAATTGCTGAAGAAAAACAACACTTAAAAACAGAAATATCATCAATGCTTTCTACAATAGAAAAACCATTACAACGATTTAATGGTTTAGTAAAAAGTGGGCGATGGAAAATAAGCAAAGATCAAGAAGACCTATTAAATGGATTTATTAATAATCCACTGATCGCAATAAAAAAAGATGTGAGTGGCACCAAATTTAAAGAAATTCTAGGAGAAGTAAAAAAAGCGATTGAAGATGAAAAAATAGAATTAAAAGAAAAAGAACGAGAAAAAAGATTAGATGCTTTACAAGAATTAATTGCGTTTGATTTTTTTGAAAAAGTGTTTTGGAAATTAAATGTAATTCAAAAAAGACAAAACGAAATAGAAAGCGAATTAAAAAATAACACTTATTTAATAAAAATAAATGATTTACAAAAACAAATTTCAGAACTAATAAAAGAAAATGAAATTATTTTAGATTTACAAAACACTAATAAAATCAAAATTGAGAAAATTTTAGAAAATATAACTATCCAAACCAAAAAAGTAGTGGAAAATAGTGAAAAAATAATAAATAAAAAAATAATATTGGCCGAATAAGTTCAAAAAAACAAAAAAATCTTATTTTTTAAGGCTTATGTGCAAAAATATACATAATGAATGATAGTGATATGCAAATAAAACTCTGCAAATTCTTGCTACAAAAATATTCAGATATAATTAATGAGCGGGAGCAACGAACAATTGGTGAAATAAAAGCATTAACCGACGGGACTGATTTAACTATACAAAATATAACAGAAGAATTCAAAGGAAATCAATATACTTTTGAAGATAATTATTTGGAAACTCTAAAAAAAATTTATGATTATATAAAAAAAGAAGTTGATTTTATAGATGTTAATTTTGGAATAAATTATTGGTTAACCGCAAAAGAAATAATAAATTTAAAAATATCAGACGATGAAGATTTAGCAGTATTAACTTGCGCATTTATGAAAGCATTAGGCGATAACAACGCAGAAGTAATTATTGCAGAATTAGATAACCTAAAAACACACGCGTTTGTTGTAACAACAATAAACGAAAATTTTTTGATATTAGACCCGGCACAAAAAAAAGAATTTGAAACATTTTTTGGTAAAAAAACAGAAATTATAAGAGAATATACCTTTAATAAACAAAAAATAAAAAAATTTTTATATAGATTTAACTCTGAAAAATATGAACAATTTTTAGATTAAAAATAATATAATCAAAAACTAATTAATATGCTAAAAAATAATTTACAAACTAAATAAAATAATTTATAAAATAAAAAAAATTATGAAAAAAGTATGTTTTTTAAATAAAACTATTATTATCATTAATACTTAATTGGTGATAAAAATGGTTGTAGAAAATGATCCAGATAAATGTGTTTATTGCGGAGGGTGCGTAGGCGTTTGTCCCACACAAGCGCTAGTATTAAAAGATACTAGAATAATAGTTGACAAAAAAAAATGTATTAATTGCGGAGCTTGTGTAAGTATTTGCCCAGTTGGAGCAATGGAAATAAAAAAATAATATTGGTGATTGAATGGTTGATTATGATGTAATTGTTGTAGGTGCTGGACCAGCAGGATTATGCGCTGCACACGAATTAATGAAAGAAAAATTAAAAATATTAGTAGTAGATAGAAAACAAGAAATTGGTTGTCCAAAACGATGTGCTGAAGGATTAAGCAATAGATGGTTTGAGAAAATGAATCTTACACCAAAAAAAGAATGGGCAGTACAAGAAATAAAAGGCGCACAATTATATTCTCCAAATGGAAAAAGCATAAAAATGAAAGATGACAAAGCGCAAGGATACGTTTTAGAAAGAAAAATGTTTGAAAAATATTTAGCAATAGAAGCAGTAAAAAAAGGAGCTAAAATTTTAATGAAAAATCAAGTTATGTCTGCGAAAAGAGAAAACAACGAAGTAGAATTAACTATTGAAGAAAATAAAGAATTAAAAAAATTAACGTGTAAAATGGTAATAGCTTGTGATGGTGTAGATTCACTAACCGCAAAAATGCTAGGATTAAATACTAAATTAGATTTAAGGGAAACTGATTCGGGATACCAATACGAAATGACAGGAATAAGTGGTTATGATGAAAATTTACTACACTTATTTTTTGGAACAGACGTTGCACCAAGAGGATACATTTGGATTTTTCCAAAAAGAAAAGGAACTGCTAATGTTGGAATTGGAATAGGAGCATACGAAAAAGAAACTGCAAAATCTTATTTGGATAAATGGATTGCTACACAAGACGGAATAAAAGATGGTTCAATAATTGAAGTTAATGCTGGAGTTATACCCGTTGGCGGATTCATAGAAAAGATGCAAGCAGATAATTTATTAGTTGCAGGCGACGCTGGACACATGGTTGATCCAATACATGGCGGAGGAATAGGCATAGCAATGGAAGGCGGAAGATTAGCCGCAAAACACGCTATAAAAGCATTAAAATCAAACAAATTTTTAGAAAAAGATTTAGAAGAATATACTAAAGAATGGTACACATTAAGTGGAAATGATTTAAAACGAAGATTAAAAGGAAGACACTTCCTTGAAAAATTAAACAACGATGATTTTAATTATCTAGCCGAAAGTATCACAATAGACGAAGCATTAAGAATTGGAAACGGAACTCTAACAAAAAAAGATAAAGCAGTTTTAATAACAAAAAAATTGGTAACCAGACCAAAATTATTAAAATTAATGATTGACTATGCGAAAGATTAATTTCCAAAATTATGCAAATAATTTAAAATAATGTCAAAAATAATGTTTTTTAAGAAAAATTAATTCTTATTAAACATTACACTATTCTATTTTATATGCAAATCAATATTTCTAACCTGACCCTAAAACATATTATTCAAGAAAATCAAATTCTTATTAATGGATTTATAAATAAAATACAAACTACAGACGATAATTTGTTAAAATTAAAAATACACACTAAAGAAGGAGATAAAAATATTTTAATAACCCAAAACTCTTTTTTTATATCAAATAAAAGCGAACCAGCAAAACAAAACCCAGGAGGTTTTTCAGCATTTTTAAAAAAATATTTATTTAATCAAAGAATAATTTCAATAACCCAACAAGAATTAGATAGAATAATTATTTTTGAATTCCCAAGCGTTTATTTAATTTTAGAATTATTCGCAAAAGGAAATATTATTTTATGCGATAAAGAAATGCGAATACTCAAAGCCATGCGAAAAGAAAAATGGAAAGATCGAGAATTAGCAAAAGAACAAAAATATAATTTTCCAAGTTCTAGGGGACAAAACCCACTAAAATTAGATGAAAACGAATATATAAAAAAAATGAAGCAAAACACTAAAACTGTTTTTGGTGCAACATTAGAATTAATTAATATTGCCCCTTTAATATTAGAATTTATTTTTGATGAACTAAAAATCGACAAAAAAAAAGATTCAAATACAACAAGCGACGAAGAACTTAAAAAAATTTCTTCTTTTATTCAAGAACTATATTCATCCCCAATACAAAAAATATTTGTTTTTGAAAATACACTATATACAATTGATTTAAAAAAAAATATCCAAAAAGAATATTCTTCAATTAATGAAGCATTAAATGAATTAACTCAAAGAAATTTTGAACAAAAAGAAGTTGTTAAAAAAGAACAAAAAAAAATAGATTACAAAAAACAACAAGAAGACTTCGAACAATTAGAACTAGAGTTAAAAGAAAAAGGAAATATGATTTATTTAAAATACCAAGAATTAAATGAATTAATTAAACAAATCAACAAACTAATAAAAAACGGGTTTAATGAAAAACAAATAAAAGAAAAATTAGAAAATAAAATTATAAAAATAAAAGAAATTAATATTGATAAAAATATTATTAAAATTGAAATTTAACAAAAATAAGACTCTCAAAAAAAATAATTTTAAAAAACAGGATTAAAATAAAAGGTGTAAGAAAAATAAATTTTACTAAATTTTAACTTAAATGATAGTGTTTAAAGTAAATAATTATATTAACTAGAAAAGGAAAAAAGAAAAGAAAAAAATTTAAAAAAAATTATTCTTTTTTAGAAATTTCTTCTATTAATTCTCTTTCATCAACAATAAAAACATCACTAACCGCAGTAACTGCCGAATATGGGATTTCTATTGTTTTACCTAATTTACCAGCTTTTGAAAGAACTTTTGAATTTCTATCTATTTCAACAACTAACGATTCTATTTCGCCGCCAACTTCAGCAACAATCATATCAGAAAGCTTGCCTACTTCGTCGCCACGATTAGTTATAACTCTTTTAGAAGCTAATTGTCTTGCTATAGTGTATTTATACATTTTAAACCAACCTATTTGTTATTACTAATAGAATGTCTAACTCCTTTATAAATATTTCTTTAAAAAAATAAAATTAAAAAAGATATTATGTATAAATAAGAAATTATCAAGAGTGCGAATTAACTTTAAAAAATAATTATGTATATATATGCTTTATTTAACTAAAAAAATAAAAAAAGCCAAAATTAACGACGATTCTCCACAGTCAAAAATTAAAAACTAACCACAACAATAAATTTTTTCCAAAAATATATAAACTTTATAAATGCACAAAAAAATAATTCAAAAAACAAAAACTTTTTAATCTATCAATCCTAATTATAATATGTCTTTAATAGAACAAGAAGAATATATTAATGAAATTCAAACAAAAAAAGGACGCAAATCAAGTAAATTAACTAATTTTTTTTCAAAAACAAAATTTGTATTAATTATTTTAATTATTGGAATGATTTTAGGAATAATCTTTGGACAATATTTCATAACCCCGCTTATTGAAGAAACAACACCAAATACTTTAAAAAATTGTATTGCTATAAAAGAAATACTTTCAACAGAAAATTATTGTTTATATTCAGCAATAGAAAATCCCCAAGAAGTAATAGAACAATGCAAACAAAAATGAAAATAAATAAACAAGATAGCTTAAAAAAACCAATAAAAAATTAACAACTCTTTTTTATTACCAAATACTTTTATTCTAGTTTAGACATTTGACGAAAAATTAGAACTATTTTTAAATAAAAAAACCAAACAAACAAACTATGAAGCAAGTAAAAATCATTTTAATTTTAATCATTTTAATATTTTTCTTTTTTGGTTGTACTGAAATGTCAAGAGAAGAAAAAAATCTTTGTTATTCCCTAACAACCCAAAGTTATGATTATATTACAAATTGTAAAACTGAAAACACTTGTTTTGAAGAAATTAATTTAATGATAAGCACTAATTTAGGATATGAACAAGAAAGTAAATTATACGAATTAAAAAATAATTTTGGTAGAAGTTGGTTTTATTATAATAAAGGTGTTGAAGAATTAAAAAAAATAAGTAAATTGTGTAATGATGGCAACAACCCAGAATTACCAGGCACAATAAACCAAACAAGATTTTATTTAGAACAAGCATTTAGAGAACTTGATTTTGGTATAAACAATAGTTTTGAGGTCATAACCTTGCAAGAACAAATGTTAACAGAACAAAAAATAGATCTCTTAAAAGAAGAAGAAATTTATTTTTCGTTAATCGAATTACGACAAATATTATCAGACTTAGAAAATAATAATACTACAAACAATAATTATGTCGGATATTATTTAGAAAAAATAAAAAATTATAATGCTTCAAACGCATCAAAAAAATATGAATATTTAATAGAGCGAAATTCATTTTGGATAAAATCATATAAAATTGTAGAAGGATCAATATTAACACAATTAGGATTAGAAAGAGAAGGACAATTCCCATTTCTAAGTAATTATTTTTATGACTTATTTAATACATTAGAAAATGTTTTTTTTAAATACGAAAGTATTGATGAATTAAAAAATTTACCAGCGAAAGAATTTATGAAATTATATTCTGATTTAGCAGGAAGTAAAAATTCTTCAATAAAAAGATTTGCAGATTTAATAAATAAAATAGATAAAGATTATGCAAAAATCAAAAAAGATTTACCCAAATATTGGGAAACATTAGAAAAAACTGAAATTATTACTACAAATTTATTAAATGAAATAAATAATACAAAACAATTTACTTTTTTAGAACAAGAATTACTTTTACAAGGAATTAACAAACAAATAGATTATGAAAAAATAATTGAAGATACTAGAAAAGAAATTTTTGAATTAAAAAATAGGAAAGCAAAAAATAATATTGGACTTGGTGAAGAATTACAAAAAATAAAACAAATAACTAATATATTACAAGAAATAAATATCAATTTAGAAATAAAAAAGCAAAAAAACATTGTGCTTTTAAAAGAAAAATGTTTTGAACAAGCACAAAAAATAACAAAAGAAAAATTTGAAACTGAAAAAAAAGAATTAATATTAATAAAACAAGATTTGTCTTTTTTTACAACAAATGTCATTAAAAAAAATAATGATATGCTATATTATTGCGAAGAAATGTTAAAAACTAAACAAATTTTAATTGATGGGATAAATGATTATGAAAAATTAGAATTGAAAAAATTAGATTTAACAAAAAATTGTTTTGAATATTTAAATAAAATAATTAATTACTCAAACGAATTTGAATTAATAATATTATTTGAAAATTTAAAAAACGAAGAAGTTACTCCAGAAAATATTTTCTATTTCAATGATGCTTGCGAATCAATAAAAAATCAATTACATTACACATTAGAAGATGATTATTTTATAAAAAATATTGTTGAAAACATCAAAAAAATAAACGAACTCACTGTTGAGTTAAAACAAATCAATTATTATTTAAATGAAAAAAATATCCAAAAAGAAATTGATGTCTTAGAAAAACGAATCCAAGAACTAAATATTTATTTTTCAAATAATACAATACACTATGATAAAATATTATTTAAAAAAGAAAAATTATTCGAAGAATTAAAAAATGAAATTCAAACACTGACTGAAAAAAATAATAAATATAAAAAAATAGCAATTGAAAAAACAATAAAAAAAGAATATATTAATTATAATTTAACCCAAGTTGGAATTGACAACAACATAATATTAAAAATCACAATTAATAATCCATTTGAAACTATAACAACCAACGAAACATATTTTATTAAAATCGATGAAGGAAAACTTATTGAAATCCCAACAAATTTTGAAAATATATGTTTTGGCGAAACAGGATTTATTAGTCTAACTAACACGCCAAATGGACTAACTGAAATACTAATACAAATAAACAAAAATATAGAAATAAGTCAAACAGACAAAATAATTTATGCAACAACCCAAGCTGGTTTAATACAACGAAAAATAATTGCAAATACTGAAAAAATAAACAAATTATTAATTAAAACAAATATTCCCTCTAATCAAACAAACATAATAGTTTTTATTAATCAAAAAGAAATAACAAACATTATACAAAACAACGAAATAATTTTTGTTGCAGAAAATGTGGATAATAAAACAGAAATTCTAGTATTTATTTATACAAAAGAACTAATAAAATTAGAAAAAATTTTAAAAAATGAAAAATTATTAACAAAAAATAATCAAAAATTAGAATACACAATAATAACAAAAAATTTAACAAATGAAAAAATAAGTGGAACAATAATTATTCCGCTTAATTCAAATGAAAAAATAAAACAAATAAATATTTTTGACGAAGAAATGATAAACAAACAAAAAGAAATATTGAATGGAAATTTAGTTTTAAAAAACCAAGCTTTTTTACCCGGCCAAGAAAGAAAATATTTATTAATAATAGATATTGATTCTGTTGAAGATTATTATATAGAACAACTAAAACAAATCTTATTAAAATTAAACCAACACAACGAAACAATTATTTCTAAAGAAATAGAAAAAATATTATTAATTGAATTTAATGAAAAACTAATCAAAGAATATGAAATATTGATTAAAACAGGAAATGAAAAAATAATTGAACTTGAAAATGAATTTAAAAAAATGATTGACGAACAATTAAAAATTCAAACAATAAAACAAAAAATATTATTATTAGAAGAACAATTAATAGAATCAACAAAATTAGGATTAGAAAAAACGACAATAGAAATTGAAAAATTGATACAACAAGCAAATAATGAATTACAATTAAATCAATTTGATCAAGCCATGCTAACTATAGAAAAAAAAGTTTTCAAAATAGATGTTGAAATATTAAACAAAATAAAAGAAATTAAAAAAGAAATAAATACTGAAAAAAATAATAAAAATGAAGAATTACAAACAATAATTAATGAAATAATAAAAAACATAAATTATATTGAAGAAAATATTGCATATTACCCAGTTGAATCAAAAAAAGCTTATCTAGAAATAAACAATTTATTTGAACAATATAACAAAAAATTAATATTGATAAAAACAAACGATGAAATAAAAGTAGAAGAAAAACAGACAGAATTTAATTTAATATTAACCCAAACAAAATTATTAATAATTTTTTTAGAAAAGGAATTAGATAACTTTGAAAAAACTAATACTTTACGAATAATCTTTCCAATAACAAAAAGCAGACTTGAAAAAATCAAAGAAACTATCATGCAATATGAAGAATTTAATGAAAAAGATTTTATTCAACTACAAAATATTAATGATGAATTAACAAAATCAATAACTGAATTAAAAAGAAATGTTATAAAAGAATATAATTTTTCAATTGATAATAATGTTAATTACTCAACATTAGAAAAAGCAAAAACAGAATTAGATTTAAACAATTATATACAAGCATTAATTTTGTTAAAAACTGATTTTAACCAAGATAATTTAATTTTAGGAATAATACCAATAATTTTAATTATTTTTGTTGCAGGCGTTTTAAAAATAAGTATTTCAAAAAAGAAACAAAAAGATGAAAATTTAAAAAAACAAGTTCTTGAACAATGGGATGAATAAAAAAAATTTAAAAATTTATCATATTATAAACGTTTAATGTTCTTTTCAAAATAAATAAAAACAAATATTATACCCGTAACTATTATTGCAATAATTGAAAAAATGATTTCAAATAAATAATTATTTTCAACTATTGAAAAAGAAATATTTTCAGAATTATAATTATAATCAACAGTATTTAATTGAGCCCAAACAACATAATCTCCTTGAAATAAATTATTTGTAACAAACTTAAATTCTCTTTCTGAAAAAGAATTTAAATTTAAATTAATTTTAGAATTTTCAACTAAATCAAATGGATAAATAAATAATTCTCCAGTTAATTGTTCGCCCCAATTGTTTTTAACATTTATAATAAAATTAAATTTATCATCAATTATTTCTCTACCTATAATAGTAATATTTGCTTGGTTTGGTTCTAAAACAGTTAATTGTGGGTGATTACTAATAATTCTTTGCGATTCTCCAAAAATATTATTAAAAAATAATTCAGAAGATGGCAAATTATAGCGACTAACAAAAAGAGGTTTTATAAAAAAAATAAAATCTTTTGATTCACCAGGATTAAGACTTGTATTAGCACTAGCGTTTCCTTCAACAATATCAAAACTAGTAATATCTATAATAGATCTTAAATCTTCTGCAACAAATTGAACAAACACATCTGCTTTTTTTGATCCTGAATTTTTAATATTAATTTTCATCTTTGCTCTTTGGCCTAAAATAATTTCATCTGGAG
>JAQVNZ010000069.1 GCA_028702895.1 Candidatus Iainarchaeum sp. | reverse complement strand
CAAACCCCCAACATAATAACCAGTCCTTGTTCCCAAAGACGCATTAATATTTACATCAACCCAAGAATTTTCAACAAACCCAACACTACCAGCTAAACCACCAACATGCGCATCACCACTACTTTTAGCTAAATCAATTTGTCCAATAAAAGACGAATTATAAATATTCCCATCAGTTTGCCCCACCAAACCCCCAACATATTCACTATAACCATCTGCAAAAATATAATTTATATCTTCAATATGACAATTATTAATTGTACTCCCCACAGAATATACTTTTCCAATTATTCCACCAACATACGAACTTGTTGAATAAATTTTATCCAAAATAACCACATTCAAATTATTAAATAATACACCATAATTAATATTAGAAGTTAAATTAAACATTCCACCAACCAAACCACCAACATACCCATCACCCTGAATAACATTAATATTTACATCCGAATCATTAAAATCAATTTGATAACTACCATAAAAATATATTTGACCAATTAAACCACCAACATAATTATCAAATCCTTGAAGAGTATTTATTTCTGCATAATTATTTTTCAAATTATTAGTTGAATCTGCAACATACATTTTACCAATTAAACCACCAACATAACTATTCCCTTTTATTTCATTAAAATTTGAATTACAATCTGTTATCGGACCAAATGTTTTTCCAGCTAATCCACCAACATTTGACCCACTACTTTTAGTTGCAAGAATATAATCCCCAATCGAATAAGAATTTGAAATACCTTTTGTTGATTCACCAACCAAACCCCCAACATAATAACCAGTCCTTGTTCCCAAAGACGCATTAATATTTACATCAACCCAAGAATTTTCAACAAACCCAACACTACCAGCTAAACCACCAACATGCGCATCACCACTACTTTTATTTAAATCAATATTATTTACTAAAGCAAAAGAATTGTAAATATCCCCAGTCATATTTCCAACAAAACCACCCACATATTCACCGTCATAATCTTCTACAATAATAGAATTTATGTCTGAATTAGAATCAACGATAGTTGAATTTAAAGAAATAAAATTCCCAATTAAACCACCTACATAAGAACCAGTTGAATAAATTTTGTCACTTACATTAACTGAAACTCTATTAATTAATAACTTTGTAGTGTTTCCACCATTCTGAGTTCCTCCAATTAATCCTCCTGCATTACCTGTTGAAGTCAAAATTTCTAATTTTACACTTGAATCATTTAAATCTCTTGAAGCAGCACTAAAATAGTACTTACCTATTAAACCACCAACATAATCTTTTCCAATAATTGATTGTGCCTCAACAAATACATTTTTTACACTACTACTTGCAGAATTTCCAATTAATGAACCAACATAAGATGATCCAGTAATATTTACATTCTTCAGTGATACATTTTGAATTATTGCATTTAAACTAGTAAACCCAAATAATCCAACATAATTAGTTTCAGGTCGATTAATAAAAAGTCCAGTAATTTTATGACCAGCTCCATTTAAAGAACCAGTAAAGTTAGTTGTATTATCACCAATTGGGTCAAATCCACTTCCTATATTATAAGGCGCAATGTCACAATCAACATCTTGAGTTAAAACATAATTTCCACTTAAATTTAAATTCATATTTTGTAATTCATCACAAGTAGAAATATCAACAGCAAACACATTTCCTGCTAGTAGTAACATTGCTAAAATAATTATTTTATAATCCATAATAATCAATTTGTTCCAAGTTTTATTTCATTTTCAGTAATTCTAAGTTGATTATCAGCATTTGTACCTTGAGTTAAATCATCAATTGCGTCAGTTGCAACTGCACTTGAATTTACCATTACTAAATAACCGGTAGCAGCACTCATATTAGTAACTGATGTTGCATCAGTATCACTTAAATTTAATGAATTTAAAGTAAGTGCATTAGAAATACAATTTGCATAAAATTCTCCGTTAACACTTTTATCCAATCCTTCTTTTGTAGTATAATTTATAGTTATAATATATTTTTGATTTTGTGCAGTACAAGCAGTTAAATTTGTTAAAGAAAATTTTTGGACTGAACCTAAAAACATTTGTTTAGTTGACGGATTAGTTGAAGATCCAACAACAATACTGTCCAATGTAATCCCATCAATTAAATTACTATTTAGAATCATTGTACCATTACCTTCTAAATCAACTGCAAAATCCATTATTTGAACTTCTTTTGTCTTCCAAACTAAATTAGTTGTTTTTTGATCAGTTGCAGAAACCGAAGACGTTTGGCTAATCAACAAACCCACAACAACCAAAGAAATAACCACTACAATTGCAATAATTACAAGGTACTCGATTGTTCCTTGGGCTTTATTTTTTTGAATTTCAAAATTAGATTGTTGCATAAAAAATAAAAGTACTTAACGTATATAAATCTAAGCAAAAACAAAAAAAATTAAAAAAAATAAACAAATTTTTTCGAATATAATAAATTTTTAAATAAATTTAACATTCTTTTTTTCAACTTAATTTTATTAGATAATAAAACGCCAAATAACACAATTAAATACTAATTAAAAATTAAATTAATTAATTTATTCATTTTTTCTTGAGATTCTTTTGAAAACTCGATTTTTTTATTTTCATGATCAAAAGAAAACACATAATCAATACTTGGAAGACCCCCAGCATCAGAAGTGTATGAACCCGAATCACACATAAAATAAATTAATAAAACTGAAAAAAAATCTTTACTAGATAATCCGGAAACTTTCATCATTTTTTTTATTTTAAAAATCGCATTTTCTATTTCTCCAAATCTTAAATATGGCCCAATTGGATCACTCCCAATAATAGT
>JAQVNZ010000068.1 GCA_028702895.1 Candidatus Iainarchaeum sp. | reverse complement strand
AAAAAATTATTTAAAAAAAGTTAAATTAAGAAAAACGAGCAAAAAATACTAATAAAAAACACTAAACAAAACAAATAACTTTAAAAATATGGTTTCACCAACTTTAATTAAGACAAGTTAAAAATTAGTTGGGCATGTAGCCTAGTGGATAGGGCGACTGCCTTCTATCACCAGTTTTGTCTGGTGGGCACGAATGGCGAATTCAATTAACTTGAATTTTCCTTATTTCAAAAAATTATTTTGAACGTGCTTGTACTTTTTCTTTTAAACAGAAAAAGAACAAAAGCTAGCAGTAGATCGAGGGTTCGATTCCCTCCAGGCCCGTAATTTTTTTAAAAAAAATTAATTAAAAAGAGTATTTTCAATAATTTAAACTTTTAAAAAAAATTTAATCAAAATAAACTTTTACAAAAAGTTTAATCAAAATGATTTTTTGTTTATTTAATCATTAGTTTTTAAACATTATTTTTTCAAGTAAAATCCTTTATAAATCTTTTCTATTCAATAATTATTATAAGATTATTATTTAGGTGAATTTTTATGGCAAAAATAAGTACTGGTGGAAGAAAACCTGGTAAAAGAGGAAAGACTAGGTCTAAATTCAAAAAGAAATGTGCAAATGTTACTGTTAATAAAATAATGGAAGAATTTGAAAAAGGAGCTAAAGTACAAGTTGTTATTGATTCAAGTTATCATCCGGGATTACCAGACAAAGGATTTCATGGATTAACCGGATATGTTAAGCAAAGCAGAGGCAAAGCTTACGAAGTAGAATTAAAAAAAGGTAAAAAAGATTTTATGGTAGTTACAAATTCAGTTCATTTAAAGAGGTTGAAATAATATGAGAGAAGAAAATATTGTTGAAACAAAACCAGTAATGCTTTGTGAAGTAAGAGAAGTTCTTGAAGCTAAAAAAACTGAAAAAGAATTAAATTATGAACAAGAATTAACAATGAAATATGTTGAAAAATTTTCAAAATTAACAAAAAAACAATCCGAAGAATTATTTAATTTCTTAAAAGAAATTAGTTTTTTAAAAGAAAATGTTGAATTAATATACCAAATAATTTACACTTTACCAACTAGTATTGAACAAGTAAAACTATTTGTACCAAAAGATGTTGAAGCAACTGACGATGAATTAAAACAAGTTGTGGCCCAAACTATAAAGTTTGGAGAAAAAATTTAATAAAAGCAAATTTTACTACCAATTTTCTAAAAAAAGGTTTTTTATATTGTATGAAACATAAAATATTTAGATTTGATTATTATGTATGAAAAAGAAAAACAATACCCTCAAAGAACAGAGGAAAAGGCAATAGTTTTAGATTACATGCCATCTGGAAAGCCATCCGCATCAAAATCTGAAGCAATTGCACAAGTAATAGGAAAAGATTTTTTTACTTTACTAGAGGTAACTCCAATAACGGGTATTAATTTTAATATTGGAGACGAAGTTTTTATTGGAAAAGAAAATAGGACCAAAGTGGATTTAATTAAAGGAAGAATTTATTTTAAAGATTTAACATCAAATTCTCTTTCAGAATTATTGGATACTATTGAAGATATCATAAATGAAGATCCTAAAAAATATTTAAATTTTTTTAATACTGCAAGAGCAATTTCTTTGCAAAGACATCAATTAGAATTAATTCCTGGATTTGGAAAAAAAAGTATGTTAGCTACTTTAAAAGAAAGAGAAAAAAAACCATTTGAGAGTATTAAAGATTTAGAAAGTCGAATTAAAGGCATACCTGACATAAAAAAAGCTATTGCTAAAAGGATATTTGAAGAGATTGAAGGCCCAGAAGATAAGCATTACTTATTTGTTCGCGCACCAACTCCACCAAAACCAAGTTTTTATCCGCGAAAAAGATATTAGGATATTGGTGAAAATGACTTTATATTCAAATTTACAGGATTTAATGATTAAATATCATTTTAGGCCTGATAAAAAATTATCACAATTTTTTTGTATTAACGAAGCACTACTAATATTTTTAACAAATTCTGCCAAATTAACTAAAGATGATATTGTTTTGGAAGTTGGGCCAGGAACTGGATTTTTAACTAAAAAATTATTAGAAAAATGCAAGGTAGTTGCTGTTGAAAAAGATGAAATGATGTTTAATTTATTACAAAAAGAGTTTGAAAACGAAATTAAAGAAAACAAATTAATTTTAATAAATAGCGATATTTTAGACCAAGATTTTGAAAAATATAATATTAATAAAATTGTTGCTTTGCCACCATATCATATTTCATCTAGTCTAATAGAGAAAATTATTTTATCAAAAGTAACTACTTCTGTGCTTGTATTAGATAGTGGTTTTGTAGAAAAAATAAATGCTTTTGAAGGAATGAAAGAATATGGTTATTTAACTTCTATATTAAGTTTAAATTCAAAAATAACTATTTTAGAAAAAATTGCTAAAGAATCTTTTTTTCCTGCACCAAATTGCCAAAGTCAAATAATTAAAATAGAATTTAATAGAAAAGAAACTTCAAGAGAATATTTTATGTTTGTAAAAGAATTATTTAGACACAAAAACAAGGATCTTTCGCGCGCATTAAAACAAGCAAAACCATTTCTAGAAAATAAATTAAAATTTAAGTTAGATACATTTGAAAAAATTAAATTAGGAAATAAAAAAGTTTATTTATTAACACCTAAAGAATTATTAAAAGTGTTTGAAGAAAATATTATAAAAAAATAATATTAATTTAACAAGTTTATTAATTAAAAAAATATTATATAATAATCAATCATAAAATAATTAATTATTACTTTTTAAAAAATCAAGTTCTAATTTCTAATCGAATTTAATATTATTCTCTTAAAAGAATAAGGGATATTTTTTTGTAAATATTCGATTGCAGAAT
>JAQVNZ010000027.1 GCA_028702895.1 Candidatus Iainarchaeum sp. | reverse complement strand
AGAAATAAAAGAAATATCAGATTTTTTGCATTCAAAAAATGTAGAAGTAGAAGTTTTTACACATGGTGCTGAATGTTTTTCATATTCTGGACAATGCTTATTCTCATCCTTTGTTTTTAATAAATCGGGTAATAGAGGCAGGTGTATGCAACCATGCAGACTAGTATATTCTAAAGTAGATAGTAATGATAAAGCTAGATTTTTATCTATGAAAGATTTATGTACTTTTGAAATTATCCAAGAATTAATTGATGCTGGAATTGATTCTTTAAAAGTAGAGGGAAGATTAAAGAGTAATGAGTATATTCAAAATGTTTCTAGAGTTTATAGAAAATCCATTGATAATTGTTTTGGGAGTACAGAAAAACCTACTCTTGGAGAATTAATGGAAATGAAAAAAGCATATCTGCGAAAAAATGGTACTTTATATTTAAAAGATGAAGAAGAAAAAACTACTATTGATAGTGTTGGTAGTCTTGGTTTAGAAACGGCTAGAATAGTTGCGTTTAGAGGACAAGGAGTTTTAGTAGAATTATTAGAAAATCTTGACAAATATGATAAACTTACTAGAATAATGGATTCTGATTATGAGAATTTGTTCATAAAAAAAATGACTAGTTTTGATAAAGAATTAAAGTTTACTAGAAAAGGACAAAAAGTTTTTTTAGAATTTAATAAAAAACCTTATTTACAATTAGGCCAAATATTATACAATACTACTCCAAAACAATATAATCCTGGGAAAAAACTTTCATACGAATATAATATGAACATTCATGAAGAGAATGAAATGTTAATCGCTAATATTGATATTCCACAATTAAATAATACTAAATTTAAATCTTCTTTTAAAATTAAATTAGATTATGTTCTTCAAAGTTCTCAAACTCGCCCTGTTGATTCGGACATGCTTAAAGATAAATTGTTTAAAGAATATTCTTTTTATATTCCAAAAAACTTTACTGCGGTTATTTCTAAAGAAAAATTTATTCCATTAAGTAAGTTAAAGGAATTTAAAAATCAAATATCTACTGCTTTAGAAGAAGTAGAAGAAAAATTTGTTAATATTAAATCTTTTGAAAGAAAGAAAAACGAATTATTGAATTGCATTCACGAAAAAAAAGATGTGGAAAATAATATTATTAATAATAATATAGAAAATAAAAATCTTTTTATTTTTGTTGATGATTATAGAGAAACTGTTATTGATGAAACAAAAGGTTTGAAAGCTAATAAAATATTTTATTATAATGATGAGAATACTAAACTAATTTTTCCAAAAAATTCTATTGTAAAAGCTCAAAATATTCAATCATCATCAGAATTAAGTTTATTTGAAAAAAAAGCTGTTGAAAATAATTGGATTATTGTTTGTGCTAATATTGGATCATTACAAATAGCTCTAAAAAATAAATTAGGGTTTATTATTGATAGGGAAATGAATTGTTATAATTCTATAGCAGTTAATTATTATTCTGATTTAGGCGCACAAAATATTATTCCTTCAATAGAACTTTCTTTAGATGAAATAAAAAAATTAACACATCGAGAAAAAATAATAACTTTATTATTTTTTTACCCATTATTAATGACATCAAAAGCATATGATAAAAAGAATATTTTTGAAAAAAATAAATTTTTATTAACGGATAGGAAAGATTTCGAGTACAGAGCACGATTTGAAAACAATTTATTCAAACTATATAATCCATTACCCGTAGATATGCTATTTGAAATAGAAACTTTTTCAGATTTTAATAACTGGGGAATTGATCTAAAAGAAACTACAATTGACGAAGCAATAAATGTTCTAAAATATTATCTTGGAAAAATAAATCATGAAAAACCAACTAAAAAATCTAAGTTTACACGAGGACATTATTTTAATCCAATAGAATAAATTAATTCTAATTAAAATAAATTACTATTATATTACTAACAAAAAAAATTATTTAATTTTTTAATCAAAAAATTAAAACCATTCACTTAATCCTTTTTGTTTTTCTCTTTCTTCTTTTTCTTTTAAGAATCGATTCAACGTAGATTCTATTCTTTCTTTTGAAAAATCATGTTTTTCTACTAAAAATTCTAATAACTTTTCGCGGTTAGGCATTTTTTCTAACAATTCACTTTCATCCACATCACAACTAACCGGATTTAGAAATATTTCTTCTATTTCTTTAAAATCAAAATCTGGTTCAAAACCGGTTTTAATTATTATTTCTTCAAAAGAATCATTTTCACTAACAAGTTTTATTGCTGTTTTTGGCCCAATCTTAGGAAATTTTTTATTAAAATCCGTTCCAACTAAAATTCCTAACCAAATCAATTTTTGTCTACTAATACCTAGTTTTTGTAAAACATTTTCTAATGAAATATGTTCTGGTTTTATATCCACATAAAAATTTTTTCCAGCAACTTTTCTTTTTCCTGAGAAACCAACGTTTCGATATAAATTATTTGCCCCAAATAACAAGCAATCAAAATCTTGTGATACTACTCCATCAATAACTTTTTTAGAATTCATTATACTTGCTTGGGCTTCACCTTCTTGTGGAGCATTAACAATAGGAACACCCATGAATTTCAAGAGTGTTTTTGCTTCATCAACCATTAAAGGAGTTAATTTTAATGCACGGGACCCAAATTTTTTTGCTTCAAATAAATCACCTGCTTGTAATGCGTCACTAGATTTTTTTTCTGCATCTGTTCTAATTTCTCTTCTTTTTCTAAGAGTTTCTTTTTTTAATTCACTAGGTTTTCCATCAAAAATATAAACTGGTTTTATTCCTTTGTCAATTAAATTAATTGTTCTGTAAAATAATCCTGTTAGATGAGAAGTAACATTACCATTACTATCTGCTAATGGTAATCCATCGGCACCTCTAATAGAAGCTAAAAATTGATATAACATATTATATGAATCAATACCAATTTTTTTACCAGATAAAGAATCAACTATTATCTCTTCTTTTTCAACGAGTTTTGATAAATTTACACCCATACTAGAATTATAAACAAAATACTTTAAAAGGAAATTATTTTTTTAAAAAATAATATTATTCTAAAAAAATTAATTATATTACAAAAAACGTTAATTTACAAATAAAAAAATTTATTTAAAACAATATTTCTAAAAAAACTATTTTTTTAAAAAAATATGTTATATATGAAAACAAATTCATTAAGGGAACATATATATATTACAAAAACAACAAAATAGTTTACCGTGAATTAGAGTTTATACTCTATTCATTTTCTCAAAAAAAAACTCTCTTAGTTATGCCCTAGTGTTTTACTAGGGCCTATATTTTTTAATTTTATTTTTAAAAATAATTTATTATAAAAAGTATAGAATAATCTAATCCTAAAAAATAATCTAATCCTATAAAAAATATAAATTAATTTATTACAAAAAGTTAAAATAATTTATCCTAAAAATATTGTAATATAAGGTAATAAATTTAGTAATATTGATATTACAAATATCCAAGTAAATACTCTTCCAATAAATAACATTGTTTCTTTTTTATTCATTTTTAAGAAAGAAAAATATGGTAGTAAAACAAATTTTGCTATTCTTCCACCGTCAAGTGGATCACTTGGAAGAAAATTAAACATTCCAATAGCAAAGCTTAGTATAAAGAAAAAGAATATTATGGAATGAATTGATTGTATTATCATACTACTTAAACTAATATGAAATGGTGGAACATAACCTGTTGGAATTTGCTCAAAAACAACTCCGATCATCCTATAATTTAAATCTTCAAATAATACTGGTTCTATTTCAACTTTTTTTATTTCATTATTTCTTAAAATAGTTAAATTCACTTTATTTGAAGTCATTATCTCTTTTTTTAAATTATTAATAGTAATATCATTTGAATCATTTACTAGTAGCATTTCATCCCCTTCAAACAATACTCCTTTTGCAGGAGAATCTTTTACTATTCCAAAAAAAGAAACTTGTTCTTCAATAGAAGCTATTCTTACTCCAGAAGTAGTTTTAGAATATTCATTATTTATTTCAGTCACAATTGGACTAACCATCATTGTAAATAATAATAAAATAATAAATCCAATTGCCATAGTAAATAAATTACTAGATGGCCCAGCGCTTAAAACAAGTATTTGTTTTTTCTCACTTTTTTTTATAAAAGTTTTGTCATCTTGTTCTACGAATGCCCCCATAGGAAATATTCCTAATAAAATTACTCCCACTGATTTTAATTTTTCTTTATATTTTACTAATAATATTCCGTGGGAAAATTCGTGTATTATTAGTATTAATCCTAGTGAAATCCAGGCAATAAATGGGACTATTACTCCAATTCCAGGAATTGAAACACCAGGGATAACTGGGTAAATTTGTGGTATAATTTGTTTTGCGCTAAATAATGCTATTACCGATAAAAACCCATAACCTACAAGGATACTTAATGTTAATCCACCTAATCCAATCAGAATAAAACTTATTAAACACAATAATAATATTGGTGCTAGGGCTGGAACCATAAAAAGCATTTCTAAAAATAATTTAAAAATAATATATAATCCAATCGCGCCTATTAAGAGTATTATTATTCTTTTTATCCCACCTTTTTCTCTAGCAACCCAATAATCTATTCCAGCTAATCCAAATCCTAAAAATAATCCAAGTATGCTAATAATTTCTAGTATTCTTGCGTGTTTAGATAAATTTTGAATTGTTTTAATAAAATATTTTGTTTTTAACATTGTTGCAATAAAAGGCAAACCAAAAGGTACGCCCAAACCTAGTTTTAACCAAAAGATATTTGGGATTATAACTATTATTGAAATAGTAAATAGTATCCAAAATAACATGCTTTCACCATTAAGCATAAATTCGCTTAAAGATAAAATAAATAATAAAATTGCTATTACAAATGGTTTCCAATAAACCATTTTTTTGTTTTTATCCAAACTTTTTTTTGAATTTTCTTTCATTCTTTTTAATTTCTCGGCTTTTCTTTTAGATTTTATTATTTTTCTTTTAGATTCAATATTTTCTTTATTAAACGTAGAGTTTTCTTTAAGAATAATTTTTTTATTAGAAGAAATATTTTTTTTATTTACAACCGTATTTTTTTTACTAACAATAGTATTTTTTTTATTAGAATTAGTGCTTTTTTTGTTTGGCATGATAAAATAATGATATTAATTATTATAAATGTGATTGAAACATTTTTTTAAAATCAATAAAAAATTTAAAAAAAGGGAGGGGGAAATTAGTCCCCTCGGATTGAATTTATTTTTGAGTTTAATTTAGTTAACAAAATCTAGATCTAGATCATTGTTTCTATCTCTTGAAGATCTATAACTATTGTCCTTACTAGCATTTTTTACATTTCCACTTTTAATATATGGACTATGTACCCCTGTAAAAATACAAATTACTTCTATTTTGTTTTCAAATGTTGGGTCTACTCTTGCTCCCCAAATTACAGTTGCTTTTGGATCAATTTTGTCTGTTAACATTTCTCCAACACCATTTGCTTCTCCAAGTGTTAGGTCAGGGCCACCAGTTATGTGTATTAAACATCCTGTTGCTCCACCAATATCAATGTCTAGTAAAGCGTTTTTCAAAGTGTCTTCTACTACTTCGTTTACTTTGTCAACTGATTTACTTTCTCCAACAGCGATTACACTTAATCCTTGATTACTCATTATACTTCGAACATCTGCGTAATCTAAGTTTACTAGTGATGGTTGTGTAATTGTTTCAGTTATTCCTCTAACTGTTCTTGCAATTACTTCATCTGCTACTTTAAAAGCGTCTTGTATTGGTAGATTAGGTACTAATTCTACTAACCTATTATTGTCAATTACTACTACAGTGTCAGTAACTTTTTGTAAAGCTTCTATTCCTTCTTCTGCTTTTATTAATCTAGCTTTTTCTAGTGCAAATGGGTATGTTACCATTGCGATTACTATTGCGCCTTGTTCTCTTGCTATACTTGCTACGATTGGTGCTGAACCTGTTCCTGTTCCTCCACCCATTCCAGCTGATAAGAATAGCATGTCTACTCCTGATAATATTTCTTCTAAAGCGTTTCTAGATACTTCAGCTGCTTTTGCTCCTACTTCAGGATATCCTCCAGCACCTAAACCTCTTGTAACACTTTTCCCAATTAAAACTTTTGTAACTTCATCATTAACAATTGCTAAGTGTTGTTTGTCAGTGTTAATTGCAACTAATTGTGCTCCAGAAATACCCATTGCGGCTAATCTGTTAA
This sequence comes from Candidatus Iainarchaeum sp., assembly GCA_028702895.1. Classification (GTDB taxonomy): domain Archaea; phylum Iainarchaeota; class Iainarchaeia; order Iainarchaeales; family JAAZKV01; genus JABIDZ01. Next base: position 5,394 of record JAQVNZ010000027.1, on the reverse strand, counting down.
CTGCATTACATCCTGCTCCTCCACAACCTACAACCATTATTTTTGGTGTCCCAAATTCTTCTAACCTATCGTCATTTGTTTTTGTTGTCTTTGTGACAGCGTCTTCTATTATTGATTTCATTATTTCACCCCAAACTCTCCATTTTATATGTAATAAACATAATATTTACAGATATATCAGTTACCTTATTAATAAAGGTTTGTATTATGTATATGTTAAATAACATTAAATTGTGCCACGTTGATGCTATTTAAACAGATTAAAATTAATAGAATTGATAAAATCAACTTAAAAGCCAATTTAAGCTTAAAAAATATTTTATCAAATATTCTAAAAAATAAAAATAAGAATAAATGTTATTATTACTTTAAATCAGTTTTAAATTAATAATATTACTTTTAAAGTATTTTTAACAAATAATCACCTAATTTGATAGAAAACCCTAATTATTAGTTAAAAAACAACGGATTTTAAGAAATATTCTAAAAAAATAACAAAATTTTAACAACCCTATTTAATTATGTATATTAATGTTAGTAGAATCAAACAAACTGATCAGTTTAAAACAAAGCAACAAGTATTATGTATAAGCACAGTTTTTTACTAAAAGTTAAAGTTAGTTTAACAAAAACAAAAATTAGGTTATGTATATATTGTGTTTTTTTGGACATATAAGCCAACTAAAAATTAAAATAAATAATCTTTAGTTAGCTCATAATTAATGAAAAAAATACTAATTAGTATTCCTCACATTTTAATTGATAATATCCTTTATCATGTAAACAAGCAGGACATCTTTCTGGTGGACTCTTACCCTTATGCACATACCCACATTCTCTACAAGTCCATTCTACTACATTCTCTTTAGAAAAAATAGTATTTTCGTTCAAAACATCCAATAATTTTTGATATCGTTCCTCATGATGTCTTTCAGCAATAGCAATCGCCATTAATCTTGATGCGATTTCAACAAACCCTTCTTCTCTTGCAATTTTAGAAAATTCTGGATACATTACGGTTTGTTCATAATTCTCGCCATGAATAGCAAATTCTAAATTCTCTTTAGTTGTGCCAATCAAAGCATTCCCTTCAGCCTCAACAATAACTGCTTCCATTTTTTTGCCCATCTTTTCATAAACTTGGCCAATCATTTTCCTTAATTGACTAGCATGTTCTTTTTCTTGTTCTGCCGTTTCCTTAAAAATAGCAGCTAATTGATCAAAACCATCTTTTGAAGCCTGTTTAGAATAAGCATCATACCTATTCCTTGCCTGTGATTCTCCAATAAACGCTTTATGTAAATTCTCTAATGTTTTTTGCATTAAAATCAACTCCCTTATTACAAAATATTAAATAATATTAAAACAAAATATCTAATAAACCTTTTTAAAAAAATAAAAAATCAATCAAAAAACAAATTAAATCAATTAAACTTAAAAAAAGATTGCTAACTTAATAGATTGGTGGCCAATTGGATTGCGTTAATAATAATATAAAACTCTTTTGTGGAACAAGCAACAAAGAATTAGGCGAAAAAATAGCAAGTAACTTAAAAATAAAATTAGGCGAAGTATTAATAAAAAAATTTGCTAATGATGAAACATATATTCAATTTCAAGAAAACATTAGAGGTGCAGATGTTTTTTTATTACAAACCGCAGTAAAACCAATAAACGAGAATCTAATAGAATTATTATTAATGATTGATGCAGCAAAACGAGCTTCTGCAAGAAGAATTACAATAATAACCCCTAATTATTTTTATTCCAGACAAGATAGAAAAGCAGCTCCAAGAGAATCAATAACCGCAAAATTAATTGCAGATCTAATAACAACCGCAGGAGCTAATAGAATACTAACAATTGACTTGCATTCTGATCAAACCCAAGGATTCTTCAACATCCCATTTGATAATTTACCATCAAAACCATTTTTCTTACAAAAAGCAATACAAATCTGTGATAAAAAAGAACAAATAGTAGTTGTTTCACCAGATGCAGGAGCTGCAAAAAAAGCAACAAAAATGAGTATTGCACTCAAAGCAGAACTCGCAATAATAAATAAAATAAGAACAAAACACAATGAAGCCCAAGCATTAAATATTATAGGCGCAAACGTTCTAGGAAAAGATTGTTTAATATTTGACGATATGATAGATACTGGAGGCAGTTTATGCCTCGCAATAGATATGTTAAAACAAGAAGGTGCAAAAAGAATATTTGCTTTTACAACACACGGAATATTAAGCGAAAACGCAATAGAAAAAATTAATTCTTCAAAAATAGACAAATTATTTATTACAAATAGTTTACCATTCACACAAAAAAGTGATAAAATAGAAGTAATTGACATCTCAGGTTATTTAGCAAACGCAATCAAAAACATTCACGAAGAAGAAAGTGTTAGCCAATTATTCTAATAAATAACCCCTAATCAAAAAATAACTATCAATCAAATAATTATTCAATAAACAATTATTAACTAAATAATTATTCAATAAACAATTATTAACTAAATAATTATTCAATAAACAATTATTAATCAAGCAATAATCATTTTAGATGAATCAAGATTCTTTATTTCTAACTCTATAGTACTAGCAGCTAACCCAGATACTAATTGACCAGAAATAGAAGTAAATCCTGTACACGAACCACTTAATTTTAAATCAATATTAATTTTACCATTAATAATTTGAAATTTACCACTAACATTATCAATATCAAATATATTATCATATTTTTGTCTACGCAAACCAGATCTTTGTTCGTTAACTAACAATTCAAAATTTTTTAAAAAACCCGTAGCTCCAACAAATAACCCTGATTTTAAATTATTTTCTATAATAAATTGTTTTATTGAATTAATAACATCCACATTATCATTTATCTTTAAAATTAAATTACCCACCATATTAACCACCCCAAAACATAGAACAAAAATGATTGTTCAACGAATCTAATTTATTAATTAACAAGAACAGTATTTAAGCATATTTAAAAAAAAGGCTATAAATGACAAAACTAACAATAAAACTAAACTAAATTAAATAAAAAATAACCTAATTTATAAAGATTAAATAGTAAATTCTTTTATGAAAAAAATTTGTTTTATTATATTACTACTCATTTTATTGACAAATAATATTTTTTCAGAAACAATTTTAAATTTAGAAGATAATGACCTCCCTTCAAACATTACTATTAAAATAACGCCTAATTTTCAAAACGAAACCCAAACAATACTAATAATTTTCGCACTACAAATAATATTATTTTTTATATGTTGGAATATTTTTGGGAAAAAACTAAAATTTAAAAAAAACACTAATTGTGAAACCAACCAAAATGAAATTCCATTTGAATATTCTCCAACAATAGTAAAACTCTTAATGGTAAGTTACTTACAAAAAATTCCAACTATAAACGAAATAAGCACTGAAATATTATATTTGTGTCAAAAAGGATATTTACAAATACAACAAGAAATTATTAATGAAAAAGAAGAATTTATTATTCATATAAAAAATACTGACCCTAGAAACTTATTTCCCAGCCAAATAGCAATACTAGATTTATTAAAAAAAATTGCAATTATAAACCCTACAAATTTTTGGGATAAAAAAATATTAAGAAAATATAAAGCAAAGAAAAACAAGATATTATTAATAACCGATTTAAAATATTTTATTTTGCAAAATAAAGATTTTAAAAAAAATTGGATAAAAGATTGGCAAAAAAAAATTCAAAACGAGTATAACGAACAAAAATTCGATAATTTAAAAACAGGATTCACTCCATTTATTTTAAGTAATTTAATAATTGCATTAATTATTTCAATTATCAAAAACAATTATTTTTTTCTACTTTATAGTATTTTTACAACAACCTTAATCACAATATTATTTGGATCAAAGTTAGTTAAAAAAACAGAAAAGGGAGAAAACCACCACAACAAATGGAATAATTTTAAAACTTTTTTAAAAGATTATTCAAGAGCAAAAGAAATTCCAATACACGCAATATCTCAATGGGAAAAAAATATTATTTATTCAATACCACTTAACGAAAAAGATTCTGTTAAACAAACAATGAATACGATATTTAAAAATCAAAAATTTCATTCAAGTTTTATAACTTCAAACCAAACAAGTGATTTTGAAATAAATGAATTATCACAACTAATTCATGATTTTTCAAATGAAATAAAAAATGTGTTTGAAAAACAAAAAAGTGTTAAGCTAAAAAAAGCAAAATTAAAGAAGCAAAGAAAACAAAGTAAAAACAAGGAAAATTCAATCCTAAACAAAACTTTATAAACAATTACAAACCACTTTTTTTAGTAAGTAGAAAAAATGTTTTGTTTAAAAAACAAAACCGGCAAAAAATCAATAATAAATTCATTGTAGCAGAGCCTTTTAAAAAAAGCCTCGGGAAAAACGATTAGAGCCTTTTAAAAAAAGCCTCAAAAAACGCAATTCGCTACAAAAACAAAAGACTTTGTTTAAAAAACAAATATAACAAAAAGTAAATAATAAATGCCTTCGTAGCTGAAACTTTTAAAAAAAGTTTCATCAAAATTAACTACTCGGCAAAAAAATTGTTTACAAAACAGAAATAGAAAAAATGCCTTCGTAGCTCAGTAGGTGGAGCACCCGACTGTTAATCGGTAGGTCGTAGGTTCAAGTCCTACCGAAGGCGTTATATTTAAACTATTACTTTTCAAAGACATGAGAACCTTTAAATAGTCGAGCAAAAGCGTGTTTTCTATGATAATAGAATTAGACGTGCATAAAAGCAAAAAGAAATACTCTAGCAGAGTAAATAAAATAAACTCCCTAACAGATTCTCAAGGAAAAGAAATACTATTAAAATATGTTGAATAGCACAACGAAAAAATAGAAAACAAAATGAGTCCAGCAAGTGCAACAAGAAGCCTAGACCTAGCATTAAGAATTGTTGATGAATTTTCTGAATAAACTAACTGTTTTTTACCTTAAGTGATTAAGTCCAAAAACAACAAACTAATATTATTCTAACAAAATTAAACGTTTATATAACTTAAAACTAATTCTTCCATTAAAAAAATTAAGAACAAACAGTCATAGTTGATTTATTATTTGTAGCAATTTGCCAACCCTCAGGAATAGCTTGTTTATATTTATTAACATAATTAACAAAATCATAATCAATTTCAGAACCATGTGGAACTAAAACTACTATCCCAACATTAAAATCTTTTTTACTAGAATCATAACTTGGAATTCTTTCACCATTTATTCTAATTATGTCTTCAATAGTAATTACTTTTGTTTCTAAAAATTTTGGATTGCTTGAACATGATGGCCCCCAGAGATTATAAAATTCATTATCAGTTTTTTCAAATTTATGCAA
>JAQVNZ010000067.1 GCA_028702895.1 Candidatus Iainarchaeum sp. | reverse complement strand
ATTTAATGAAAGAAACTAATTATTTTAAAGATTTTGGATTTGGTAAAAAAATAGAATATTGGTCTCTTCCAAACATGATTACTACGAGTAATTTAATGGTGTCTAAAAACACAACAAATGCCGTGGGGGGATTTGATTCGTGTTTTAAATTTGCACAATGGGAAGATACCGCGATAGGTGCGAAATTCATTGCTACAAATCAAATAGTTATACCCTGTTTAGCTACAAATATTTTTAAAATACACCACCGTCGAAAATATAATTTTAAAAAATATTTTTTTGAGAATGAATCAGAGTATAATGCCCTATTACAAAAACCAATTCGTTTATATTCTAAAAGTTATCTATTTAAAAAGTATTTATCTAAAAAATATATAAAAAATATAATAACAATAAAGGGTGTATATTGTGCCTATAACAAAAATTAATAGAAACAAGGTTATTAAAATTGCCCAAACTCCAGAGGATTTAAGGCGATTAAGAACAGAATATGCGATGTTGAGATTTTTTAGCCACTCTCCAGAATATCGCCAAAAATATGAATATGATAGACAAAATAAAATCTTAAATCGAACAAAAATTGTGGGAACGCAAATAAAATTTGATTCTAATAATTTAAGATTGCTTGCACAAAAGTTAATTAAATTACATCAAATAAAACTAAATAAATTTGGACGCGTAGGAATAAAAGATTCCGTAAGAAAAAATGGGAATTTCAAAGATGCAATTCTTTATTATATTGACTTGCTTTTTACTGAATCTATCAAAAGAAATTTAAATAATAAATATTTAAAGATTTTAAATCAAATTAAAAAAAAAATAGATTTTATTAAGTCATTTGAAAATAAAGATTTCTCAATTATTCATAGGGATTTACATCGGGGCAATATTTTGATTGATAAACAAAGCCGTGTAAAATTAATAGATTGGGGTAGCTCTGCAGTTTGGGATCCTGCATTAGATTTAGCATTATTAATTTATAAAAATAAATTGTCAAAATATCAAAAAAATATTTTTTTAAAAGAATATTTCTCTTTTACATCCGATAAGGAGATATATGCTAGAATTAAATTATATTTGCCATTAGTAAAAATTGCGGATGAAATTTTTAATCAAAGATAATTTTTAATTTCATTTAATTTTTTTATTTTTATATCTGGTTTATATAGGAAATGGTCTGTTTTTTGATTTATTGGATCTAATAATATTGTTTTAAATCCGTGTTTTTTTGCATCCATATCTACAGATAGATCGCCAACCATCATTATTTCTGAGGGTTTTATCTTATATTTAATTTTTGCAATTCTTTTAAATTCTAAAAATGGTTTCTGTGATGCTTTTTTTCCACCAATTTCGAAGGATAATATTATAATATAGAAATATGTATCCAATTTTTGATCTTTTATCCAGTTTCTTATCCACCCGCTTTTTGTGTCACTTATTATCCCTAGTTTATAGCCTTTTTTATGCAAATACTTTATTATATTTATTGCCCCAGGAACCATTTTTTTATTCTTGAGTTCGTATTTTTTTGATAGTTTAACAAAAGAATCTCCCATTTTAGTAACTAATTCTAAATTCTCAGGACACCCTAGATATTTTAAGACAAGTTTAGGTACAGCTAGATAATCTTTATCATATTTTTTTTTTTGAGATTCTCTCCAGGCTTTTTCTGTTGCAAAATAATAATCTTGTGTCTTAAATTTTATTCCGTTTTTTCTTAATAATTCCATTTCTTTATTATAGCAATTAGTTAATAATTTTGGATTAGAAAACTGATAAATTGTATCTCCAACATCAAAAACCACCATTTTTATATTATTTAATTTCATAATATTGCCTCTTTATATAATTTTATTGTTTTTAAAGTGTTTTTTTTCAAATTAAATCTGTGCTTAGCCGCAATTTTGGCTTTTTTTGCTAATTTTTTAATATATTCTGCGTTGTTAATTGCAAATTGCAGTTTTTTAGTTAAATCAACCACATTCCCCCTAGAAAAAACTAATCCTGTTTTATTATGATTAATCATTTCGGGTAACCCGCCAGCATCTGAAACTAACAATGGAGTTCCAATAAACATACTTTGCAAACAAACAAATGGCAAATTATCCCAGTGTGATGGAATTACAATCAGATTAGAGTTTTTTATTTTTTTAAATGTTTCTTTTGTATCTAAAAAATTAATAAATTTGATATTTGGATTTATTTTTTTTATTTCAGTAATTAGAGATTTATTATTGTAGATAGTGTCTTTTCCAATAAATTGTATAATTACATTTTTAGATAATTTTTTTGTTGCAATGGCTAAATCCAAAACTCCTTTTCTATATTCTATTCTCCCAACATAACATATAGTAAATTTTTTATTTTCTGAGATATTGTCTAAAATGGGATTTATTTCTAATCCATAGGGTATTATTTTTATATTATTAAAACCCCATTCTTTTTGTATATCTTTTGCAAGAGATTTAGAAGGTGTTGTGATTTTTCTAGATTCTTTAGCTTGCATAAATTCAATTGTTTCTTGTATTTTATCCGTCTCCCAGATATTTTTTGGGTGATATTTATTTATTAAGAATAGAGGAGAATGACATCGCGTGACTATTGGGAATTTTTTAGTTAGGAAAAATGCTTCTGCTTTCCATTCTGGGGCCTCAACGACATCAAATTTAAATTTATTTTTGTGTGTGAGTGAGTCTATATTTTTAGAATGCTCTAAAAATGAATAATAATAATCATTTTTTTCTAATACTCTATAAACATTAATATTATCATCTTTATATTTTTGATTTTTGATCTTAGAAGAAGATATAACTGTTACATTGTGACCTAATCTCATTAATTCTTTTGACAATTGCCAATAATGTTCTGCAATTCCACCATCGTATGTTTCTTTTGGAT
>JAQVNZ010000026.1 GCA_028702895.1 Candidatus Iainarchaeum sp. | reverse complement strand
TTTTCAGCAAAAATAGTCATTATTAATTCACCCTTGTGCACTTTTTCTCCAACTGATTTGTTTAACAAAATCCCAGATAATTTGTTAGCTGGTGCACCTGACATTCTTGCAATAGTAGTTAAACTTTTTAGATTAAACGCTTGTATTACTCCATCTTCTTTTGATATTATTTCTTTATTTAATGGAGACAAAATTATTTTTGTACTAGAATCAATATCTCCCCCTTGAGCATGAATAATATCCTTCATTTTTTTAAGAGCCTTACCATTTCGTAAAATCTCTAAGGCCAAATCATAACCTTTACCGTTTTTTGCTAAGCCTGCTAATTCAAAAATGGCTCCTGATAATTCACAACTTTTTTGAGCAAGATTATCAAATCTTTTGCATTCCAAAATTTCCATTATATATTTTGCTTCCAAAGCTGGACCAAAAGCTAAACCGGACGGTTCATCACCATTAGTTATTACTGCCTCTATTTCCATTCCAACTTCTTTTCCAACTTGAACAAATTTTTTTGCCATTTGTAAAGCATAATTTTTATCCTTAATTTTCGCATATTCTCCAACAGGCAAATCTATCACAACATATTTACTACCAACACTAGCTTTTTTTGCAAGAACTGATGCAATTAACATTCCTTCAGGGTCTAATGCAAGAGGATGGCGTATTTTAATTATTTTATCATCTGCAGGTGCCAAGTCTACTGCACCACCATGAACTATTACTGCACCGTGTGTATTAACAATTTTTTTTATTTTAGTAAAATCTAAATCAACTGGAGCTAAAACTTCCATTGCATCCGCAGTGCCACCCGCACTAGTAATACTTCGCGAAGATGTTTTTGGAATAAATAATCCTGCAGCAGCAATTATTGGAACAATTATCATTGTTGCTCTACCATTTATTCCCCCAATACTATGTTTATCAACAATAGGTGATTTATCAAAAGAGATTGATTGGCCATTATCAATAAGCGCTTTTGTTATATTCGTTATTTCTTCTAAATCAAAACCTTTCATATAAACTGCGGAAATGAATGCACTTGCTTCAATATCATTTAATCGATTATCCGCAATGTCTTTTACAATTTCTTTTAATTCTAAACCATTTAGTCTTTCTCCATCCATTTTCTTTTTAATAAAATCAAGACTTTTTAATGGTGGGGTTGCTGTAATATTCAAATAATCAGTTGATTTTGTTTTTAATAAAACAATTAAATCTTCAAATAATCCAATAGTTTTTTCTTTTACCTCGCTTTTTGTGATATCAACTATTGCAACGGCTTTTTTAGTATTTCTAATATTAGTTAATTCTAATCTATCTCCAGTAAATACTCCTAAATCTTTTGCGTCAACTTCGTTTAAAATACAAACTAATTTACCTGCTGAAATTGGAAATTCTTTTACTTTCATTTTTCTTGTATATTGCAAATTATCACCCGTTAAAATCAAATATTACAAATAGGTTTTTAGTATTTATAATTGTTTTGTAAGAATTTTTTTTAATTTATTTTGTTACTAAAAATTTGATTTTATTATTGAATTTTATTTTTATTAAAAATTTTTATTATATAGTAAATTTATAATGTTAGAAAGTTTTTTTCATATTTATCTAATTTTAATTCAGTATATAAATTTCCTGCCAATAATTGTGGTGAAAAAACTCCTTTTTCACAAATAATTCCCTCTATTAACGAAGAATCAGTTCTATCAAAAGCAGGATTTATTATTTCTACTCCTTTAATATTTTTTTCTAAAACTTCTTTTGAATTTCTTTGTTCAATCGGACTATCTTTTCCAAAAAAAGAACTTGGTTCAAATTTATGTGTTGAAAGAACAACATAATGTTTAGTAGAATATTTTTTACACAGAATACTAATTTGGTTTGTACCAATTTTATTAATAACATCTCCGTCAGCTAAAAACGCATCAGCACCCGAAAAAAAATAATCGCATTTTTTCAAAACTGTTGATGCAGCATTATCCACGATTAGTGTAACCTTAATCCCTGCTTTTGAAAGCTCACTAGCAGTAATTCTACCTTGGAAACGCGGCCTAGTTTCACAACAATAAACATGTGCGATTTTTTTCTTAGCTTTTATAAGAGTACTAACTACAGTACTTGAATGACAAATAGTTAATATGGTTGAATTTGGTTTGATTAATTCTGCACCATACTTAGACATTTTTTCAATAGCAACACCACGATTTTTTTCATATTCTTGCACAGTTGATTCAATTATTTTTTTCATTTCATTAACAGTTAACTTTTTATCAGAAATATTTTTTTTAACAATCCTAATTGAAGTTCTTAATTCAGGTTCTGTTGGCCTAGCATTAAATAATTTTTTAGCATTTTTTAAAAATTCTTGTCTAAACTCTTTTTCATTATTAAATTTGCTTAATAAAGATGCTTTTACAAGAGCTTCTAAACTTTTTTTTCTAACATTTGTTGCACCTTGTATTTTTAATGATTTTAAATCTAAAACAGTTTTTTTTATAATATCCATAAATACACCTTAAATATAACTTTGAAAACTCTAATACAATAAAATAAGGATTTATTATTATTTAATTGTTTCTAATCGTTTAATCCGCCAAAAATTAATAGAAAAGCTTTTTATTTTGAAATGATTTCATTTTAATATGAATAAAAAAAATATAACCATTATTGGAATAGTCTTAATAATTTTTATTTTATTAATAAACTATTTTATTATTTTTATTTCAAATCCAATTGAAATATATTTAGGAGATTTTTTTATTGAATTTGAAAGAAATTTTATTCAATTTTTTAGTGGAATAATTGTTTTATTTTTAATAATAATAATTTTAATAATTAATTTTAAAGGAAAAATCAAACAAAAAAATAGAAATGCTTCAATAAACTCAAATCAAATTAACTCACAAAATCAAAAAAATACAAACAATCAAAATAATATGAAAAATAATATTACTGATGAAGTTAATAAAAAAAATTTAAATAATGAAAAAAATACTTTTACCAGCCAAGCTAGTATTGAACAAAAAAGAGAAAGTTTAAATCAAGAATTAAAAATTGCTGAAAATCAATTTTTAAAAAATAAAATTGATAAAAATACTTTTGATAAAATTTCTAAAGAAAAAAACGCTGAATTAATAAGTATTGAAGCCCAAATTGATTCTAAAAAGAAAATTCAGTTAAGTGAAGAAGAAATACAAAAACTAAATTTAATTTCTGAAGATAAAAAAAATATTTTAAAAGGGTTATTAGAACAAAAACAAAAAAAAATTTATGAATTACAAATCGCTGAAAAAAGTTATTATAAAAGAAAAATTGATGCATCTACATTTCAAAAAATTAATGTTGATATTAAAAGCGAAATTATATCTCTTGAAGGAAATATAAAATCAATTCAAAAAGTTGATCAAATTGAAAAAATTAAGAATGAATTAAAAAAAGGTGCAGAACAAATATTAATTCAACAAAAAAAATCAGATAAAAGAAAAAATGAAAATGAAATTTTTGAAGCAGATGTTTTTGACCAAATTGATAAAATGGTTGGCGGATTAAAAAATTAAACATTATTGTTTAAAAAAATAATTATTTTTATAATAAAAATCTAATAAAATAAATTTTTAAAAAAATTATTTATAATTTGAATAAAATTTATTAAAAAAATTTTCTATTTCAAGCATTTTTTTAGAATCAAATTCAAAAATACTAAAAAAAACTTGTGAATCAATAACATTAGCGTTTTTCATTGATAATAAAGAAGACATTTTTTTAATAGCATTCCCTGGCAATCCAATCCCAGTTGCAAATAAAACTATTTTTTTATTATTCAAATTTGGAAGAGATCGAATAAAAATATTAATTGCTGGAACCGAAGTAAAAGAAATTATTGGTGTTCCAATTAGAATTAAATCAACATTTTTCAAAGACGGAATTTCTTTTTCAAGACTTAATTGTTTTTCTTTTTTAAATTGTTTTTTTAAACAAATTTTTTTATCAACATTAGTATCATAAAGAATAACCTTAACATCATTTTTTTTAAAAAGTTCTTCAAATTTTTTAGCAACTTTTATAATTTCCCCAAGAGGATAATATGCTATCAAAACAGACATAAAAAAATAATATTCTAAAACATTAAAACCTGATTGTTAAATATACATAACAAATAATTTTCTTAAAAAGAAACATTTAAGTTCATTTGCAGTTCAAAAATTATTATGATTAATTCAAAAATAATTATTAATTATTCAAAAATAATAATAATTTTGTTTTGTTTTAGCTTAATTTTTGGTTGTACTAGTTTAGGCAAACAGTCAAGTGAAGGGGGATTAGAAATGGCAGATCATATGAATGATATAAATAACATTAACAAAGTAAAAAACGGAGATAATATTTCTGTCCATTATACTGGGCGTTTAGAAAATGGCCACATTTTTGATTCTAGTGTAGGTCGAAAAACATTAGATTTTACGGTTGGCGCAGGACAAATGATAAAAGGTTTTGATGAAGCAGTTATTGATATGAAAGTAGGTGACAAAAAAACAGTTACTTTATTACCCCAAAAAGCATATGGTGATATTGATGATTCACGAATAGTAGTAGTTGATTCAAATTCTTTTAAAGATTTTTCAAATTTAGTTACTGGAATGATGGTTTCTGGCGGAAATGGCATATCTGGAAAAATAATTGAAAAAAATGATAAAAATGCAACTATTGATTTTAATCACGAATTAGCTGGAAAAACATTAATTTTTGATATTGAATTAATTTCAATTAATTAATTTTTATAACAAATCACATGCAAGTATTGTTCTTCTGATTCTAATTTTTCAATATTTGCAAACCCTATTTCGTTTAAAAAATTAGATAATATTTCAAAATCATATCCAAAAAAATGATGGTCTTCAAAATAATTTTCAAAACCATAAATCTTATTTAACGCCCATTGTTTTTTTTGACCAGTTTCATCTATAAAAAGACGACAAAAATAATTTAAATTTGGAACAATCAATTCTAACTTCCCATTATTTTTTAAAACTCTAAAAATTTCAGATAATACTTTTAACGCATCTTTTCTATCCAAGTGTTCTAAAAAAAATCTTGAAAAAACTTCTTCAAAAGAATTATTTTCAAACGGCAAATTTTTCGCATCACCCACAACATCAACATTAATGTCTTTACGAATATCAAAATGCAAATAACCTTCTTTAGGCTTATTACCCGAACCGATTTCTAGTTTTTTCATAAAAATTTAGTATTAGAAAAGATATAAATAGTTTCTTGTAATGATACTAATATGGTAAACCTACAATGCAACCAAATAAGTACTAAAGAGCTAATAAAATGTGTTTTTGGTTTAAAAAAAACTGAATTAAAAATATTTTTATTATTATTAAAAGAAAAAAAAGGAATTTCAGGAAACAATATTGCAAAAGAAATAAAATTAGACAGAACAACCATACAAAAATCTATTACATTATTATTAGATAAAAAAATAGTTTTAAGGCGACAAATAAATCTTAATACTGGAGGATATAATTTTGTTTATAGTATAAACGAAAAAGAAAAATTACAAGAAATGATTAAAAAAATAATAGAAGATTGGAAAATAGTTGCTGAAAAACAATTAGAAAATATTTTTGAGAATTGATTAAATGAAAACATATGCTATTATCGGAGCTTCAAAAAATACACAAAAATATGGTTATAAAGTAATGAAATTTTTAAAAGAACTTAATGAAAAAGTAATTCCAATAAATCCTTTTGAAAAAGAAATTCTTGGAGAAAAAGTTTTTTTTAATGTAAATGAAATAACACAAAAAATTGATACTATTTTATTTATAACTCAACCAGAAGTTACTTTAAAAGTATTAAAAGAAATTAATAAAGAGAATATCCCATTTATTTGGTTTCAACCGGGAAGCGAAAATTTAGAATCCATTAATTATTGTAAAAAATATAATATTTTGTTTTCAGAACAAAAATGTATTATGGTTGAAAAACTAAAAAAAAATAAACTTGCTTAAAAATAAATTAAATTTAAAAAAAATTAAGAGTAAGATAGATTTTTAAAACACAATAACAATAATTAGTAGTAAACAAATATTTATAATAAATAATAATTTATAGTGATTAAATGATTAGTGTTGAATTCGCATTTTTATTAATAGCATTCATTATACTCGTTGGTTATTTAGGTTTAATCATATTCCAAAAAACCAAAATTTCAGAGATAATTATATTACTTACTCTTGGTTTAATTATTGGGCCAATTTCAAAAGAAATTGGTTTCTTGTTAATTAGCCCTTCACAATTAAATGCTTTTCAAGCATTTTTACCATTTTTTGCTAGTTTTGCATTAATAATGATTCTTTTTGAAGGAGGAATGCAACTTAATTTTTTTAAAACAATAAAAGCATTACCCGTTTCAATTGTTTTTACTATTGCTATTTTTTTAACTGGTTTAATAATGACTATTGGAATATTGTGGTTATTTGGACAACTTGGTTTATTTGAATTTAATTTATTATTAGCAATTTTTATTGGATCAATTTTAGGCGGCACTAGTTCAGCCGTAATTGTTCCTGTTGTAAAAAACACTTCTGCACATGAAGAAACAAAAACTCTTTTAAGTTTAGAATCCGCACTAACTGATGCTTTATGTATTATTACAGCAGTTGCTGTTGCAGAAATTTTTTTACTAGGTTCGGTTACAGTTGAAGCAGTTGCTGGTGGAATAATGGCAAATTTTAGTATTGCTGCAGTAATTGGTTTTTGTGTTGGAATTGTTTGGTTAAAAATAGTGAGTTTTTTACAAGGAAAAAAATACGAATATCTAATTACTTTATCAGCATTATTGTTTTTGTATTCTACTGTTCAAATGATTGGCGGAAATGGAGCTATTGCGGCATTAATATTTGGAATAGTCCTAGGGAATAGTGAAGATGTAACTAGTATGCTAAAAATAACTAGACGAACTATCGACACAAATGTTAAAAATTTCCAAGGAGAAATTTCTTTTTTAGTAAAAACATTTTTCTTTGTTTATTTAGGAATATTATTCAAATTAGATTATTTAACATTACCCGTAATTGTTATTTCAATAAGCATTATAGGCGCAATATTTGTTTCAAGACAAATCATTTCAACAATGTTAAAAAAATTTATTCCCATTTTTACAAAAGACCAAAAATTAATTTCTTTTATGAGTGCAAGAGGATTAGCAGCAGCGGTATTAGTTTCAATACCTATAACAATGGGGCTAGATAAAATTGCTCCAGAAGTATTTAGTTTAACAGTTATTAGTCAAATAACTGCAATTTCTTTTTTAGTAATATTTGGTACAAATATACTTACAACAATAGGAATATTTATAACAGAAAAAGAAAACCCTACTGTAATTAAAACAAATGAAAAAGAAAATATATTAAAAGAAATAAAAGCAGATTTATTAAAAAATAAAAAAAATTAGTTAACAAAAATATGATTTAAAGAAAAAATATAATTAAATTAGAAAAATATGTTAACCAAAAGAATAATAATCAATAAAAGAATAAACTATATGTTAAAGTGATTAATATGGAAAAAAAGATTAACGGTGAAAAAGAAATTGAAAAAATTCTAACTGAATTAAAAGTTAAATTTGATAGAAAGAAAAAATTAAAAAATTTAAAAAAGGATACTAAAAAATTCAGAGTCCCTGATTTTTATTTAGAAGAATATAGTTTAGTAATAGAATATTTTGGTGGATGGGATAATAAAAAAAATAAAGCTTTAGAAAAAAGAGAACGCGCTAGATTCATGGAAAAGGTGGGCGCATACGAAGAAAGCGGAGTAAATTGTGTATATCTATACCCTGAAGATTTACCCGTATTAAAAGAAAAAATCTTAAAAAAAATTAATTCTATAAAAGAAAGTAGAAAAGCTAAAGAAATATCAAAAACCATTACTACAAAAAAAGAAATTATTATTAACGAGAAAGTTAAACCCATTGAAAAAAAACCAATTATAGTTAAAGATAACCCAACAAATCCTTTTATAAAAAAAGAAATTAATAAAAACAAGCCATTATTTAAAAAAATAATAATTGGATTAGATTTGATTGCATTATTATTACTATTATTTATGATAATAATTACAATTTTAATTTTATTAGAAGGAAACCCTTTGATAAGTGATTTATACCCAATTCTTGATTTTTTATTTTTTACATTTACAGGAGTAATAATTTTATCAATTATTTTTTCAGCATTATTCGCATTAGAAAAAAATATATCAAAAGGATTTATTTATGTTTCAATAATATTAATTGCTTTTTTTTTAATTTTACTATGGTTTTTTGGAGATCCTTTAACAAAAATAATTATTATAATGATTGGCGCAATTGTTATAATTCCAGGCCAATACTATCTAATTAATACCAATTAGCACAATCAAAACTTATTTTAGAACAAGTAAGATTTAAATAAGTTTATTAGAATACAATCTAAAGGGATGTATTATTCACGATGTAATAATTATTGGAGCAGGGCCAGCTGGAATTTTTGCAGCACTTGAACTAGCAAAAACTAATTCTAAATTAAAAATTTTACTTATTGAAAAAGGCAACTTAATGCACGATCGACTAAAAACCGAGGTTATGACTGGTTTTGGTGGAGCTGGAACATTTTCTGATGGAAAATTACATTTTACTCCTGTTTTAAGTCATGAAAAAATGTTTCATCTTTATTCTAAACAAGAATATTTAGAATTAATTAGTTATTGTGAAAAAATATTTTTAGATTTTGGTGTTCCAAAAGAATATTATCCAAAAGATGAAAAAATCACAAATGAATTAGTTAGTGATGCTAAAAAAAATAATATTCAGTTATATGTTAGAAAAACCATTCATGTTGGTAGTGATAGATTACCAAAAATAATGCAAAATTTTGAAGATAAATTAAAAGAATTGGGTATTGAAATATTATCTAAAACAAATGTAGACGATTTGATTATTGAAAATAATATTTGTAAAGGAGTAATTGCTTTGAATAAAAAATTCTTTGCAAAAAATGTTATTTGTGCACCTGGTAGATATAATGCTAAATGGATGCAAGAAATAGCACAAAAATATGAGATTCCTGAAGAATTTGATAAAGTAGAAGTGGGAGTAAGAGTAGAGTTTCCATCAGAAATATTAGCAAAACATTCTGAACAAATGTATGAAACAATTTTTTCAATGTATACTCCAACATATGATGATGTTGTAAGAACTTTTTGCCCGTGTCCAAAAGGACATGTTGCCATAGAAGAATATGATGGTTTTGTTTGTGTTAATGGACATTCAAATCATTTTAATGGCCCAATTGATTCTACTAATAGCAATTTTGCTTTTGTAACAGAAGTAAAATTAACTAAACCTCTTGAAAGCACTAGAGCTTATGCTACGTTTATTGCACAAGGAACAACCCTTATTGGAGCAGGAAAACCAATTATTCAAAGATTAAAGGATTTAAAAGCAGGACAAAGAAGCACTCCTCAAAGAATAAAAAAAGCGCATATCCAGCCCAGTCTTAACGAAGCGGTTCCTGGCGATATTGGAATGTCACTACCATATAGAGTTGTAAAAAATATTATGGAAGGAATTGAAATGTTAGATAAAATATTACCCGGTCTTAATGGAGATTCAACATTTTTGTATGCTCCTGAAGTAAAATTTCGTTCAAATAAAATTAAAACAAATAAAGATTTAGAAACAAGAATAAGTGGCCTTTTTGTAGCAGGAGATGGAGCTGGTGTTGCAGGCAATATTGTAGGAGCTGCAATAACTGGAGTAATCGCAGCTAGAGGAATTTTAAAAAAATAATTAACGTGTTTTTATGCGACTATGGAGCATTAATTTAACTTATCTTGATTCCATTGGCCTTGTTGCACTTTGGAGAGAAACTCTTCTTGCAAAAAATGTTTTACAAGGAAAAACTAAAGGTTATAAAAATCACCCACAATTAATTAGATTCAAAAACTCGCAAGACCCTATAAAATCTATTGACTTTTATTTGTCATTAATTTATTTAGAATCCTTAAAAAGAAATTTTAATTTTAATAAAACAAAATTTAAAACAACCGATTTTAAAGAAAAGATTATTATTAATAAGGAACAAATAAAATTTGAATTTAATCATTTACAAAAAAAATTAAAAGAACGAAATTTTGAAAAATATTTGGAAAACAAAACATTATTTTCAAAAAATAATAAAATTGAATCAAATAATTTATTTAATATTATTGCTGGACCAATCGAACATTGGGAAAAAATATAATATATTATAATTACATCCACTTTTTTAATTTAAAAAATAATATTGCTAATCCAGAAAACGCTACTGATAAAATTATTAATAAAATAAATGTAAAATCGTTTGTTTGTGTTGGGAGAGGAACATTCATGCCATATAAACTAAAAATCTTTGTTGGAATACTTAGAGCTATTGTTACTAATGCTAAAAATTTCATTATCAAATTTAAGTTATTTGAAACTATTGAAGAATATGCGTCAATCGTATTTTTTATTATTTCTCCATAAATTGAAATTAATTGTTGAGCTTCATCAATATCTATTAATGCGTCTTCAAGTAATTCTTTGTTTTCTTCACCTATAGAAAATATTCTACCAAGAGAGATTTTACTTACAACTTTTTTGTTTCCAACCATGGATGTTTTAAAATAAACAAGTGTTTTTTGAAAAGATAATAAATCCACGATTTCTTTATTTGTGAGCGAATTTTTAATTGATTTTTCAACCCCATTAATTTCTTTTTCAATTGTATTTAATTGTCGCATATATTGATTTAATATTTTTCTAAGTAACGTAGAAAAGAATATTGATTTTTTATCAGTTCTAAATTTTAATGGAGGTTTAGAAAATAATTTATTGGACGCTTCATCTTCCACTTTAGATATTGTGATAATCAAATCTTTTTTTGTTAAAAATAAAATTCCTAAAGGCATTGTAACGACAAAACCAGCATTTGAAAGAAAAGGGACTCTTAAAATAACTAGAATATATCCATCGCCAATTTCTTTTTCAATTAAGGCTACGCTTTCATCATCAAGCACGTCATCCAAAACTTCTTTTTCAATATTAAATTTTTTTGAAATATCCGTTAATTCTTCTTCAGTAGGATTAACAATTTTTACCCAACAACCCTTTGAATAGGATTGTTGTTCTTCAAAATTATTGGTAAAAGTATTTTTGAGAAGTATTTTTTCCATAATAAAATTAAGTAAAAATTGTTTATAAGTTATATTGTTTGTTTTTATAATATTAATTACTTGAATTAATAGTAATCACAATATCAAAATTATTAAAAGTATTAAAATAATTAAAAAAATATAAATCGCAAAGGAAATTATTCCTTTGCTAAATTGTTTACTTCTTCTTTTAAAATATTTATTTTATCCAATTGTTCCCATGGCAAATCAGATTTCCCAAAATGACCATAAGCACTTGTTTTATGATAAATTGGTTTTTTTAAATCCAAGTATTTTATGATTTCTGCTGGTTTAAGAGGAAAATGCTTTCTTATTAAACCTTCAATTAATTCTAAACTAATTTTTTCTGTCCCATTACAATCAACATATACTCCAAGTGGTTCTGCATAACCAATACAATAAGCTAATTGTACTTCACAAATATCTGCTAAACCTGAGCCAACAATATTTTTTGCAATATATCTTGCAATATAAGCAGCACTCCGATCTACCTTTGAAGGATCTTTACCAGAAAATGCGCCTCCACCATGCCTACCTCTACCACCATAAGTATCAATAATTATTTTTCTTCCAGTTAATCCCGTATCTCCTG
>JAQVNZ010000003.1 GCA_028702895.1 Candidatus Iainarchaeum sp. | reverse complement strand
ATCAACATTAAAAAAAACATATAACGCTCCCCCCTCGACAGGGACTAACGAAACTGGCTTTAGTGCATTACCCGGAGGAATGTTCAATTATAAAGCTATGGGATACTCTCCTTTTTTTCAGTATATTAATAAAACACCAGACGAACGAGCAACATTTTGGACTTCAGATATTGGAAGTAACAACGAAACAAAATATTATTTTATATACACTGGGGGAGTTCAATCAAGAATTAGTCAAAATAACCCAGATGGATTCTCAATTCGTTGTATAAAATCAGATTAAAAATTAATTAAATTAACAACAACTCAGTTTTGAACTTCTTTATTTTCAACTTTTACTATTTCTTTTCCTTCAACAAATTTTATTATAACACCCAAAGATTTTCCTAATTCAATAATCGTGTTGTTTATTTTATCCAAGTTTTTTAATGTACTAGAAGGAAGAGTTATGTATAAAATTTCTTCTTTGAATTCCTTTTTAGATCCAGGAATTTGAGAATAATATTTTTCAAATAATTTTTCAGACTTTTCTTTTACGCTATTAATTTCTTTATTTACTTTCACATAATATTCTAAATTTCTTCCAGCTAATGGATGATTAAAATCAACTCTTACTCTCCCACCACTAACACTTTGAACTTTTCCAATTAAATTACCAGTATTAATTATTAATCCCGGAACCGGATTCATTTTTTGTTCTTTAAATACTTTTAAAGGTAATATTCTAACATAATCTCCTTGTCTTTCTCCAAAACCTTCTTTTTCGTTTAATAAAACAGTTTTTTCTTCCCCAGCTTTCATTGTTTCTAATTCTTTTTCAACTTTCGCATGTAATTCTTTTTCACCAATAATAATTGTTAGAGGAGAATATTTTCTCTTAGGATCAAAAAAATTGTGTTCTTTTGCAACGTTTTCCATAGTAGTATCAAAAATACTATTATTCAATAATTCTTTTCCAATAAAATCCACTTCAACCATTTTTTTAACAATAGTTTTTTTATCGAGATTTTCTTTTTTAACAAAAACTTCTTTTTTTTCAGTCACTTAAAAACACCTTTATAAATCTTTTATCTTTATTTTCTTATATTAATATAATAAAAAAAGCTTAGCAAGAACTTTTAAATGTATTTAGTGATTTTATGGAACGAGAATTATTTCAAAAAATAATTGGAATTATTATCCTAATCGCACTAGTTGGAAGTATGTTTGCAGCAGCACTAATTTATGCCCCTCAACCCCCTGCTCAAAACAATCAACCATTAGTACCACAAAATCAAACAATTTACGAGTATAATATTAATTTTCAAACAAGCGTTATCCAAGAACTAGATTTTATTAGAATTGCAGTAGAGACTAGCGAGTTAAATAAAAACGATATTGATTTAGAAATACAATCAATACCAGGAGTATCAAGAATCCAATCATCTCAATTCATTAGTAATAATACCGATAAGTGGGTTTATTTTGCTGAAATTAATTTAAGAAAAAAAATTAATGTAATAGACGTAGTTAATGAAATTTTTGAATTAAAATTTTTTAATGGCGACAAACAAGCTATGAAAAGAGTTAGTATAATAACACCAAAAGAAAATATTGAATTAATTCATAAGGACGCGAATTTTTCAAGAAAATTTTTATTCGAATATGAAACAACTTTCGCAATAGTAAATTTAGAAACTATGGCAAATGATGAAATAAGCGTTAATGGAACAATTAAACTTCAAGGAAATAATATTGTTTCAATTGAATTAATGGAATTAGAAAATAAAACAAATATTCCAGAAATATTTTTTGTAGAAAAAGAATTTGAATTAAACGAAGTTGGTGAAGAATTATTTTTTGAAGTAAAAGGCGAAGATTTTAATGCGACTTATTATTCAGAACAAGTAAATCTTATTGAAGGTTCAATGGCAATACCTTTTGAAAATTCTTTATTCGGTCAAACTAATCAAGATAATAAAGAACTTTTAGTAGATTTATTCCAAGATTTTAATTTAAAATTAAATAAAATGGCCACTATTTTTATTAACGAAGTTTTCATAAAAGATTTAAACAAATCAATTGATTTTAATACGAGTTTTAATATTGAAGTTTCACTAGATTCTTTTACTGGTAAAAAGTCAATGATTAGACTAGAAATTTCTAATGGAAGAATTACTACAAAAATAACTAATGCTGTTGAATCAAATTAAAAAAATTAATTATAAAAAAAAACCAAGACCAATTATAAAAAAGAAATTAAACCTAATTATAAAAAAAATAATTTAAAAAAATATTCTTTAACCCAAATATTTTGGTAAGATTAAAAAATATTTTTTAAAAAAATTATTCTTTTAATTTAGAAATTGCTTCTGCAATATCACCATTATTTTCTTCCAAAGCTTTTTTTGCTTCTTCTTCTGATACGCTTGCTTGTTCTGAAACTAATCTTATATCTTCCATTGGAATTCCTTTTTCTAAAACCGGATTACCAATAATAGTATACGTTTTTTGGCCTTGCATTTCCATTAATTGTACAGATGGTTTATCAAATAAAAGTTTAGTCCCATCTTCTAATAATATTTCAACTTTTTTAGCATCTAATTCATCATTTTTAATGCCTAGTTGTTTCATCATTCTACCCATATTTCTTGGATTCATTCCACCTGGAAACATAATATCACTCCTAACAAAAATGTTAATAATAATGTTTTTAAGCCCCCACTACTTTACTATTTCATGAATAAAGAAACGAATATGTTTTCAAATATTAATTCTTTTAAAAAAAAATTTCCAAAAGCAAAAGATAAGGAAAGATTAGAAGCTTTAGAAATTTATTTTGAATCACACGGTGTAATTAGAGCTTACAAAACAGATATTTCTTGGCCAAAATTAGTTTATCCCACCATTTTTGTTATTTCTAAAAAAACGAATGAATTAAAAGCGAAGCGTAATTTGTTTGAAAAAAATCTTTCTTCTTGGAAAAAAAAATTTTCACAAGCAGAAAATTATGATAAAAATAATCAAATAAAAAAATTAAAAGAACCATTATATTGGAAGCATCAAGCAAAAATGATTATTGATCCTGATTATAGAAAAGACTCAGAACAAGTAAAATTACCAATTAATCTAGTTAGCGATGCTAAATGGAAGCCAATGGTAAAAATGTTTGTTAATGATTTAGAGTATAGAAAGCAATTAGCTGAAACTGTTAGAGAAAGTATTGTATATAAGAAAGATAAAAAGGTTGCCAAGTATGCTGATGAATTAAAAGATTTTAGGATGAAAACTAGTAATAAACAAGTTGAAGAGTTAGAAAAAAAAATTGTTAAAATTGAAATTTTAGAAAAATCTTTAAAAGAAATGCACAAATGGGCTAGAGAATGATTCTAAAATAAAACTACTTTTATTAAAAATAAACTTTAAACAACCTATAACAAAATTAATAAATTCAAGTCATGTTAGTATAATGATAAAATGACCCAAACTGCCCAAGGAACTATAGAATATCTTATTGGCATGGCAATAGTCATTGTCATTGGATTAATTGTAGTAGGAATCTCAACAAACCTTTTTGACACACAACAAATCACTCAAACAAACGAACAACTAAAAGGACAAATCGGAACCGGAGGAATAAGTATAATAGGCGCAATAACAAACACGACAAACGATACCGGATTATTAAATTTTAAAAACAATATTAGCGAAACATTTACTCTAACAAAAATAACAATCGAAGATAAGGACAACGAATATAATAATCTGATAAGCCCAGGCAATAATGAATTAATTCAGTTAACCAATACTTGTAAATGTGAACCTACTCAAAAAACGAGAACTTGTGAATTTGAAATAACCTATAAAACAAAACATGATTTAATTAAAAAAATTACTCAAAAAATAATAGTGCAATGTGAAGAAAACTCAGAACCAACAAAAGAACCAATACTACCAAAAAATTGTTTTAACACAAAAAATGATATAATTCAAATTTGTTCTTTACAAGATTTAAATAAAATAAGAGAACAATTAGACCGTAATTATATTTTAATGAAAGATATTGATGCAAGTGAAACAATTAATTGGAATGACAGATTAGGATGGGAACCTTTAGGAAGTTGCGGACCAAATAATGAATGTGACAACGAAGAAAATGATTTTACATACACGTTTAATGGACAGTTTAATGGGAACGAAAAAATAATTAAAAATTTATATATTAACAGGCCAAGCGGAACAGATGTTGGATTTATAGGATATGCGAGCATGGCGAATATCTCTAACTTAAAAATAATAGATACTAACATAACCGGCTTAGAATATATCGGCGGCATAATTGGATACACCTACCAATCAACAATCAAAAATGTGCACACGACAGGAACCATTAACGGAACAGATCACGTTGGAGGATTAATTGGTTTTGCCTATGAATCTAATATTATAAGAGCACACACATCAGGGGACATTAATGGAGATTACATTGTGGGAGGGTTAATTGGATACACATACGACTCAACAGTAACGGATGCTTATAGCACAGGAAAAGTTACCGGGAATAATACTACTGGCGGATTAATCGGTTGGTCATTGTATTCAAATATCACAAACACATATACTACCGGAGAAATTATTGGCACCGACTATACCGGAGGATTAATCGGGAGTTCATCAGGAATCTACGAAGTACCCCATACTTTATTAGGAATAATTAAAAATTCTTACTCTGCAGGAAAAGTTACGGGCACAACCAATGTTGGTGGATTAATCGGCGAAGCAAACAATAATTCAAATATGTTTAATTGTTATTGGGATGTTAACACAACTAATCAAAACGAATGTTGTGGCGATGAAATTTGCACCGGCTGTAATGAAAAAAACGGTGCTGTTTTAGAACCAAATGCATTCTTACCCAAAACAGAACTATCTAAAGATTATAATGTCCCAATGCAAAACAATACTGACCCAAATAACAATTGGGATTTTGAAAACACTTGGAAAAAAATACCAGGCAATTATCCTCAATTAAAATAAAAAAACTAATTTTAAAAAAAAATAATTTATTAAAATTTGTTCTCCGGCATTGACCTTCAAAATTGTTTATATATAAAAAAAATAAACAATTGTTCAGTTTGATTGGTAGGTTCTTTTTGAACCTTCCTTAAAATCAAAAAAATAAGGAGATGAAATAATATGGTTGAAAGAAGAATTTTAAGATTTTTAGAAGGAAGCCCAAGAAAAATAGATTTTTCATATGTTAGGTGGTAAAGTGAATTCTCAAAAATTAATCGAAAAAAATAGTTCTCAAAAAATAGTTTTTAGAAGTATCGATGAACTAGGTTTTTTGGAAAAATTACAAGTTTTTGTACAATACAATTGTATTGATAATAATGCATATTAGGAGGAATAATAAATGGAACCAATAAAAAAAATAAAAATAGGTGGAATAGAAGTAGCTGTTTGGAAAAATACTAGTAAAGAAGGAAATGATTTTTTCACAACTACAATGGAGAGAAATTATAAAGTGGGAGAAGATTGGAAAAAAACAAATTCTCTAAGAGATAATGATTTGCCAAAAGCAATACTCGCATTACAAAAAGCGTTTGAATTTGTTTTCATAAAAGAATAAAAAATTATTACAAAAAAATAAAGTAGATTATAAAATAATAAAATTAAGTTAAGGAGATGTTATATTATGCCAATGTTTAAAATTAATTTAGATTTAAAAAATTTTGAAAAATTAAAAGGAATTGCTAAAAGAATTTATGATGATGATAGCGAATACAGCATGTCAGTTTTATTGAATAGATATTTACAAGACATAAATTAAACCCATCACATAACATAAATTGAAAAAAAATAATTTTTTGAATAATAATTTTTTCACAAAAAAAAATTTAATCAAAACATATTTAAGCATTCCAACTAATTACTTTTTTGGCTATGAGTACAATAATTTATTTGGTTGCAGGTCTTTCCTCTCGCTTTGGAGGAAAAATAAAACAATTCGCAATAGTCGGTCCGAAAAACGAAACTTTAATAGAATTATCAATGCACCACGCGATTAATGCAGGGTTTAATAAAATTATTTTTGTTGTTGGAAGTAAAACTCAAATCCCGTTTAAAGAAAAATTTGGCAATTCTTTTGAAAATATACCCATTGATTATGCGTTACAAGAATTTGATATTAAAGATAGAGATAGACCTTGGGGTACTACTGATGCATTAGTTTGTGCTAAAAAATTTATAAAAGATAATTTTGTTGTTTGTAATGGTGATGATTTATATGGTGAGATTGCATTTAAACAAGCAATTGATTTTATTAAAGATTGCTCTTTTAACGAGGGTGTTGCAATTGGATATGAATTAGGAAAAGTTATTCCAGATACAGGAAAAACTAATCGAGGCCTTTTTGAAATTAATTCCAATAATTTTGTAACAAACATAAATGAAATTTTTGATATAGAGAAAAATGATTTATCAGAAAAAAATTTGAATACTCAATCATTAGTTAGCATGAATCTTTTTGGTTTTAACAAAAAGGTTATTTCTTTATTAGAAGAAAAACTTTTAAATTTTAAAAAAAATAATTTCACAGATCGAAAAAAAGAATGTCTTTTACCGGTTGAAATATCTAATTTAATTAAAGAAAATAAAATACGCGTTAAATTAATTCCAACTACTGCTCAATGGTTTGGAGTAACTAATCCAGAAGACGAGGAAATAATTAGAGATTCTATAAAAAAAATTAATTTTTCAAAAATAAGTTGAAACTGTTTTTAAGAAAAGTATTTTTAAAAAACTTTTTTTTAAGTAAAGTATTTAAATATAAAATCAATATTATATAGTATGGTTAGTACAAATAAAAAACAAAAAGAAGCAATTATTAAAAAACCTATTAAAGAAAAAAATATTATTGAATCTGTTTTAAAAAACATGAATTATGATTATTCAACATCCTTTAGCAACCCTATTGAGAAAAAACATAATTTTTGGAATGCTGATTTATTAATAATTGAACCAAACGTGTATATTAGTTTTTATGAAGGAGCAGATCATTTTAATAAAAACGAAATTATTATTTCAGATGAAGAAAAACATAATTTTTCGAATAAAAAATTAAAAATTATTTTTTTAAAAGGATCTGATTTAAAAGATAAGCCCACCCTATCTGCAAAAATTAAAAAAGAGTTAGAGTTATTTAAAAAAAATGATGACCAAATGGAAAAAATAATAAAAGAACCCATAACAGAAAAAATTACTCCAATATTTAAAGAAGAAGCCTTTGAAGATGACTTAACAATCGGTTCAAATTTTGTAACCCAAAATTATACTTCCACTCCAGAAAAACCAACTACTAAGGAATATTTAGAAGATAGTGATATGTTAGCAGTTGTTGGAGGAATAATAATTATTGTAACAACACTAATATTTTTTATTTTCATAACAATGTTAATATATCTAACTTTTTTTAAATAATTATTTATAATAAAAAAAACTAATTTTTACTAACCCAAAAATCGCCTTGTTTTTCATAATCCGATTTACATTCACATTTTAAAGCACTTAACAAATAGTCATAATTTAATAGTTAAATCCTATTAAAGCAAATTAAAAAAACGAACCAGAAAAACAAACAAAAATAAAAAAAATTAAATTTAAAAAAATTGCTTGGTATTAAGCATAGCAAAATAATTTATACTCTTTCAACAAATTTTTTGTATGAATAATAAAACAATTCCTGAATTTGTTTTAGAACAAAATAAATTTAAAGAATTTAACCCAGTTCAAAAAAAATGTTTAGAATTAGGATTTGAATCTAATTTAATTGTTTCTTCACCAACCGCCAGTGGAAAAACGATTATCGCAGAATTATTTATGCTTGAAAATGTTTTTAATAAAAAACAAAAAGTAATTTATACTTGTCCACTTAGAGCACTTGCAAGCGAACATTATACTGATTTTAAAAAAAAATATCCAGACATAAAATTCGCGTTATCCACAGGAGACATTGATTCTAATAGTTCTTATTTAAAAAAATTTGATGTTATCTTAACCACTTACGAAAAATTAGTTTCTTTAATTAGACACAAAGCAGAATGGTTAGAAAATGTTGGTTGTTTAATTATTGATGAAATACATGAATTAGATAGTGACAGAGGACCAACACTTGAAATTGCTATTACCCAATTACGAAACCAAAAAAAAGATTTAATAGTATTAGGGCTAAGTGCTACTATTAGTAATGCAAAAGAATTATCTGATTGGATGGATGCTAACCTAATACAAAGTGATTTTCGTCCAACACAATTAATCGAAGGAATTTATTCAGATAATATAATAGAATATAATAATAAAGAATTAATAGAAACTAATTTAGAAAAATTAGTTGAAAAAAATATTTCAACTAAACAATTCTTATTTTTTTTAAATTCAAGAAAACGAGCTGAAGGCCAAGCAAAAAAAATTTCTAAAGAATTATCAAATCTTAATATTAATAAAATTGAATTAAACAAAATTAGCAACATAGCATTAAACGTTTTAGAACAACCAACACAACAATGTCACGATTTAGCAGAGTGTTTGAAAAATGGTATTGCATTTCATCACGCAGGATTACTTTCAAAACAAAAAGAAATTGTTGAAACTAATTTTAGAAAAGGATTAATAAAAGTTATTTGTTCAACTACTACTTTATCCGCTGGAATAAATACTCCAGCAGATTTTGTAATCATTCCTTCAATGTATAGATATGGGCAAAGAGGAATGGAATTAATCCCGATTAGAGAATACAAACAATGTGCAGGAAGAAGTGGGCGACCCAAATTTTCTTTAGAAGGGAGAAGTATTATTATTGCTAATAATGAAAATCAAAAAGAATTATTTGCTCAAAAATATATTAATGGTATTAGTGAACCAATTTGTTCTAAATTAGGTAGCGAATCTGTTCTAAGAACACATGTTCTTGGTTTGATTGCAACAAACGAAATTTTTGATGATAAGAGTTGTTGGGATTTTTTTAAAAAAACTTTATTTGTTAAACAAAATAATTCTGCTTTAGAAATTTTTGATAATATTTTTGATATTATTCAAGAATTAATTGAAATGAATTTTGTAGAGAAAAAAAATAGTTATTTTTCTTGTACTAAAATTGGTAAAAGAGTTAGTGATTTATTTTTGGACCCAAAAAGCGCATTTATATTAATTAATTCTTTAAAAAATAAAAAGAATTTTAGTGAATTAAGTTATCTTTTTACTTGGGCAAATTGTTTTGAATTTAATCCAAAAATAACTGTCCCTAAAAAAATTCAATCAAACATCTTAGAAGAATTTAATTCTAGAATTAATGAATTACCATTTAAAAAAGAAGATTTATTTTTCGATAATGATTCATTAAATACTTTTTTTTCTGCGCTATTATTAGAAAAGTGGATTAATGAATTTTCAGAACAAGAATTATTTGAAGATTTTGGAATGGCCCCTGGAACCCTATTTGGAAAAAACAGAATTATTGAATGGCTATCTTATTCCACAATAGAATTATCTAAAGTTTTAGAATTAAACCAGCATATTATATCTTCTAAAAAAATTGGTTTGAGAGCAAAATATGGTATTAGAGAAGAATTATTACAATTAGTTGAATTAAAAGGAATTGGAAGAGTTCGTGCGAGAAAATTGTTTAATAATAAAATAAAAACTATTAATGATGTAAAAAATAATTTGCCAAAAATAGAACGTGTCCTTGGAAAAACTATTGCAGAAAATTTAAAAAAACAATTAAAAATTATTTAAAAAAATCAAAAATAACAAAACGTTAACAATTAAAAACAGTGTTTGAATTTAAATAAAATAATTTTAAAAAAATAATAACTTTCAAAAGATTTATTAATAATAAAGTGCTTAATTATTCATTTAGTTTTAGTGGTTTAATGGCAAATAACAATTTTTTCGACAATATTATCCAAAAAATAAAAAATACATATTATTTTTTTGAAGATAAATGGTATAATACATTAGATAAAATCGATCCAAAAATACCAGTTTACAAAGTAATTGATCCTATTGATGACGTAATGCCTAGTTTTATACTTTTTTTACTAACAGCATTATTAATTTTTATTTTAATATTTTATTTAATACAATTCACTTCTCCACTTGATCTTACTTTTAAAGTTTATGATTCAACTACAAACGCAACGTTAAATGGCGTTGTCATACAAGGAATACTAAATAAACAAGATATTGATGTTTTAACTACTCAAAACGGAACTGCTTTAACCACTATTAATAGTTCCCAAAAAAATATTTATGCGATTTTTTCAGACATGCTTTTTGGAGCAAAAGAAGAATTTACAGGCAATATTACAGCTAAAAAAGTAGGGTATAAAAATCAAAATTCCGAACTGGCCACAGGAGTTCAAGAAAAAACTATTTTATTAGAACCTATTCCAAGTGAAACCTCATCAGTTAATTCAGTTTGGGCAAAAGTAAAATTAGCGGATTTAGAAACTAATTTACCAATTAAAGATAATACTGCATACGTAAAATTTGAGTGTAGTAATAAATCAATAACATTAAAAACAGTAAAAGATGATTCAGACGGAGCAATTGACGGAATATTCTTTTTAAGCGAAGATAATTGTGATTTTGTTGTTAAAGAAGCTGGAGCTAATGGATATATTAAGAATTCAACTTCAACAAATATCCCAAGAGAATTAATCACAAATATTGAATTAGAGAAGACATTAGTAAAAGAGAAAGGAGGCGCGAGAATATCAGTTACTAAAAAAGGAAGTAATGGAACAATTAAACTTCAAGGAATTCTTATTAACTTTTTAGGAAATGGAAAAACACAAAGTGCAACTACGTTAAGCAATGGTATTGCAACAATAGAACTTGACGAGGGAACTTACAATATTCAAATTAATGATTCAAATTATTATCCTATTACATCTGACAAAAATATTAATATTAAAATAGAATCTAAAAAAGAAACTGCGTTAAATCTTGAATTAGAATTAATTCCAGAAGAATTAAAACGAAAAGTATTTGTTAAAATTGTTGATACAAATGGCCCAGTTTCAATGGCCGAAGTAAATTTTTATCGAACTAGAAAAGATGGCAACACTCAAACGAATTTTAATTCAGATGGTTCACTAATTCCTCCCATAAATAATGTTTCAAATAGAACTGATTCTAATGGTTTATTAGAAGTAAAATCGTTTAATGATTTAGATAGCAAAAAAGTGCTTGGAATAATAAAAAAACCAGGTTATCACACAAAATTATTTGTACCAAACATTGTACCTTTGGATAACACTTATGAAATAATAACTATTACAAAAGCAACTCCGCAAAATAGTGCAAATATTTTAATAAAAACAAGTGTGGGCGAAAGTAATGCGTTAATAGCTGGAATAAATACAAAAATATATAATGAAATTACTTTTGAGGACATTAAATTTTTTGGTAGTATAGATTCAAAAGATACTAACAGCACAGGAATGAGTTATTATACTGAACTTGAACCAGGAAATTTCTTTTCTAGTGCATTTTACAAAAACATTTTTTTAATTAGTGATAAGAATACTATAAAAGCTGAAAAAACACATGAATTTAATTTTCATTTTAATACAAATGTTTCAAAAATAGCCGTGATTTTAAAAGACTGGGATACAAAAAAAACAATATCTAATCAAAACATTGCAACAGTAAAACTTTTTGAAATTAATACTGACAACACATTAAGTTTCATAAAAAATATGGGTTTTTCTGAAAACCAATTTTTAAGTGACTATGTGGGAATTGATAAAAAATATTATATTACAATAGATTTGAATGCATATTCTTCAAACAATATTATTATTGAAAAAGATAGTCTTTACCAAGGAATTAATTTGTTTAATGTAGAATTAACAAAAAGTTTTACATATGTAGATACTAATGAAGATTGTGATTATGATGAAGAATATATATTAAATAAAAATGGAGAATATACTTGTGCTAAAATTTACAAAACAACAAATGAATGCGAAATTGATTCGGATTGTAGTATCGGTGAAAATTGTATAATGAATGATAATAGTAAAAAAGTTTGTGTTGAATTACCAGTAAATTGTGATAGTAAAATATATGCGTTTAATGCAATTGGAAATTTAGAATGTGTTGATTCGTGTAATATTGGAACACTAATAAACAAAGGAACTTATTCCATTTGTTATGATTTTAATTTACCAACATGCACAACAAATACTTACAAATTTGATAACGATGGAAATGTTTTATGCATCGCGCCCAAAGATTGTTTACAACCATGCGGTTTACAAAACATTGGTAAAAAAAATAATGTTGATATTTTATTTTGTATTTGTAATAGCGAACCCCTTTGTCCAAATGGATTATATGGTTGGGACAAAGATAATAAATTAATTTGTGGCGATGAATGTGAAGGCGAATGGGGACGATTAAACAATGTTTTTATTTGTTATCCTCCAAATTTCCCCCACAGCCCAGATGGCGCAATAAGCATATTTTATGATAATATTTATTCCAATCACGAGGAAATGCTTAGAGGAACAGGAGCGTTAAACAATATTAATTATATTGATAATAATAAAGAATATTGGACTTCTTTTAGAACTGTAATAAACAAGAAAAACATTTCTTGCACCGACCTTCTTTCAATGACTAAAATTGCACAAGCAAAAATAACAAATATTGATTCGCGTTTATTACCCGAAAATATTTCATTAAAAATGGAATCTTTTTCTTGTGATTTAAATAATCTAGATAAAAATTTTATACGAGATGCTAACAATTATTATTTCCCCACTACTATCAATTGTAATGGTTCAACAAAGATTAGAACTGGTTTTGAATGGAATAAAATAAATTTACCAGTTCAAACATATCAGTTTTATAATAAACAAAAAATCATTAAATCTATTGACAATAATGATTTTATAATGCAATTTAGAGCATTACAAGAAAATAATAATGCGATATCTGAAACCCCATTAAATAAAATAACTCTTCCAATAGACCAATATTTTGGAGACCTTGTTTCAGGAGAAATTACAATAGGAAATAACCCAAAAATAAATTTAAGATTTGATGACCCAACTACCACAATTAATATGGACAGTGCAAAAGAAGAAGCCATTTCTATCAAATTATTTAATGGGAGTTATGAAAAAATTACTGATGGAAATATTAAATTATTTTCATATGAGCTTGGTGGAAGAAATGATTTCAAACTTAACGATGTTGAGGCAAAAGGAACCTTACGTATTGACGGTAATATTAATGCAATTCTAGGAAGCGATTTTAATTTAAATTCAAAAGAAAATATTACTTTTAATGCGCGTATTGCATCTACTCAATTAAATTCAAGTAACCAATTAGTAATTGTTTTAGAATTTAAGGATTCTAATAATGTTTCACAAAGACTTGTTGATGTAATAAATATTAATACACAAGGTAAATTTATTACCCTTGATTCAGAATTCTTAGCATTTGTTAATAATCAAACATATTCTGGAAAAATTTATTCTGGTTCAAATACACCGCACATAAGCGCAGTGGAAATTAAAGTAGATAGAAATTGCGACGATGAAATTGAAGAAATAATTAATTTTAATACTCAACCAAATAACGATGTTCAAAAAATAGTAGATAATCAATTTGAAACTAAACTTGAAGGAACATACTACCTGGGCGATTGTTTACATGTAACTGTTACACCAAAGATAGATGCACAGCAATATGTTTCAGTAACAAAAACAGAATATGCTAGATACCACCATTCTAATGATCCAGCACTTGCATGCGTAGACATAATACAAAAAGGCGGTTTGCGAAATAATATGATGCAATGGGGAGACACAACAGAATTAATAGTTCAAAATAATTGTCCTAAAGCAATTAACTTTAGAATAAATACTAGTTTAGACTGCAACATGAAAACTGATGAACAATCATGTAATTATAATCAAGGTTTTGTTCTTGCACCTAATGCTGAAAAGATTATTATAATAACTGGAAAAAATGTTGATTATAATCCAGAAGCATATCCAAATTTTACTGATAGATTAGGCCACTACCCAGTTTATGTTCAAGCAAAATTTTCTGATAGTAGAGGAAATTTTGTTAATGCTGATGAATTTATAGTTGACTTATCAAATAATAAAGAATGCTTTGAAATTTCTTCTAGTTGGTTTAATCTTAATGAAAACAATAAAGCTGATTTTACAATAACAAATTATTGTCAAGATCCACTTAATGACTATACTTACCCTAGTGCGACTTTAGATTCAATGGGATACACTTTAGAAATGCCTAACCAAGGATCACACAATACACCAATTTCTTTTGGAGTTACGTTTTTAGTTGGAGGATTAACTTATTCTACTCAAACGCTAAGAACTTTAGAAGAAACAATTTGGGGAATGAATATTATTGATAAAGGAATTTTAGAAACTAAAAAAACAAATTGTGCAGATCAAGACCAAGGCACATTTTGTGATTATAATATGACAGTTGATTTAAAGGCTAACCAATTTATTACAGCTATGGGAAATGATTGGAATACAGATAGAATACAAATTAAAATTAGTGATATTGGACAAACTCAATATGGCATTGGTGCAAAATTAAATGGTTCAATAAAATTAAATTTTGTTGGAGGAACTAACAAAATAGTTTCTTTGAATGAATTAACTCGTAATTCCACAATTAATCCGTTTAAATGTGGAGCAGGAACAGGACATTGTACAAACGGATCTGAAGATGAAATTCAAGCTGATGATGGTACAGCATATTATACTACTTTTTATATACCAAATACTGCAATTGGCACTAATAAAAAAGTTCAAAGCATAGAACTTAGCCTAATAGGAAACCAAGACACAAATAATTTAATTATAGCAATTATGCCTCTGATAAAATATATTAAATTAACGCAATCAATAGACCTAACTTCCGCAACAAATACAACTACAAGTATCCCTATTGGTAATTTTAGTATTATTCCAAAAACAAATATTAATTTTATAATTTATGATTTAAATCGCGCATTATCTTTAATGCCTAAAAATTTTGATAATGTAAAAATGGATGTTGTAACAACAAATACAAATGTAAATGCTTGGGTACAAGGAAATTTTATAATGGCAAAATATTTAGGAAACACCACGCAATCAAATCCAGATAAAAGCGGAATAATTAATTTAAGATTAAATAAAAGCACCACCGTTTATGGAATGGGAACACAATTTGGAATAATAAATATAAAGGATTATGTTAATATTACTAAAGCACAATCAAGCACACCTTCAAAACAAGTTAGCGGGGCAAGATAAAATGAAAAAAATATATATTACAATTATTTTATTAATACTATTTTCTAATTGTTTTGCATATACCGCAAATGATTTAACGTGGAACGGTTATTTAACAATTAATCTTGATAAAGAAAATTTTAAATCAGGCGAAGAAATAACTGGAACAATAATTATAACAAATGAAGAATATTTTCCACTAATTGACAACACAATAATTATACAAACAGCCACTGGCAAGTATGATTACCCATCACAAATTTCAAATGAAAATATTTTAAACGAAAAAATAATTAATGGAACATGGAACCTATCAAGAAATGCGAAAATAATACCATTTAATCTTAACGCGCCTAACTCTCCAGGAGATTATCACTTAAGCATTTATTCGTGGAATCAAAAAGCAATGTTAACAGGCAGTGATTCTATATTACTTAACGCTTTAATAAAAAATTTTTCTGTTATAGGAGAAAAAATAAATAATGAAATAATAATAAATAGAAACCAAACACATTTTGGAGAAATAAAACAAATTGGGCCAGTAGGATTCCCTGTTGAAGAAAACAAAAATTTTCCAGGAACAATTATTATTGAAAATAATTCAAATGTTAATTCAAAAAAATTAAAATTAGAATTAAAAATTTGTGATTGGTCTTGTTCAATTAATGAACCTGTTTTACAAAAAGAAATAATTATTGATGAAATAAACTCATTTTCAAAAAAAGAATTAAACGTTGAGTTAAAAGCACCAAGCATTCCTTCAGCATATGAAATAAAAATGATTTTAACAGAAGACACTAAAATAAAATCAATTTACAGCAACAGAGTAATAGTAGAAAGTGGGACTTCAAAAATTAGAAAAATTATGATTAATGGTTTAGAAGACGAAGATTTTTCTATAACTACAATTATTGCAGGTAGCCCAGATCATTTTAACAATCCAGATTTTTTTGATTTTGAATTAGAATTAGAAGTATTTAATGAAGGAACTAAAATTAAATCAGATAACAAAAAATTTGATTCTATACAAACAAGCGAAATATTAGATGCAAATTTTTATATTGGCAAAAAAATATTTGATAAAATTTGTTTAAAAATTACGAAAAATAACAAAATTTTTGATGAAGAGTGTTTTGATGTCCCATTAAAAGAATTAATAGAAGCAGAAAATTTAAGAAATCCTAAACTAATTGAAGTAACTTGGAATTATAATGATCTTGGAAAAAACCTTGAAATAATATTAACCAAATCAAATAATAAAATAAATTCAAGATTACAATTAATTGATTTTGAACAAAGTATTATTAATGAGTTAATAAATCAAGAAAAAAATTTCAAACAAAGTTTTTTTGTAGAACATGGAAAATATACTTTAATTGTAACTGATTTTGATTCAAAAAGACAACAAACAATTGATTTATATTTAGGAATAACTCAGGAAGAAATTTTAACAGGAACAGAAATAATACCACTAGAAAATTTACCTTGCAAAGGAATTATTTGCCAACAAGGATTTGTTTGCGATAGCACGCCAACTGTTTCAAAAGATGGCGCTTGTTGTATGACAAAATGTGTTTCAAATGAGAAAACAGTTTATGATTTTGAACAAATGATACCTTTATTATTTTGGATAGCTATACTATTATTTATTGGATCAATATTTGTTTTACACACAAGTATAAAAAAAGCAAGGAGTAGAAAAAAATGAATAAAACTTTAATTTGTATTATTTTTCTTTTACTAAGCCCAATTGTTTTTTCAGCAACACACTGTTGGGAAATCCTTGGTAACGATACTAGCCCAACACTTAATTGGACAGGCGGTTCACATGTTACTTTAGACCCAGCAAATCAATTTGTTTTTAATGACGCAAATATTAAAGCAATTGTAATGCCAATGACTACTGCAAAATTTACTGGATTTGGAAATTATAATATTGTTTGTAATAATGGTGCAGTTAATCAAATAGTTCCATTCGCAAAATTAGAACTTTTAGATAGTGCAAATAATTCAAAAAAACTTCAATATAACACTCCAAATAATGCGTGTGCTGAATTATTCCATAATCTACCATATTGCACAACGGTTAATGGGAAACTACAAGATGATCCAAACAATACCCCAGTTGGAAAAGGAAACTTTCAAACGGCAGAAATTTATTTTGACCCAAATGATTTAAATTTAGGAGCATATACTTTAAATGGTTTTATTGATACTAAAACAATTGCTGGCAAATGCGGTAATGCCTTAGTAAACAAGTTTTCAGAAACTTTTTTGTTTATCAATCAGTATCCATCATTATTTATTTTTACTCCAACAAAAAAAACACTTAAATTTTATGATACAAATGGATATTATGAGGAAGAAATATTTTTTACTATCGCAAAAAATCATCCACTAAAAATTAGAATAGATAACTTGAATTTAACATGCGATAATGATTATGGTGCAACTTGTGAAATAATTGATAAATCAAGAATTGAAGGACTGGTGTTAACTGAATGGAAAGATTTACTAATAGTAACTGCAAAAATAAGAATTGACAAAAATAAAATAAAAAACCAACCCCTAAATGAAAATATGGCAATTACTCTTAAGTTAGACGCAAATTATTCTTTGCCACAAGCACCAGGTATGGGAAAATATGTTACAACTTCTCCACCAAAAATTTATACTATTGGTTTAATTGATCAACAAGATTTTCAAATAAAAATTCAAGGTGGAACAGACAAACTAACTGAATGTGTTAGCCACGAGGGATTAATAGGTGTTACAGGACCAGATTATTCTCCAAGAATAAATTTAACTTTTGCAGATGATGGTAAAATTAACGCAACTACATGCGATTTAAAGAATCTTAATGGAGAAGATAATAATTGGATTTATTGTTCACAAACCGAATTCTTATTTTCTTTAGCAAGTAAAATTGGGAAAATTATTGAAACAAAAACTGATTTAAGTAGCGAACTTCGTAAAGTGGATATCAACAATACCGCAATTAATCTATTAAATAACGAGCTTTCAAAATATTCTTCAACAGAAGTTCATATTAGAGATACTGATTTAAGTAAAAATAAAATTTCTGAACATTTAAATAATTTCAACATAGGCTTTGCAGAATTTGATGGTTTAGAAGGATTTAATGGAACACCTGTGAATTATGTTGGAAGTACTGCTGACGGAAGAAAAATTAGATTAAAAAAATTATTTGCCGAATCAAATGTTATTAATTTTAGATTAGAGGGTGGTGTTATGGACGGATCAACATTATTACCCGCAGGAAAATATGATATGGAAATAAATATTGTAAAACCTAGCGAAAATGATTTATTTGATACTGATGGAAACATTAATACCGAATATTTAATTGAAGTTAATTTATCAAACAGAGTTGCACCTAATATTGATTGGTTCTTTTATAGAAATGATATGAGCGAAATTAGTGCAGATAGAATAGAATATACAACACCACATTTTTCTAATACTAATATTAGCGAAAGAGGGATTGTGCTTACATTTAACAAACAAATATTAGGAACAGATCCAGAAAAAATACAATTAACTAAAACATTTGCAGTGCCTTTATTTATAAAAATTGATAAAATTAATGATATTGTTTCAAATAAATTTACTGTTAAAAATATCACTCCTAGTTTAACTAAAAACGGAATCTTTTCGTATTGGACTGGATTTGCAAGTAATATTGGAGCAGGTTGTGAAGAAATTTCA
Source organism: Candidatus Iainarchaeum sp. (assembly GCA_028702895.1). Taxonomy (GTDB): domain Archaea; phylum Iainarchaeota; class Iainarchaeia; order Iainarchaeales; family JAAZKV01; genus JABIDZ01. The sequence goes on along the minus strand of JAQVNZ010000003.1, from coordinate 25,445 downwards.
CCAAATCAAACAGAAACAACTAAATCATTATATTACAAATTGCCAGACACAATAATGAATGCTAAATCAGATGGGGAAATACTTGTTAGCCTAGAAGAATATAATGATATTAATTCAAACAAAATTGAATTATTACAAACAGTTATTTATGCTCCGCTTAAAGCAGAAGCGATTTTAGACAAAATTCAAATCATAGGACCAATAAGCATTTATGGCAAAACTTCTTCAACTAATTGCACTTATACCGATACTAATTGTTCAATAGATTTAAATCGTAACTCAAGCGGATATTATTCAGATAATATAAAAGACATGTTTGAAAAAATAAATAATAGAGAAATTTGTATTGCTGAAGAATTTGCTGGAAATGATAAATCATGGACTCTTTTTTGGAATGAAGAAGAATTATTAAAATCATTAAATGTATCAAAACAAACAATAGTTAATTCAATATCAGGTTTAAAGTTATGCGAACCAAACTAATAAACAAATATTAAAAATAATTACTCCAAATAATAAAAACTAGGATTATTTTTATTAATATAAAAAAATATTTTTATAAGAAAGATAAGTAAATTAAAAATATTGCTAATAATATTATTATTATCCAAACAAGTTTACTATCTAAAAAAGCAAGACTTTTAGTAAAATTTTTTTCTTTTAAATCTTTTATTAATATTACATTATTTTTTTGTTTTCCTTTTTTTAGTTTTTTAGATAATTTTGTTCCAATTTCTAAAAAAATTTCTTTAGTATATTTTAACCATGAGTTAGGATGAGCTAATTCTTGTAATGTTTCTTTAGTAACTTCCATCAACTCTTTTTCGCGAACAGGGATACGCGTAGAATCTATTATTTTACCATTAACCGAATTAACTAGCACGACAATGTCTTTTTTGTTTATATTAAATGTTAATTCATAAAATGAAACCATATATTTTTTTATTCCAGAAACAACCACATTTTTTTTAGAAACTTTAAAATGCTCTGCTACTTTTAATTTTATTACTTCACCCGCATTTTTTTTATCAATAATACTTTTAATTTTTATAAAATCAATACTAGGTGCAACGTTAGATACGTCTTTAGAATTTTTTATGATCAAATCAGATATTTCTTTATCAATTAATAATGTAAAAGCATTTATTGCTAGTAATCCATCAACCGAATTTTCAATAATATTTTCTTTAGAAGAACTTTCATTAAAATAATGATAATTAAAAAAGAAATAAGATTCTAACAAGATCCTAACTTTTGGTTTTTTTATTTCAACCCAGTTTTTTTCAAGTAGAACTTTTTTTACCATTGATGTAGCTTCATCAATGGTAGTCTTTGAAGGCAATAAGGGATTGCCCAAATACATTTATTCACTGTCCTTTTCGTTTAATTATTTTAACTCTTGAAGGAGTAACAAGTACTCTGCCTTGAGATATTCTTGCAATATCCCCATCAATAGCTTTTATTTTTGATTTTAATAATCCTATTAATTCTTTTAGTTTTACAACATTTCTTTTTGATAATTCACTAATATTAACTAGTGCAATATTACCATTTTTTACTTCATTCATTATTGCATCTACATCTGCATCAACAACCAAATCCATTGGCTTTACAAACGCATCCGCATTATCGTAAGATTCTTCTTGAACCTCGTCAAGATTATTTAAGAAATCTTCCAAATCTACTCCTTCATTTTTTGCCATTACCTTATTAAAAAATCCCAAGTTACCACCTCATCAAAGACATTGTTATTATATTTTTCCTATAAAAAGTATATAAATCATTATGTCTGAAACAAAAAAGGTTTGTTTTTCAAACACTATACATATTAATTTTATTAGAGGGTAATATTAGTGGAAGTAAAATACTGGAAGCATTAATACCAGTATTCGGGGTGTTGTTAATGGAAAATTTGTTTGAAAAGCACATGGCAAAAAATACTGTTTTTTTAGATAAAGATATTATCTCACCGCATCACATTCCAAAGAATTTGCCTTTTAGAGAAAAACAAATTAATGAGATAACACAATTTTTGGGACCCGTGCTTAATAATTCAAAACCAAATAATTTTTTTTTATATGGAAAAACAGGTTCAGGTAAAACCGCAACAGTAAAACATGTGTTAGAACAATTAGACGATTTTGTTAAAACACATGATAAAAAAGTTTGTTCAAGTTATGTTAATTGTAGAAGTCACCCATCAAAATACAAGGTTTTGTTAAAAGTTTTAAGAAGCACTATTACTGAAAAAGATTTTTTAGGATATAGTTCTAGTTTTATTTATGAAAAATTATTAGAATATTCAAATGAAAATGCAATACACCAAATTCTAGTTTTAGATGAAATTGATAAAGTAAAAGATATTGATGAATTAGTTTATTCTTTATCTAGAGGAAATGATGAATTAAAAAGTGGGTCCATTACAATAATTGGTATTTCAAATAATTTAACTTTTAAAGAAAAACTGGATCCTAGAACAAAGAGTTCACTATGCGAAAGAGAAATGGTTTTTAGTCCATATAATGCAACTGAATTAAAAGAAATTTTAAAAGAGAGAATTGACAAAGCATTTAAATTTGAAACCGTAAAAGATGAAGCCATTTCTTTAGCTGCTGCATTAGCTGCACAAGAAAGTGGTGACGCTAGAACTGCGGTAATGTTAATGCAAAGAGCAGGAGAAATAGCTGATTCACAAGAATTAACAATTGTGGATGATACCCTAGTTGAAAAAGCAAAAGTTAGTGTTGAAGAAGAAATAATTATTTCAATGATTTCTACTCTGCCAGAACAACAACAATTAGTACTATATGCAATAGCACAATTAAGCGCGCAAAATCCTACTTTTACTAAAGTTAATGGAGAAGTAGAAAAAGGAGTTTTATTTAGTGGAGAAATATTTGAAGCATATTTAACTCTTGCAAAAAAATTTGATCGCAGAACTATTACTAGCAGATGGTATAGACAATATATTAACGAATTAGAAATGTACGGATTGATTCTAGTAACAAATTCTGGAAAAGGAATTAAAGGCCAAACAAGATTAATCAAACTTGGATTTGATCCAATGAAAATCAAAACAGTTTTAGAAAAAGAATTATTTAAAAATTTTTAAAAAAATAAATTTAAATAAAAAACAAAAAAATTTAAATAAAAAATAAAATAACAAACAAGTCTAAAAAAATAATTTCAAATAAAGACTAAACTTAAATAAATAAAAATTTAACTAATAAATTTTAAAACTAATAAAAAAAAATTTATTAATAAATAACAAAGGATTAAAAACAAATAAAACATTCTATTATTATGCAAAATAACAACGCACAGAGTACTGTAGAATATTTAATTATTATTGCAATCATAATCGTAATAGGATTAATCGTCGCAGGAATCTCAACCAACATGTTTCAAACACAACAAATCACACAAACAACCCAACAACTAAAAGGACAAATAGGAACCGGAGGAATAAGCATTACAGACGCAACCGGAAACTCAAACACCAAAGAAACCTACTTCAACCTAAAAAACACCTCAGGCGAAACCCTAACCATAACCAAAATCAAAACAAACGACGGCGAAAACACTTACAAAAACCAACCCTGGATAGCAGGCAACACTAACACAATAAAAACAACAGGACTATGCGAATGCGAAAAAGGACAAACACAAAAAACATGCAACTTAAAAATAATAACCAAAACAAAAAACGAAATAACCCACACAATAGAACAAACTATAACAATACAATGCGAACAAAACGTAACACCAACAAACCCACAACAAATAATACAACCAGAATACACTTTCACAGACACAAATTGCTTTGACGCATCAAAACCAATAATACCAATTTGTACTCTTTCAGACTTAAACAGAATGCGTGAAAACTTAGAAAAAAACTATGAATTATTATATGACATTGACGCAACAAAAACAAACACATATAATGAAGGCAAAGGGTGGGAACCAATAGGAACAACCACGTCCAACCCATTTAAAGGAATGTTTAATGGAAACAACAAAACAATAAAAAATATTTTTATAAATAAATCAGATTTAAACCCAACAGGATTTTTTGGAGTTGTAATACCCCCAACAATAATTGAAAATATTCATTTTCAAAATGTAAACATAAATGGGGGCGAATACACCGGTGGTTTAATTGGTTCAATGTATGCTGAATTTTATGATTGGACTGGAAAAAGCCTTGTTAATAATGTTAGTTTAACAGGAACCATTAAAGGCAGCACTTGTATCGGAGGATTAATAGGAAGTTCAAGCGGAGATATAAATAATTCTTATGCCGAAGTAACTATATCTGGTAGAGGTAACTACAAAGGTGGTCTAGTTGGAGCTTTTTTATCACCAGGTTCAATAAATAATTCTTTCGCAAAAATAAATCTAATGAGCTTGGGAAGTAGATCAGGCGGGCTAGTAGGAAGTTCAAGTGGAACAATAAATAATTCATATGCTATTGGAAAAGTAACAAAAATAAGTAACTCAGGCGGATTAATAGGATGGCTATATTATGGAGAAACATATAATTCATATGCAGCAATTGAATTTATAGATGCTGACAAAACAAACAATGGAGGATTAATATCTTTTTATGCAAGCGGAGGAATAACTCAAAACTCTTATTGGGACATAAATCTTTCAAAATATGAAACCAGTTATCAAGGAATTGGAAAAACAACAATTGATATGAAAAAAACATCAACTTTTGAAAATTGGGATTTTGAAAATATTTGGGCAATTAGCCCAAGCAAAAATGGTGGCTACCCATATTTACAATGGGAAGACCAATACAAATAAAAAAAATATTTTCAAAAACAAACAAAATAATTTTTTTTTAACGAAATCTAAAAAACAAAAAAAAATTATTATTTAAACAAAATCAAATAATCCTTTTTGTTGAGCATTATCATCTTTGAATATGGAATCAATTTCTTTTTCAATCATGTCTAATCTTTGTATTAAATAAGCTGAAAGATTTTCTTGTCTTGCAAGATTTTGAGCGATCTTTAAATATTTTCTAACTGATCCTTGGTGAATAGTTAAAATCAAATTGTCTTTTCCACAAGTATAACATCTTCCCGATAATGGTAATCGCCTATATTTTTCATTACAATGAGTACACCTAAAAGTTTGTCTTGAAAATGCACGAGCATTACCAATTATATCTGGTAAAAAATGCGAGCTCATAACGCGTTCTAAACAATCTTTTGAATCCACCGCCCATATTTTTTTCTGTAAATTATTTTGAGCATTAATTTTATCTTCCATGGATTTTAATTGAATGTATTGCGAAGTTTTAGGTCCTTCATCAAAAATTTCTGTGTTATGAGTAAAATTTATTCCAGTATATTGGTCTACTGTAGCTAATCTATTTTTTATTATTGGAATTATTTTTAAAAATGGTTCAACTATTTTTGTTGCTAAATCATAAAATTCTAAAGAATATTCTGTGCACGTTTCCATTTCAAATACTTCGTCATCTATTTCGTTTGGAGAAATTATTGTGGAAAAAACTATTGCAGCATCCATTTTTCCACCATTTCTATTAGCAAGATATTTTTGAGAAAAATTTAGTAATCCATCCATTAATAGCATTACTGAATCTTGATCGCCATCCACGTTTCTTCTTTTTGCACAAACAAAATATGGGTGACCAAAACCAAGTCTTGCTTGAGTGTACCCTAGTATTCTTGCAGTTACTCCTGCTGAAGTGTGTGGAGCTAGGCCTAATACTAGTTGTCCAATTAAATCTTCTTTTGTTTTTGCATTATAGAATGGTTCGTCTTTATAAAAATATTTTAATTCATCGTCAATGAATCTACTAACTTCTAATAACCATTCTCCGCAAGAGTAATGTACTATAATATCTTGTGGGAATATTTCTATTAATTGATCAACATTAATTAATTCGTTTCCTAAATAATCTTTTTTATAACCAAGTTCTTTTACTTTTTCTAGTGTTAAATTAATTTCACATGGTTTGAAATGAGTTATAGTAGCATTTAATAATTCAAATCTGGATGTACCATCTCTAAAAATATTTACTTTGTGTCTTGCTCGTAAAATACCTTTTTCTAATGGTTCAACTTCTTTAGCATCAGAAATCATTCTAACAACACCTTTTACTAAATCAGGGACTGGTAATTTTAGATTATCTTTTGCGTCTTCTAACATTAATCTTAAATTTATTTCGTGTTCACCAGATTTTCTTAACTCCATTCCACATTTTGGACATTTTTCTCCAGCAAATGATTCTTTACATTTATAACAAAAATTTAGTAATACGTTTCTAGAATTTGTTTCTTTATCAAATGGTAAAAAAGATTTTTTCTTTGTTATTGGATTCACATATTGTGCTAAATCAATATTAATTAATCCACCCGGATTCACATCAAGACTAATCGCTTTTTTAATGCTTTTTATATTTCCCCCGTTTAATCCAATTGGAAATAACACATGAGGATTACCTTTCATTTGTCTTCGCTTAGCTTGTTCTGGTCTACCCATTCTTCCGCCAATAAATGTTCCTGCTTTATCTCTTATTTCTAAACCAGATATATCAGACAAATATTCTAACACATTTTCTTTAGAACTAGTTTTTTTATTTTCTAACGAAAATGTTTTAGCTAAAGAAAAAGCAAATTCCCCAATAATTATTTTATTATCATTTACAATATGTGGCAAACCAATTTTTTCTAAAAGATTTTTTATTTCAGAATTTTTTTCAATAATTATTTTTTTTATTATATTATCTCCCTTTTCTAATACCGCAGACAAAAGATGATTATGTAGAAGTTTTATTTCTTTTTCATTTAACGCGCCATAATAATGAATATATTTTGGATATAATGCCACGCCAATTTTTTCACTTATTAAAACAGCAATTTGTTCACCAACATTAAATGGATCTTTTAATATTTTTTCAAAATCAATTTCCTTTAAACTAACATCTTTTTTTAATTCTGGTTTTTCATTTAACTTTTTTTCTAATTCTAATTTCCACCATTCTTCAACGTAACCAGGCGGCACTAAAGGATGTGCACTTTTTCTAAAATCCCCATATGTAACTAACAGGTCCCCAACATAAATTATTTTTTCAATATTCTTTGAAATTTCTTGTGCTTTAACTGAATCATTAACTCGCATAACTGTACCGTTTTTTAAAAGTACGATTGGCCCGTCAATAGTAGTACATGGAAAAAATTGTGTTGCTTTTCCAGGCCGTTCTATTTTACCATGTGTTCCTACTGCTAAAAATTCATCAAGAACATACATTGTTGCGGGATTAATTGCTTTGGCCATTATCCCAGTGTTTCTGCCTCGGCCATATCTTAATCTAAATCCGCCCCAACGACTAGGATATGCTATAGTTGGTCTTCCAGCAGCCATTCCGTCTAACAATTTTTTATTAGGTTTTATTTCAATTGTTGATTGTTTTTTTTCAACTTTTATTATTTTTTCTAAAAAACTCCAATCTAATCCAGCATATTTTTTTGCCTTATCCATTACCCACATTGCTTTTAATGCTAAACCTTCAGAGATAACTAATCCAACCCCACCACGTATTTTGTTAGTTGGAATTCTTGGCAAATCTCTATGAACTGAAACTTCAACTTCTTCTGTTGGAGTACCATTAACGCACACTGGACAATTTTCAACTATTATTCTAATCTCATTATCAGGTATAACATATTGTCTAGAAACTACTTCTGTTTGATATATTCCAACTTCTTCAACATATCTTTCAATTTCATCTTTAGTAGGTTTGTATTTTTCTAATCCTAATAATTGTCTACCATAATCCCCTAAAATTAATGGTATTACAGTTGATGAACCACCCGCAGCACGTATGGGCCCAGCAAAATAAATATCAACATATTTGCTCCCATCAGGGTTTTTGTTAATTTCTATTTTTGGCAACCCATCTAATGGCGCTACAACTACCCCTTCAGTCTGTATTAATAGACAAGATTTAATTGCTATTTCTAATCGCTTACTTTCATTTGGAATAGAACACCATTTTTGTTCCATGATTTCTTTAAATAATTGAAAATACGTCCCCATTCTATCATTTTTTTCTTTCATTACTTCTCTGTATCTACGAGCTAATCCTGGTAATTCAATTAGTGTTTCTGCTCTATCTGCAAGATCTACTGCTGGAGTCATTTCTACTTTTGTTGAGACATCAAATCCTTTTGCTTTTACTTTTTGTGCAAGTTCATATTGCAGTGTAACCATTTTTTGTAATTCTGTAAAATAATCTTCTATTTGTGGTTGAGCCAATATTTTTACAGAGTTTATTTCAACCATTATAATACCTCTTCGATTTGTTGCGCATTAATTTCTTTTTGAGAATCATTTCTTAAAAAATAAAATTCAGTTATTTTTCTATTTTTTAAATTAATCATTGGAAAAATTCCTGGTGTTGGAGTGTGGCCAATCTTTTTTTCAAAATCAGTTTGAGCTTCCCAACAACCCCCATTAAGCACTGTTGTTCCACGATATGTAACATAACCATTATGGTGCATGTCACCAATCCAAACTAAATCTGGAACTTCTTTAATAACCATATAATCTTTTTTTTCGGGAACATAAGGATTTTTGTGACCATAACCTGGCATTAAATCTCTTTTTTTTAATAATTCTACCATTCCCATTTCAGGATGATCCATAGACAAAAAAGAAACGCTACTAATTAGATCGTGAATACTTGGCCCGTGATAAACCAAATTTTTTAATCCTTCGGTTTCTACCCAAGAAGGGGATGAAATAAAATGAAAATTTCTTAGCGCGTGTAATCTTGGCAAGAATTCTTTTGAAATGCCGGGTTGTGGTTCAGCTCGTCTAACCGCATCATGCTGTCCAGGACAAATAAAAACTTGTATATATTCTGGGATTTGTAACATTATTTCTTCAAAAGCATTGTATTGATCATATAAATCTTTTATTAATAAGTCATCAAATTGTCCAGGGTAAACTCCTACTCCAGCAATATTATCACCATTAACAAACAAGTATTGCAATTTTCCAACTTGTTCTTTTTGTCTTTCAGAAAGATTTTCACCGTTAATAAATTTTAACCATTTTTCTACGGCCGAGTCTAAAAAATATTTACTACCAACGTGAAAATCAGATGTGCCTGCAGAATAAACGTCTTCGTTAATTAAAATACTTTTTCTTATTGGTAAATCTGGCCAAAATATTTCTTTTATTATAATAAATTCATCGCTTAATTTAACGCCTTTTATTCCAACAACATTATCTTCTAAGATTCTTTCTCCTTTTAAAAATAAATCTTTTTCTTTTTGCATTATTAGAACAATGCATTTTGTTTCCATATCTTCTATTTCAAAAGCCATGTGTTTATTTTTTGTAATCCATTTTTTGTTAACCATTCCGATAACATCTACATTCTCGTTTTTTGGTATTGTTTTAAGATTTTTTAATTCAACTGGGGTTAGATTGTGTCTTTCTTTTAACATGGCAGATAATAATTTGAATTTGCTCCTAAACAATCTTAGAAAATCATCTACTTTTCCTTCTGAATAACTTTGTCCAGTAACATCATATTCGCTCATTACTCTAAAATTAGGAACTCTATCTTTTGCTTGTGGTTTAAAATCAGTTTTTCTTATTTCCACAGTTAGGGGAGCATTAGAAATTTTACTTCGAAACAATTTTTTTTCAAGTGTTTTTGGTTCAATAATAAATTGTTCTTCTTCTAAAAGGGATTCTAATATTTTTTTCCAATCCTCGTTTTTTGCTAGTAGCTCCACACTTTCTTTTGAAACAAATAATCCTTTTAATTCAGCAAATTTTCGTATATCTTGATTAATCGTTTCCAATACCCGCACCAACTAGTCTACTTCATTTTTTCTTTCATGTCTTCAACTAGTGAGATTATGTGCCAAATATCTGTTCGTGTGTGTTCAGGCATATTAACATCATTACTAATATCATCTAACAAGTAGATTGCTTCACTAAGCGTAGTAGAGTTGTTTTGTTTTAGTTTAGAAATAGCTTCTTCAACTTTTAATCGAATGTTTCTAGGAACGGCCCTATCTTCTATAATTTCAGTCATTATTTCAATAGTTTCTTCCATATTATCACCAGTTTTTCGCAGACAATTAAATTAAAATCCGCTCAACTAATAGAACCTAGGAAAAAAAGGTTTTTAAAGAAAATGCTTTTAGAAAAGAATTTTAAAAATAAACAACTTAAAAAACAAATATGATTAAAAAAATTCAAACTTATTAAACTAATTAAAACAACACTCTTTTTAGATTAGATAACTAGTTAAGAAGAATATTATAATTTTTATTATGCGAACAACTCAAATTGAATGCATTGTTTTTAGAAAAACAAAAAATGTTTTCGAATTTTTATTATTAAAAAGACTTCCAGAAAAAGGTGGTTTTTGGCAACCTATTTCAGGAGGAGTTGAAAAAACGGATAATTCATTGATCAACGCTGCTTTTAGAGAATTAAAAGAAGAAGCGAACATACAAAAAAAAGATATTTTAAAAATTATTGAAAATATCCATTATTTTAAAATAAATAAACATTATCTAACAAAAACCACAATCCCTATAATTAAAGAATATGTTTTTGCTTTTGAAATCAATCCAAATTTTAAAATTACAATTGATCAAAATCTTTGTAAAGAACATAATGAAATAAAATGGGCTTCTTTTGAAAATTCATTAAAGTTATTAAAATGGGAAGATAATAAAATAGCATTCAAAAAATTAAACGAGTTATTAACTTAAATATTTAAAAATAATTATTTTTATTATTTTAATAATTCTTCTTTTAAATTATTTAATTCATTCCCTTCAATAACCACGTATTGTCCAGAAAATTCTTTTAAAACCAAATCCATTTTTTCTTTGTTTATTAAATCAGTTTTATTTATTACTATAATAAAACCTTTATCAGAAAAAAGTTTTTTTAATTCAATTAAAAGATTTTTTTGTTCTTTTAATTCTTGACTAGGGTCTACTACAAAAATTATTGTTCCTTTTAAATGTTGAAAAGCTGAAATTGCTTTTAATTCAATTCTATTTCTTTCACCTAACGGCCTATCAAGTAACCCGGGCGTGTCAATAACTTGTATGGGCGAATATTTTTTGAAAAATATTCCAACATTCAATCCTTTTGTTGTAAACGGATAAGCGGCTATTTTTGGTTTTGAATCAGTTATTTTTGATAACAAAGTAGATTTTCCAACATTAGGTAATCCTGCTATTAAATAAACTTCTTCACTAGTTTTAATACTAGGCAATTCTTTTAATTTTTTTATTGCAGTATTATAAACATCAATATCGTTTTTCAAACTTTTAACAAGAGAAGAAACTCTTCCAAAATATTCGTTAGAAGTTTTTTTAACTTTTTTAATAGAATCTTTTTCAAAGGGTAATTCTTTTAAAAATACAATTTTTTCTCGTCTAATATTTTTAATTACTTTTGAAACAGATGAAATACTGGATAAAGATTTTTTTAAAACATTAATGTCAACAATAAAAGTAAATAAATCCTCGTAAAACGGGGGTAGTTTATTAACACTAGGAAATTCTTGTACAATACCAGATAATTTTTCTATTAAGAATTCTGCAGAAACATCTATTTTCGTTATTTCCTTACCTTTAATAGTATAAAAATTTGTTTTTTGTTTCTTTACTAGCGCAGCACTTTTTCTAGCTCTTCCAAAAGCAGCATCTAATAATTTATCAGGAGTATCAATAGTTTTAAAATTCATAAAAATCACTAAAATTCAATTAAGCATTAATTTAATTAAAACAATAATTGATTATTTTAATTACAACTAACCAAGTATTATTTATTTAAGAGGCCTTTTAAATTCTTTTATTGACAAATTAAAGTGTCTTTTAAAGCGAATTTTTAGACAAAACATATTTAAGTTTAAGCAGATTTTTATTTATAAGATATAAGAATGAATAAAATAATTTGATATTTATTTTGGTTTAATATAGAGTGATTGCATGGATGATTTTTTTAGGGATAGATATAAAAAATTTTTAATTTTCCCAGCAATTTTATTTATAATAATGCTTTTTTTAGTTTTTGTTTATCCAGGAATAACCCCAGGAATTGATTTAACAGGTGGAAATGAAATTACTATTAGATCTAGTAACCCTTTAGACGAACAAGCAGTATATAATATTTTATCAGAAAAATTTTCACTTAGTGAATTAAGTGTTTCTAGTCTTTCATCTCCAACTAATTTTGGGACTCTAATAAGATATAGTAAATTACCCCTTGTTTTAGAAGCAGATGAATTAATTACTCAAGCTGAATTATTCGTTGATGATGATGCAAAGTCAATTGAACTTTCGAAAAAAGCAATATTTATTTTAATCGGGGAAGAGAACGAATACTCTAATGCAAAATTAGCATTACTGGCAGCGCAAAATGCTTTAATAAGTTATAAAAAGAATTTTGAAATAGAATTTCAAAATGTATTATCAACAGAATTTGATTTAGGAAACGATTTTGAATTTCAACGAAAAGAAGTTTCGCCAACGATTGGTTCAAGCGCATTATTTTCCATGTTACAAGTTTCAATTTGGGCACTCATACTAATAACACTTACAATATTTATTGCGTTTAGAAAATTGATTCCAACCCTAGCAATATTATTATCACTATTTTTTGATATACTCGCAGGATTAACAGGGATGGCATTATTAGGAATACCCTTGTCAATTATAACAATTCCAGCATTATTAATGTTAATTGGGTATTCTGTTGATACTGACATAATGCTTACTGCAAGATTATTAAAAAATAAAACAGGGACTAATGGAGAGAGAGCCACTACCTCAATGAAAACTGGGTTAACAATGACAATAACTACATTAGCAGCATTAAGTTCAATGGTATTATTCTCATATTTTTTTCAAATAGATGTAATATTTAATATTGCAATAATTTTATTATTTGGTTTACTAGGAGATATTGTTGCAACTTGGTTTATGAATGCTCCAATATTATTATGGTTTCTTGAGGCGAAAAAATGAAAATATTAAAAAATTGGAAAAATTTAATTTATATAATAGCATTAATTCTAGCAATTACTAGTATTTTAACAATGGGAATTCCACTTGGATTAGATTTTGGTGGAGGAACACATTTTGAAATAGAATTACAAGAAAGTATTTCAAACGAAGAAATTGCAAGAATAGCAAATATTATTTCAATGAGAATTGACCCTTCAGGATTAAAAGATTACACTATCTTTCCAGTTGGAGGACAATATATTATAATAGAAATGTCAGACACTACTCCAAGCGAATTAGAAACTATTGAAACTAGAATAAGACAACAAGGAAAATTTGAAGCAAATTTAAATGGCGAAATAGTTTTCACTGGAGACGAAATTAGAAGAGTACTACGAGGAGATAATTCATTTGGAATTTATAAGGTTGGAACAAATAATTTCGAATGGGGTTTACCTTTTGTATTAAATGAAGCTGCAACAAAAAGATTTACAGAAAAAACATTTCATCAATGCGCAACTACTGGTTTTGACGCTAGTGGAAAACCAATTTATGATTGTGAAAAAACAATTTTCTTTTTAGATAAACCAGACGCATTAATTATTATTAGCGAAGATTATTATGATGAAGATGAAGAATTATTGTTTGCAGGAAACAGATTATTAAATATTCCAGCACAAACAGAAATATTAGAAGTTATAGAAGATTCACAATTAGGATTTATAATATTTGATGGAAACATAAATGAAAATTTATTAAAAGAAAAATTCCAAACAAATAAAAAAGTAATAATCTCACAAGATATTTCAAATGAATTAAATTTAAAATTAGAAGAAATTGGATTTGAAGTTAAGAAAGTAGAACGAACAGAAAAGCCTTGGATTTGGGAAGTATTAAACGCTAAACAAATAATTAGTTTAACATCAGGAATTACAAATGAAAGTGTAACAGATATTAGTCAAGCCACACAATTTTCTACTCTAAGAATTAGCGGGCAAAGGACTACTGCACAAGAAGCATTTACTGATTTAGAAGAATTAGCAATTTTATTAGAATCCGGATCATTGCCTACCCCTGTAAAAAGTATTTCAAGAGAAACTATTTCCCCATCATTAGGAGAAGCATTTTTATCAAATGTTGTACTAATGGGAATAATTGCGTTTATTATGGTTGGAATAGTAATCATAATAAGATATAGAATACCAAAATTAATTTTACCAATTTTTATTATAGGCGCAAGCGAAGTAATAATCTTACTAGGATTCATTGCTTTTGTTCAACGACCACTTGACCTAGCAGCATTTGCTGGAATTATTGCAGCAATAGGAACTGGAGTTGATTCTGAAATAGTAATAACTGATGAAATATTAGGCAGAGGAAAAGACACTAAAGAGTCATTAATAACAAGGGTAAAATCAGCAATCTTCATAATAATGACCTCTTCATTCACAATGATTGCAGTAATGGGCCCAATCGTTCTACTACGAGCATCATTACTAGGGCTAGACAAGTTATATGGTTTTGCAGTAATTGCTATAGTTGGTAGTTTGATTGGAGTTTTTGTTACTAGGCCAGCATTCACACAAATAATTGAAAAAATTGTTGATGGAATAGAAAAAAAATAATATTTAAAAAACTAGTAAAACATATTCTAAAAAACAAAAATTCAAAAAATAATAAAAAAATTAATCAATTAATTTAATAAAAATATTTTTTTTAAAATATGATTTTAAATTAAATCAATGATTTCTTTTTTGTTAAACATTTTTTTAAGTCCAATATTTAACCACAACCATAATACTATTCCGCTCATAATAAACCAGGTTAGAACATGAATTAATTCAACATTAAATCCAATCAAACCAGAAATTAAAATAAAAATAATTCTAAAAATATTTATTATTAATAATAAAAGAGTACTAAAAATAAAAAATTTTAATTTAATTAAAAAATCTGTTTTTAATGGAAAAGTTATTCCCGCTAACATTGCAATACTAACAAATCCTGTGCAAGCATTATCTATAATAAATTTGGACCCATTTACTAAAATAATATTTCCTGTTACAAAAAAACCTAAATATGATCCTGTTATAAATGCTAAAAATGAATTATAAAAAGAAAAATCTATTAAATGAATTAGATAATCCATTACAAAAAATATTATAAAAAATTTTAATAGAAAAAAAAATATTCGCTTATCAAAATTATTATATTTTAAAAAAAAATTATTTTTATTAAAATGTTTTTGGATTAATTTTAGTTTTTCTTTCAATAAAATCACCAAGGCACTTTTTTTAACCCTAGTTTAAATGCAATTATATTTGTTAATGAGTGCACTAATATTGTTGCAAATAACAAAACAATTATGATTTCAAACCTTGGAATGATTAAAATAAAGCTAAATAGTAATCCGCCAATGATAAAGTCTAATTGGTCACATAAGAACCATTGTTGACCGCTTTCAAACCCTAATCGCCTCTTTAAAAAACTCTCAAAAATATCGCCCAGTATAGCACCGGTTGATAATAAAACTGCTAACAAAAAATAATTTGGGATAATTAAAAAAATTTCTGGATAAATAATCGCAAAAATAAAGCCCGCAATAGAACCAAAGAATATTCCTGCAAGTGTACCTAGTATTGTTTTCCCATCACCCAATACTCGTTTACCAAAAAGATTTTTTTTAAAATCTAAAGGTGTTTTTCCATGTACCATTATAGGTGAAGCGTTAGCAAAATACATTGGGATAACATAAGCAAGGATTAAAATAAATATTTCAAAGTCTATCATTAAATCACCAATAATAAAATATATATTATATTAAATTATTAATAATCAATAGTACTATTAAACTATTACTAAAGTATTTAAATTAGAATTATTAATCCAACTACTAATGCAAATATTGCGCCAGAAAAACAACCGATTAAATTAACATGAGTATTATTCAAAATATTTTTTGTTTCAAAAATCGCTCCAAAAATTGAATCAACAATAGTCCCAACTAATCCTGAACCAATTATTATTAAAGAAAAATAAATATTTTGATAAAAAGAAAAATATACTAATGCAATAATTACGCTCCCAACAAATCCTGCAAAAAAACCTAATGGAGTTACTCCCCCATCTGTTCCTCGCGCAACTTTTTTAAAAGTAGTAATCATAATAGGATTTCTTTTTGAATAAAACCCAATTTCTGATGAAAGAGTATCAGATAATGCAGCAGCTATTGCTCCAAAAAAACCAAGTTCTAGAATTAAACTATGCTCTGGATAAATTATTATTAAAGATAAAACAAACAAAGCCGGTAAAGAATTTCCAACCACATTCCAAATTCCTCTTTTTTCATGTTTCTTTTTTGGAAAATTACTCGCAATTTCACCAATAATAAAAAAAACTACAACTGCAAAAAATCTTAACATTGTTGTTTCGCTTGGACCATAAGTAATAGCAGCTAAACCAACAACATTAGCTAGCATTATCCCTTCAAAATTAAGCAAGTTTTTTTTAAAAGAAATTATTGAAAAAAATAATAAGAATAAAAGTATTATTGATAATTCTAAAAAATCCATGACTCTAATTCCATTTTTTTAAATTATGATTTCTAAAGTGACAATTATTTTGATTCAGTAAATATTGCTTTATATGCAATAACTTTTTTTACCATACAAACTTTTTCAGCTTCTTTAAAAATATTGCCTGAAATTTTTCCTAAAAGCAATTCGTTTACAACTTCTTCAAAATCATTTCCCTTAAAAGCAGATAATTTTTCTTTCATTATTTTCATTACACCAGCTTTTTGAGCATTAGTAGCTTTGTTTAATGAAACAACAATCATAGTTATTCGTGCTTCTCCACCAATAACAGGAATTCTTTCAACAACCATTATTTTACTATTTCCACGTCTTATTAATCGTCCAATAGTTGATTTTGCTAAACTAAACCTAGAAATTTTAGTATTAATATTTTGACCTTGAACATCAAATGTCTTAAAATGAATTGTTGTGTCTCTTTTTGTTCTTTGACCAGTTAATTTATCCAAAGTAACTCTTATTGTTCTGCCTGTTAAATTAATTGGTTTTTCAGCAGGAGTTTCTGCTAAAACTTTACCATCAAATAATTTTGATGCTTTTATTAAGAACCATTTCTTTTTCTTCCATTTATCAACAGTTTTTCTTCTTGATCCAACATTTTTTTCTGCAGCCATAAAATCACTTCAACAAATCATCAACTTTTTCTAGTGAACTAATATCATTTCCTTGGAAAATAATTTCGTCCCCAATACAATACTTCACACTAATCTTCATTATTTCACCAATAATGCTGCACTTTCTGCAGTATATCTCCAATTAGAAGGCAATTTTCTTTTATTAATATAATATTTACTTAATCGTCTAATTTTAGAAACAGTCATTTCATAACCTCGTCTAGCCGAGTCATCTTTTTTATTTTTATCAAGATGTTTATTTAATATAACACTTTTTTTAATTAAATTTAATAAATCTTCAGGGATTTCTCCAACTAATTTATTTTCAGAAAGTATTTGTTGTAAATGTTTACCAGTAGAATCTCTAACATTTTTTATTCCATTTTCATCTCTTAAAATTAAACCAATTTTACTTGGAGAATGTCCTGCGTTAGCAAGAGAAATAATTAAATCTTCGATTTCATCTTTAGAAATTTCTTGTGTTTTTTCAACTTTTTTAACCATTTTAAATCACTTACCCTTTCCAACCAAAAATGGATTAGAAAAGAACTATAAAATTATAATGTATTTATTGAAAAAAAAGCTTTATAAATCTAATCACTGCAAACAAATTTTTAAAAAAATAATTTAAACAAAAAAGCTATTATAATTCAAACAATTCAAAGAACATTCTTAAAAAATACGAAAAATACAAAAAAAGGAAATACAAAATACAAAATATAAGAATACAAAAAATACAAAATACAAAAAAACAAAAAAATATAAAATACCAAATGCAAAAATACAAAAAATAAAAATTAATTTTTAGATTACAAATATCTTGCACGTTTTTGTATTTTTAACATTCTTTCTTTTAATTCATCGCTTGGATCATAACCTTTAAGCACTAATTCCCACCCGTTTTTTATTGATGAATGTGTTGCATTAAAAGTTTTTTTAAAAACTATTAAATCTGTTGCTTGATCTTCAATTTTTTTTGAAAAAAATCCTAAACCAAAATCTATAAAAAATAATTTATTATTATAAAATAATATATTTGATGTTGTTAAATCACCATGGATTATTCCAAAGTCATGGATTTTTTTTATTTCTTTTCCAGCAAGAGTACAAAGCGAATTAGTCAAATTTTTTTTTGTTTCTAGAATTTTTTTTAATTGATCACCAGGAATAAATTCCATTAATATTTCAAATTCGTTTCCATTAACTTCAAATATTTTTGGAACGTTTATTATAGGATATAATTGATTAATAATTTTGGCTTCACTTTTAGTTCTTTTTTTTCTTATTAAAAAATCCATGTTTTGATCACGGTAATTTTTTTGAATTCGTTTTTTAGATATTAAAAAAATATTATTCTTTTTAATTTTTTTGATTTCCGCTTCAGCACCTAAAATTTTTTCACAAAACATAAATAACACTTAATCAAATAAATTTTAAAAATAAACACAACTAACTTTTAAATTCAGAAAACAAATATTAAAAAATTTATTATATTAACAAGTGTCTTTTATTGATTCTAATAATTCTTTTGAAAACAAATTAATACCATTAATTGTTTCTAATTGATTTTCTCTTAAAAATTGTATTTCATTAGGCAGTAAAATAATTGATTTAGCTTTATTAGAATATTTTATTGATAAGTTCAAATAATTAATCGTGTTTTTATAATCTATAGAATTACAATGATTAGAAAAATAATTAATTTTTTTTGATTCATCAAGTGCTTTTGAAAAATATAAAAATGATTGTGAAGACGCTATTTCAACGTCTAAAATATTATTAAAATATGTTGGACTATTAGATCTTAATAAAGAAATTTCGTTTAAATAAGAGTTCATTATATTTTCATTTGGGTTAAACGAATTTAATACAAAATATTCTTCTTTTAATTCTAAAAAATCTTTTTCAATAGAACTGTTGTTTTCAGACACGCAACCTAAAAAAAATGTTAGTATTAGTAAAAATAAAATAATTTTTTTCATAAACACCAATAAATAAATGTTTTAAGAGTTTAAAATTCTTTTTCTTTTAGCAAGTTTAAACTTATTCAAATTTTTTAAATATTTTTTCAAATAAGGTTTTTCTTTTCTTACTCATTTTTTCTTCTTTTTCTAATTGTTCTAATAAGTCCCTTGTTTTTCGTGAAAGTTTTTTTGGTGTTTCCACAATAACTTTAACATACTCATCACCATATGAATCGAAATTTAATCGTTTAATTCCCTTATTTCTTAATCTAAATATTGTTCCAGATTGTGTTCCAGAAGGAATTTTTAAATCTGCTTTTCCGTTTAATGTGGGAACTTCTACTTTAGCGCCTAACGCAGATTCTGAGAAAGATATTGGAATTTCTGCATAAACATCAGAATCATCTCGTTTAAATATATCGTGTGGTTCAACGAATATTACAACATACAAATCACCAGAACCATCTTTTCCCGCATGACCTTTCTCTTTTAATCTTAAATGATTACCAGTATTTATTCCAGCAGGGATTTTTATTTTAATAGTAGTATTAGATTTTGTTAATCCTTGCCCACCACAATGAGAACAACTTTTTTCCGGAATTTTCCCTAACCCAGAACATTTTCTACAAGTTGATTGGCTTTGAAATATTCCAAATGGTGTTCGCTGTTGTCTTATTTCCACACCTTTTCCACCACAACTATCGCACACTTTTTCTTTAGAATCTTGTGCACCCGTACCCTTACAATAATCACATGCTTCTATTCGCTCATACTCTATTTCTTTTTCTATTCCAAAAACAGCTTCTTCAAAACTAATTGTTAAATTAACACTAATATTTTGCCCAGTATCTTTTCTTGCTCTTTTTTTTGACCCAAAAATATCTCTAAATTCCATTCCACCAAAACTAAAATCAGAGAATTGATTAAAAATATCTTCAAAATCAAAATCCATTCCTTGGCCAAAACCTTGGTGACCTTGAAAGTTTTTATAAGAATCCCCATAATTATCATAATTTTGTTTTTTTTCAGGATCAGATAATATTTGATATGCTTCTACAATTTCTTTAAATTTTTTTTCAGCATCAGGTTCTTGCGAAACATCAGGATGATATTTTTTTGCAAGAGATTTATATGCTTTTTTTATTTCGTCAACAGAAGCGCCTTTTTGCAAACCTAAAATAGAATAATAATCAGTCATTTATATCACATTAAAAAATATTAACTAATCTCACACCTTATAAATAAATCACGAACTATTAATTATAAAAAAATTAAATAATTAATTATAAAAAATTCAAATTATAAAAAAAATTAAATAATTATTCACATTAAAAAAAATTAACTAGCCAACCAAATTGATTGACTAGTATTCCCAAATTCATTTTTAATTATTTCTTCTTCATTAATTATTTCTTTTTCTTTAATATTTTTATTCATATTATTCACTTTGTCTTTGTTAATAATTTTTTCTTCATTTATTTTTTCATTTTTACTTTTTTTTGTTTTTGTCTTTTTCTTCAAATTCAGCATCAACAATTTTTTCATCCCCTTTTGTCTTTTTACTATTTTCATCTTTATCAGATTGTGTTTGTTCTTGTTTTGATTGTTCTTGTTGTGCTTGTGCTTGTTGGTATACTTGTGAACCAATTTCTTGTAATATTTTGTTTAAATCTTCTATTTTTTGTTTTATTTGTTCTGGAACTTTTGATTCTTTTTTCATTTCTTCTTTTACTAAATCAAGACTATCTTGTATTTGTTTTTTCTTTGTTTCATCAATTTTATCTTTTAAATCTTCAAGCATTTTTTCAGTACTATATACTGTTGCATCTGCCTCATTTAGTATTTCAATTTCTTTTTTTATTTTTTCATCTTCGCTTGCGTGATCTTCTGCTTCTTTTTTCATTCGTTTGATTTCTTCATCAGTAAGTTTTGTTGAAGCAACGATTTTTATGCTCTGTTCTTTTCCTGTTCCATTATCTTTAGCAGACACATTAACTATTCCATTTGCATCTATATCAAAAGTTACTTCAATTTGTGGTAATCCTCTTGGCGCAGGTAATATTCCAGTTAATTGAAATCTTCCCAAACTTTTATTGTCCTTTGCTAATGGTCTTTCACCTTGTAAAACGTGAATATCTACTGTTGTTTGATTGTCAGCAGCTGTAGAAAAAACTTGTGATTTTTTTGTTGGTATAGTTGTGTTTCTTTCTATTAATTTTGTTGATACTCCACCAAGTGTTTCTATTCCTAAACTTAATGGTGTTACGTCTAATAATAAAACATCTTTTACTTCTCCGCTTAAAACACCTGCTTGTATTGCTGCACCCATTGCTACACTTTCCATTGGATCAATTCCTCTTTCAGGAATAATGCCTGTAACTTTTTTTACAAAATCTTGTACTATTGGCATTCTTGTTGGTCCGCCAACTAGAATTACTTTTGCTAATTCTGTTGATGATATTTTTGCATCAGCTAATGCTTGTGTTATTGGTTTTTCACATCTTTGTATTATCGGACGCATAAGCTCTTCTAATTTTGCACGATTTAATTTCATTGTTAAGTGTTTTGGCCCTGTTGAATCTGCGGTTATGTAAGGTAAATTAATTTCTGTTTCAACTGTTGTTGATAATTCAATTTTTGCTTTTTCTGCAGCTTCTCTTAATCTTTGTATTGCCATTTTATCTTTTGATAAGTCAACACTATCTTTTTCTTTGAAATCCTTTACAATATAATCAATTAAAATTTGATCCATGTCTGTTCCACCAAGTTCAGTATCTCCTGAAGTTGATTTTACTTCAAATACTCCGTCTCCCAATTCCATTATGGTTACATCTAGTGTTCCGCCACCTAAATCAAATACAAGTATTTTTGAATCTCCTTTTTTATCTAAACCATACGCTAGTGATGCTGCAGTTGGTTCGTTAATTATTCTTATTACGTCTAATCCTGCTATTGCACCAGCATCTTTTGTTGCTTGTCTTTGATTATCATCAAAGTATGCAGGCACAGTTATTACTGCTTTATCTACTTTTTCTCCTAAATAACTTTCAGCATCTTTTTTTATTTTTTGTAAAATAAATGAAGATATTTGTTGAGGAGAATATTCTTTTCCAGCTACTTTAAATTTATGATCTTTACCCATGAATCTTTTTGCTTTCATTATAGTATTCTCAGGGTTACTTATTGCTTGTCTTCTTGCTGGTTCACCAACCAACATTTTGCCATCTTTTGTAAATGCTACGACACTAGGAAATGCTTTTCCATATATAGTGTTACCTTCTGCTGAAGGAATTAATTTTGGTTTTCCACCTTCTAAAACAGACGCTGCTGAATTACTTGTCCCTAAATCAATACCAATTATTTTTGCCATATTTACCACCTCAAAAAAATTATTTTTAATTTTTTAAAATTAACATTTTCCCCCCATTTTTTTATTATCATCGTTTTCTTTTAACTGCTCAGTTTCTTTTTTTTCATTTAATTTATTAACACTAACCTTTGTTGTTCGCAATATTTTCCCGTTTAATTTGTATCCTGTCGAAAGTATTTGTACAATATTCCCATCTTTTATTTTGTCATTTGATTCTTGGATTAAACAATCCATTGATTCATGATCAAATTTATCCCCAGACTCCACACAAATTTTTTCAATTCCCTTTTTTTTCATTATTAAAAATAATTGTTCATAAATTTTTACAAATTCTTTATTGTGAACCATTCCAATTTCAAGTGAATCTAAAACTGGAAGTAAATCACTTAATATTTCTGCAGACAAATATTTCTGATAATCTTCTTTTTGTTTTTCTGTTCGTTTTTGAAAGTTTTCAAATTCCGCTTGAATTCGTTTCAAATCCATTGTTAATTCAATTATTTTTTGTTCATAAATATTAACCAAATTTTTCTCTTTTTCACAAGAAACATTTTGTGTACTTTCCTTCGTATTAGGAATATGCTCGTTTTTTATTTTATTTATTTCTTTAGACATATTATTACTAGAAATGCAAATATTTTTAAATATTATTACCTTTTGTTTAAAATATTTAAACAATTTCAATACTCTTTAAACAAATTTAAAAACTATTAGGTTAATATGTTTAATATGGCCAACGATTTAATCAAACAAAAAACAAATAACTCACTTTCAACAATAAAAACCCCGTCAAAAAAAATACAATTTCGAACAAGTAAATTTAAAATAAATATTCGAAAAATAACATTAGAAGAATCATCAGATTTTGACGAAAAATTTGCATGGGTTTGTGCTTCACTTGGTTTTTTTGAAAAAATAGACAAACAAAAGAACGCAGCAAAAATTTTCAAAGAAATTTTTTTAGCCAGTTCAATAGGCCAGGTTTTAACTAGCACAACTATTTCGCAAAAAGTAAAAATGTCTAGGGGTAGCACGATAAACCATTTGAATAATTTAGTTAATTCTGGATTAATCGAAAAAGGCGGAAAATATTATTTTACTAGGCAAAAAACAATGAAAGGAATTATTAATGAAATAGAAAATGACGCAACACACATTTTTTCTAGAATGAAAAAGATTGCAGAAGAAATTGATAAGGAAACAAACAAAGTAATTATAATGTAAAAATAAATTAATAAAAAAATAAATTAATAAAAAAACACAATATAAAAAAACTAATTAAAATCAAAACCAGAATAATCTTAAATCAAATTAGTAAAATCAAACATTATAATATGCCATTAATTGTTCGCTTCCGCCAAGACTTCTCACTACTTTAAATCCACTCGCTTTATAAAATTCAACAGCACCAACATTCGCAACATTTACTCGTAAATAAACGTTTGCACGATTTTTTTTTGCTTGGCTCGTTAATTCTGCAACCATTTGCGAAGCAAAACCTTGTCGCTTATATGCTTCACCAACTCTTAACGCATTCATTCTTCCAGAATCCACATAATAATCTTTTGATCTTATTTCACTAAGCCTAACAGGCAAATTTTTTCCTAATTGATATGAAAGAGATGCTACTGGCCCGTTTCCATGAACTATTTCTATTTGGCCAGAACCATTTTTATCCGGAGAAAAAAATTGGACTAATGGTTCACTTTTTTTATTGGATTTTCTTGAATAAATTAATTTTCTACCAAACCCCATTTTATTAAAAGGATTTTTTATTTTTTTTACAAAAGCACCAAGTATTCTAGGCATAAATAATATTTAATTAAAACAATATTTAATCATTACGAATTTAAAAAATTTGGAATACTTGCAAATAATAGAAAATCTAAAAGTAAAACTCATAAAAAAGTTATAATATATAAAAAAATTTAATAAATTTAAACTATTTTTCAACACTATTACATTTTAATAAATAGTAAAACATAATATTAATATGCGAAAAAGAACTTTAAAAATTCACCATTCATTAAAACCAATTTTAATTAAAGCTAAACCAAATATAGAAACTATTTCAAATGTTGCTAATCACTTAAGATCATTTTTAAAACCAATGAACCCCAACAGCAAATTTTCACCAATATACAAAATGATTGCAAACTTTGAAAGAAATCACTATGATGGAAAAACAATTTTAAAAAAAGGCCAAATTAGAGTCATGGGCATTAAATCAAAAAAATCTACATCTAATAATCTTCATGCTGCTACTGGTTGTCACCAATTATCTCTTGCTTTTTATGAAGCATTAAAACATATTGAAAAAATAAACAATGTTAATTTGAACCCTAGAATTTGTCGAGAAACAAAATCACCCGATTTAATTCATTCAACTGTTTTGTTTGATTTAAACAAACAAACATACGAGGCAAATATTTTTCAAAATGGAACTACTTCTAAAATAAAACCAATTTCTAAAGAAGATTTAAAAAAAAGAAATATTGTTAATCCCAAAATAATTAAAACTAACAATTACAAAAAAGAATTAAATACTGCAAAAAAAATATTTTCTTAAAAATAATTTATAAAAAATTATTTTTCAAAATAATTTTCAAGATTACTTTTAATCTCATCAAAAGATTTTGATAACGCGAATTTATTTCGTAATTCTTTTACACCAACAAAATTTTTTGCTAAATTAATAAAATATCCGCGAACATCATTTATTTCTAAAGAAAACTCATTAGCTAATTCTAAATATTTCCCACCTTCTTTTAAAATTTTTTTATTATCACGAACAGAAATCTTTTTCTTTAATTCATATTCTTTAATTTGTTTAAATAAAAAAGCATTTCCAATCGCGCCTCGCCCAA
>JAQVNZ010000025.1 GCA_028702895.1 Candidatus Iainarchaeum sp. | reverse complement strand
ATTAAAAATTTCCCTGTAGCATTTATTAAAATTTTAGTATTTTCGTCAATTAATTCGCCTACAATTGGATCAATTACTTTTTCTTTAATATCCGCTCTTAATTTTTTCATATCACACTCTAAATGATGTGCAGCAATTACTACTGAAGTTACTCTTGATGGTTTTCCATTAATATATTCTACAGTAACTTGACTTTTTCCATCTGGCAATAATTCTTTTATTAAACCATTTTTTCTACAATCAGTTAATTTTGAACTTAATTTATGTGCTAAATCAATTGGCATAGGCATTAAATTTGGTGTTTCATTACACGCAAAACCAAACATTATTCCTTGATCGCCCGCACCTTGTTCTTTAAAATCACCTTGTCCTTCACTCACACCTTGACTAATATCATGACGTTGATTATCAATCAAAACTTTTATTTCGCTTTTATTTGAAAATCCAATTCCACCAATAACATACCCTATTTCAGTTATTTTTTTTCTTGCAATTGCTTCATAATCAACAATAGCTTTTGTAGTAACTTCACCAGCAATACAAACAAATTCTGTTGTTACTAATGTTTCAACAGCAACTCTTGAATTAGGATCTTGTGCTAAACACGCATCAAGTATTGCATCGCTTATCCCATCACACATTTTATCAGGATGACCTTCTGTTACACTTTCTGATGAAAATAAATATTTCATTCTAAACACCTCAATTTTTTTAAACTCATTAAACCTAATTAGATACTAATGAGTAACTATAAAAATTAATTAAAAATCATTTAAAAATGTATTGTACTAATCAGTAACTATGGCACAAGAATTTAGAATTAGCCCTTATTTTTCAAAAAAACAAGTTACTGCAATTGATAAATTAATTGATAAAATCGGTTGTTCAAGAGCTGATGTAGTAAAACAATTAGTTTTAATCAAGTTAGCTGAAATGGGTTATTTTGATAAAAAATAAATTTTTGTAATACAAATTAAACTGTTTTTTATAAATTATACGATAATTTAGCCAAATTTCACTATTTATACGCTACTTTAGATAAAAGATTTAAATACTTGAACTGAATTCTATTAGTTAAAGAAAATTGCAAAGGAGGAATATAAAATGGGTTTATTTGGAAAAAAACCAGCTGCAAAAAAACCAGCTGTTAAATCTACTGAAAAGAAAAAACCATTCGGAGGATACTGCATTAATTTTGGCGGTCGTACTGAAACAATGGAAGAAGTTTTTGGTAAAAAAGACATTACACCAAGTGAAATGACTAAAAAAATTTGGGCGTATGTTAAAGGAAAAGATATAGCAGGAAAAAAATAATTAATACAAAATTAAGAGGGAGTTAATCCCTCTTTTTTAAAAAAACTTTTTTTAAAAAAATATTAAATAACAATCATTAAATAACAAAGTTAAATTATTAACTAAAAATCACAAAATATCAAATAATTATTTCTCACTAATTAAAAAAACAAATTCTTTTTAACTGGTTTGAAACCAATTATAATTGATTACACATGAAAAATGAAATGATTAGATTAGAAAATGTTTCAAAAATTTATACCCTTGGAGAAATTCAAGTAAAAGCATTAGATAATATTAATTTATCAATTTGCGAACAAGACTATGTATCCATAATGGGCCCGTCAGGATCTGGAAAAACTACTCTCCTTGATGTTATGAGTACTATGATGAAACCAACTTTTGGAAAAATCTTTATTGAAAAAAAAGAAACTACTAAAATGAGTAATACTGAATTAGCAAGTTTTAGAGGACAAAAGATTGGTTTTATTTTTCAAACATTTAATTTATTACCAAAGTTATCAGCTCTAGAAAATGTGATGGTTCCAATGTGGGTTAATAATACTACTAGAAGTGAAAGAATAACTAATGCAAAAAATATTCTAGAAAGTGTTGGACTAGGAGATAAATTACAAAATAGACCTAATCAAATGTCAGGGGGCCAAAAACAAAGAGTGGCAATTGCTAGAGCTCTTGCACTAAATCCAAATATTATTGTTGCTGATGAACCTACAGGTAATCTTGATTCTAAATCAGGAAAAATAGTAATGGATATTTTAAATGATTTAAATAAAAAAGATGGTAAAACATTAATTATTGTTACTCATGATCAAAGTATTGGAGAAAAAGCTAAGCGAAAAATAGTGATTAAAGATGGCCAAATACTTAATGGCAACACAAAAGTGTGCCAATTATGATTTTTATTTTTAAAAAAATAAAGAAAAATTAAAATTATTTAAAAATAAAAAATAAGTTAAATAATAAAATTATTATTTTTAAAAAAATTAAATTTAAGGTGTGTTCATGATTTACGATTTATTTAATGAGGCCATAAAAAATTTGAGTCGGTCTGGAATCAAAACGTATCTTACACTTTTAGGAATTATAATTGGAATTGCAGCAATTGTTAGTCTAGTTTCAATAGGGTCTGGTTTAGGAATGGCAGTTGAACAACAATTAGATCAGTTAGGTGGAAAAACTATTTTCGTTATACCCGGTGGCTTTCAAAATATTAGAATAAAATTAAATGAAACAGACATATCTAATTTTGAATCCATTAGGAATGTTGAATCTGTAGTGCCTGTTTATTCAACATCAGCAATATTAGAGTTTAATGGAGAAAAAATAAATGTTTCAGTTAATGCTACTGATTCAGGAGATAAAACTCTTTTTGAAAACACTGGTTTTTTTAATGTAAAAGAAGGTCGAGATTTTACTAGAAACGAATCTGGTTCAATTTTACTTGGAAGCGAGATCGCAGAAAATTATTTTGAAAAAAAAATTGAAATAAAAAAATTAGTAAAAATAAATGGAAAAGATTTTCGAGTAATAGGAATCTTAAAACCATTACCCCAATCTTTTGGAGGCGGACCAGATCCAGGAAATACTGTTCTAATGTCACTTGATGCGTTTAAAAGAATCTCAACAAACTTAAATCCTACAATAATTTTTATTAATGCCACAGATAAAGAATCAGTACCACAAGTTGTTGATGATATAAAAGATTATTCTGATAAAAAATATGGGGATAAAAGTGTTAATGTTTTAAGTTCAGATAATTTATTAGAAACAATTAATTCTCTCCTTGACATGATTACAATGTTCATTCTTAGCCTAGCAGGAATTAGTTTAATAGTAGGCGGAATAGGCATAATGAATGCTATGATAACATCTGTTTTAGAGAGAACAAAAGAAATTGGAACACTAAAAGCACTAGGTGCAAGTAACAACAAAATATTAACACTAATTTTAATTGAATCCGCACTCATAGGATTGATTGGTGGAATAATTGGAATATTACTTGGTTTTGGGTTAGCTGAAGTAATTGCGATTATTGGAACACAATCCGGTTTTGCTTTAATCGCAGTTAAAAGTTATGAAATAATATTTGGGGCATTAGCATTCTCAATGATAATTGGAATGGTATCAGGATTTTATCCAGCATCAAGAGCAGCAAATCTTGATCCAGTAGAAGCATTAAGATATGAATAAAATTAATGAAAAACTAAGAATAAAAATAATACAATTAATAAAAAAATTGAAATACAAAAAATTAATAAAAAAATAAAAAAAATCGAAATACAAAAAATTAATAAAAAAATAAAAAAAATCGAAATACAAAAAATTAATGTTGATTAAAATGATTGAGATAATAATACAAGCAATAAAAAATCTTAGAAGAGAAGGAATTAGAACAATTTTAACTCTTATAGGAATAGTTATTGGAATTGCAGCGATAGTAAGCTTAATTTCAGTTGGAAATGGATTATCACTTTATTTTGAAGATCAATTTGAAAGTATTGGATCAAATTCTATTTTTATCTCACCAGGAAGCGCATTTGGAACTGGAACAGGATCAACTATACAAATAACAGATAATGATGTTAGTTTTATTCGTAATTTATCAAGAGTAGATAATGTTGTTGCAGAATATGCTTTACCCGCAACAATAAAATTTAATAATCAAACTAAAAGTATTCTTTTATTTAGCGTGGACAAAGAAGGATACGAATTTTTTAAAGATGCTGGATATATTGAAATCATTGAAGGAAGATTAATAGAACAAAAAGAAAGAGGTACAATAATAATAAACGAAACAATGGCAAATGATTTATTTGACAAAGAAATTAATTTAAGAAAACAAGTTTTATTAAATAATGAAATTTTTACAGTAGTAGGAATATTCAAATTTTCAGTAAATGTACCTGGGATGATGCCTGGAAGTGGAATGGCATTAACTAGTTTAAACGGACTTGAAAGAATATATAATGTAACTACTCCTGTACAATTAATTGTAAGAACTCTAACAATAGACGATGTCGAATCCAGTGCACAAGAAATAAAAGATTATTTTGAAAAAAAATATGGGCAAAAAAGCATTACCGTTTTAACTTCCGATCAAGCAATTGAACAATTTGGGAGTATTTTATCAGTTCTCACACTTGTTCTTGCAGGAATCGCCGGGATTAGCTTGGTTGTAGGAGGTGTTGGAATAATGAATGCTATGATAACATCTGTTTTAGAGCGAACAAAAGAAATTGGAACATTAAAAGCACTAGGCGCAAGCAACAACAAAATACTAACACTATTTATGCTAGAATCTGCTTTTATTGGATTATTAGGCGGAATACTTGGTTCTATTCTTGGATTATTAGCTGGGTCTCTAATAAGCATTATTGGTTCACAAGCAGGACTACCCCTAAAGATTAGTTTTAGTCCAGAATTAATTTTAGGAGCACTAGCATTTTCAATGATTGTTGGAATACTTTCAGGTTTATATCCTGCAATAAAAGCGTCAAAACTAGATCCAGTAGAAGCAATGAGATACGAATAAAATTAAAAATACTAGAATTAAAAAAAATTTAACTAAACAATTTTATTTCTCTTTTAAAATAGCTTTTTTTAATATTATTTCTCCAGTGAATTCATTTTCCATTTTTTTATCAAAATCAATTAATATTCTTTTTTTAAAAAAAGGAGCATCTAAAACTAATGTCTCATATTCTCCACCTTCTCCAGCAATATTAACTCCAAACTTTTTTTCTAAATTAATTAATCCTAATAAATCTTTTTCACAAAGTATTTTACCAATCCAATTTTCATCCAAACCAAGACAAGCTATTTTTGTAATCATTATAGAAAAATTTTCTTTTAATAAAAATTTTAAATAATCTTTTTGATTCAAGTGCCATAATGGAGTAAAAGAACTTATTTTTAAAGAACCACATATTTTTTCTATTCTTTCTTTTTGATAATTAGAAAACAATGCTCCAGAACAAATCCCCTTAATATCATATTTTTTAATTGCTTTGAAAATAGCTTTTTTTAAATCAATTAATTCTTTTTCTTTAACACCATTTGTTTTAACAATAATTAACGGAATATTAAGAGCTCGTGATTGTAATCTTGCAAGTTTTATTGTAGGCGTATGAAACATATACGAATCCTTATTTTTTGAATCAATAGTAATTAAACATTTTATTTCATAACCTTTTTTTTGCATTAAATGCATTGCACTCAACGAATCTTTACCTGTGGAAAGTAATACGCCAATAGGAAGTTTTGCTTTAAAATTAGAATTATTTAATGAATTTGAAGAGTTTGATGAATTGGGTGTGTTTAATGAATTTAAATAATCTTTTTTTGATTTAAAATTATTTTTTTTAGCAAGAAAATTAATTGCTTTATCAAAATTACTCCCATATTGAGCAGCTTTTTTTGGACGAAGTGCTAAATCTTTTGGTAATCCTAATTCTATTGCAAAATCTCTTAAAACTTTTTTATTTTCAAACGGAACATTAACAATTTTAAGTTTCGGATTTAAACTTAATGCAATAGAAACTAATTCTTTATCAAGAAAAGGAAGTCTTAAACTAGTTTTATTTGCAATTGTAATAATATTCTCAAAATATAATTCATTTTCAAACATTTTTAAAAAACTAGACAAACATTCTTCATTTATATTATTAATATCTTTAATTTCTTTAAAACGATTATATCCCGCAAATAATTCATCTGCTCCTACACCAGAAAAAACTATTTTTTCAGGAATATTTTTTACAGCAAAATAAATTGTTGACGCAATACCAACTTTTAATGGATCAGATGATTCTATTAAAAAAATTATTTTTGGTAATTCTTTTTCAAACTCATTAACCGAAATTAACTTTACTTTTAAATTAGATTGCAAATGTTCTGCGACTTTTTTTGCAAAAAAAAGATCAGCTGGTTTAGAAAAATCTTTAATACCTGCAAAATAAGAATTAAATTTTAAATTATTTTTTTGAAATATTTTTCCTATTAATGCTGAATCTATTCCCCCTGATAAAAGTAATGCAAATTCATTCTTTGGAACTCTTTTAACAACAGATTTTAAAATTGATTTTTCAACCAAAATTTTTTGATTAATCAAATTAATTTTTTTTAAATCAATTTTTTTTATTAAGATATTTTTAAAAGAAATATTATTTTTTTTAACATTAAAACAAAGAATTTTTCTAGGATTTAAATGAATAAAATCAACAGGCAAACTTTTTTTTTCAGAAGCAAACATAAATTGATTATTTTTTTTATCAAAAAAATAAACTAATGGTTTTAACCCAGAAACATCTCTTGCCAAGAATAATTTTTCCTCTTTTTTTAAATAATATGCAAAAGAAAAATCACCATCTAATTCATTAATAATAAAAACAATTTTTTCAACACCTTGTTTATCAATTAATTTTTTTAAAAAATCAAAATCACTTTTAGCACTAATCAAATATTTTTTTGATAATGTTAACCAATTATAAATTACTCCATCAAAAACCAAAATACTTTTAGAAGAAACTAAAGGTTGATTTAAATTATTTGGAGGATTAACAAAATCCAATTGTTCTACATAATTAGATTGAGAGTGTGAATTATAACCAAAAAAAAAGTTTTTATGATAAATTATTTTTAAATTATTACACCCACGATGATTCATTATTTTAAAACCAGATTTCATAATCTTTGAAGAATCATTAAACCCGCTTAAACCAATAATGCAACCCATAATAAAATAACAAAACAAAAGAATTTAATTCTAATTGAATACTTGGAAAAAAACTAAAAAATTGCTAGTCATATTAATAAATCTTATTTCTATAATACATCATATACGACAATAATTTCAACAAAAAAAATATTAATGGTAATAAAATGTTCGACAAACAAACTCTTGGCCTAAACGATTTAAAATTTTCTATAATGGAAGGTTTCTTTGCAGTAATATTACTTTCAGCAAGCATTTCTTTCATTATCCCATATGCTATTTACTTAGGCGCAACTAGTCTAGAAATTGGATTTCTAACTGCTTTTCCTGCATTGTTTGCAGCATGGGCCCAATTATTTTCAATAAGAATTCTTGACGTAATTAAAAGTAGAAAAAAAATGGTAATAATATTTTGTTTCTTACAAATCTTATTATTTATTCCAATAATGTTTATCCAATTTATTTTAAACGAAAACCAGATTTTCTGGGTAATATTATTTTACACATTTAGCTTAGTAACCGGAGCGTTAGCTGGGCCGATTTGGCAGAGTTGGATGAAATCCATTGTACCCAATAAAATAATGGGTTCTTTTCTAGGATTTAGGAATTCGATTGTAGGAGTTTCAACATTTGCTTTTTTGTTAATATTTGGTTTTTCATTAAAATTATTTGAAGCCCAAATAGGCATAGTTTTTTTTGGAATATTTTTAAGCGGAGTATTTGGTAGATTTATTGGAACACTATTGTTTTTCAAAATATCTGAACCAAAAGAAAAAATTAATTTTGAAAAAAAAATTAGGTTTATAGGATTTGTTAAAAATTTAAAAAAAAATAAATTTGGGTACTTTATTTTATACGGGAGTTTAATGAGTTTTGGAATAGCCTTAACTGGACCTTTTGTAGGATATCATTATTTAGAAAATCTTGGATTAAAAAATGATTATTTTATTTACACTATTTTAATATCCACTGCAATGATTGCATCCATAATTGGTATGACTTATTGGGGGAAAATAATTAATCAGTTTGGTAGTATAAAAACATTAAAGGCAACATCTAGGCTAGTAATATTTTTTCCAATACTTTATGTAATTATAAGAAATCCTTTACCATTATTATTAGTTCAATTTTTTGATGGATTATTATTTTCAGGTTTCAATCTAGCTCTAGCAACATTTGTTTATGATTATTCTTCTTCAAAAAAAATAATTAGATTTGGAACTTATCAAGCAATATTTTTTGGAACAGCAATATTTTTTGGTGCAATAATTAGTGGTTTTTTACAAACATTCCAAGTAAACTTTTTTTTCATAAGCAACTCATTTTATTTAATTTGTTTAATATCAGTGATTGTTAGATTTATTGTGTTTAAAAAATATTTTAAAAAAGTAACTGAAGTAAAACAAGTAGACTATATAAAAACAAATAAACTCGTATATTCAATATTAACTTTTGAGCCTGTTATGAAAATGATTCCAAAAATAGTTTTATTTGATGATGAAAATAAAAAAATAAAAATAACTATTAAAAAAAGAATTGAATATATGAATAAAATAATTGATAATCAATCAAATCATCTTACAAATGTTTTAATTAATAATAAAATAAAAACAAAAATAAGAGAAAAAACTAATAACTTGAAAATTAAAAGATTAAATAAAAAAAATATTAAAAAATGAAAAAATAGCTAATTTTTTGTTAAATACACCTAAAACTAATCAATAAGACTAACAAAATTTGATAAAAACGCTACTTTTAAAAATACTCACAAATTTAAATATTCTGCGGAGTTGGCAGAGTGGTCAAATGCGCCTGCCTTGAGCTGCCCTTTCTTTAAAAAGAAAGTGCAAGTTGCCCAAAGAAATTTGGCCCATCAGCGTTAAACTTGATGGACTTGATATGGACAATGCAAAGGCTAGCAGGTTCCCTACCGGGAGCGGGGGTTCAAATCCCTCACTCCGCGTTTCTAATAAGTTCAAATCTCTTTTTTATTTTAATTCTTTTAAATTAAGTGAAAATCACTAAATAAAATAATAAATGTGATTTGAAATGAAATTGGATTTGTCAATTTTTAAAATTATATTTTTATATACTATTTAATACACCCTTAGTTTAAATATAACAAAAATCAAATATAATATATGAAAATTAATTCAATTCAATCAACACTAATTATATTAGGAGTTATAATACTAATAGGAACATTTTTGGCAGGAAATTATTATACTCTACAACAACAAAGCGAAATGCAATTAAAAGGCGATTTGTGTAATACAAACCTAGGCAACATATTTAGTGGTTTTTCAGATAATGTTGCAAAAGAATGTGAATCAATAAATAATACAAATTTTTTGTTAAGTTTAGTTCCAATCGGATACCTACTTGGAATCGCACTAGTTATTGGCGGAATAGCAATACCAATAATAAAAAAATAGACTTAATTTAAATTCTTTATAATAAACTTAATCAATTTTAATTAACTTATTTTAAAATATGTCAAACTAATACTTCATCAAATAATTTAAAATAATTATTTTTTATTCGCTAATTTTTTTTTAACATAGCCTGTTTTGTTTTACCTGCGATAGTTAATTTTAATTTATTATTAGTTGCAATAGCTAATTTTCGTTTAATTAAATTTGATTCTTTAATTGCACGAGCATTATTAGCAGTAGTTTTTTCTAATTCTTTTTTTAATTTTCTTCTAGTTAAAAAACTTTTTATAGACAATTCAAATCACCTTTAAACAAAATTACAATATAATTTAATTAAATTATATTAATAACCCTGTTTTTTAAAAAAAAACTATTTTTTTGCCCCAGCTATTTTTTCAGCTTTTTTTATTGCATTCATTCTTTCTTTACTTGCTAGTGATTCTAATTCTCTTAAATTTTTTCTACCATCTTTAATCTCAGATCGAGTTAATGTGAGCTGATTTTTTAGAATGTTCAAATTAGCAACTGAATTTTTTTTATTTAATTGTATTAAAAGCATTTTTTCATAACTACCTAACTTTTTTAGTTCAGCCCTAATAGTAGGTATTTTTTTTTCACGTATACTAATTTCTTCTCTAACAATATCCCAATTAACTTTTTTACTCTTTTTTTTCAACGCTTCAATTTGTTTTAACCTTTTTACTTCACTCACAGTTAAATTATAATATTTTTGATTAATTTTTTTTCGTTTAATATTTAGCACCTTACCCGCAACAACGCGTCTAAGATTAAAATTTTTTTTAACAACCATGATAAATTATAAGATCTTTAAACTTAAATAAGTTATGGTATTAAAACAAATAAAAAAATAAAGAAATAATAACAATTTCAAAAATAAAAATAATTTAAAGAATAATAAATTTAAATAAATAAATTTTCAAGATTTTTTATTTTAATCTTTTTTCTAATTCTTTCGAAGCATGAATTAATTCAGACACTGTTTCTAAATATTGCATAGAATATATCCCACCAATATGTGCTGAAGCGTCTCTAGCATTCATAGCATAATATGCTGAATCTTTTTCATTAATTTTATTTTTTAAATCCGTTTGAAGTTTTACTTTTCCCCAATCTTGCTTTGAAATATCAACAAAATTATTTAATTTTCTTTCCAAATGCTCTAAATAAGTCCTTGTTAATTTCACTCTTTGATTTAACGTATATTTTTTATCAATACTTAAATTAGTTGCAAATTTTAATACATTATTTCTTAGCAAATTATTTTTTTCTATAACTGATTTTTCACTAAAAAGCAAATCCCCATTAATATTTAAAAAAGATTTTAATTTTTCTCTAGAAGTTATTTTAGTTTCAAACAAATGTCTTTCAACATGTTGTTCAAGAACACGTCTAACCTTAGGATGCATCCAATCTTTCCCAGCAAGAGGATCATTAAAATGTTTTTTAGAATATTCAGTTAATTTTGTTTTTTTACTAATATTTCTTGCAGTAATCTGCATTATTTCTTTAATAGTTGCAGGCTTAGGCCCAGCAATTTTTCTTCTAATATTTGACTTTGGCAAAACCATAATATTACTATTAAAATTATAATTTATAAACATATTTTTTATAATAAATCTGTTTTTTATATTAAACCCAATTTTTTATAAAAAAAACCGTGTTTTTCGCTAAAATTTTTTTACAATAAAAATAAAAATAAAGAAAACCTATTACTAGCATGGTTAAAAAATTTAGACCAGTTAGAACACCAATTCATTTTGCTAAACTTTTTAAAAAAGAAGGATTAGAAAGATCTTCGGCTAAAAAATTATCGGTTAAAAAAAAATTGAATTTTTCAGAATTACACGATTCTAGCATTTTTTTATTTAAACACATACTTGCACAAGGAGATATTAGATGGAAACTTGCAATAAAATATGCTGAATTAAAAAAAGAAATTCCCATGCAACCAATTAACCTTGAAAATGGTTTAAGAGCAGTTTATTCATCGCGATCACAAGGAAAAAATAAAGCTAGAGGTGCAAGTATTGTAGGCGCAATACATGTTTTACAATTAACAAGAGCTTTAAAAAATATTGAACTTGGAAATAAACATTTTGAATTTAGACAACCAATTAATATTAATTCAAAATATGAAGCAAAGTTTGTGAAAACTAATTCTATTCTAAAACAAGTTGATAAAAAAGGAGTTAGTGGTTGTCCCGAAGCATTATGGCAATTACAATTATGGGAAAAAAATAAATATTTGGGTAGAATTGGAGTTAATTTTCATGCAGAAGGTGCTAAAAATATTGTTACCATTGCTAACATACAAGGCGCTAATGGAAAAAAACTTGAGCAAAACGAATTCAAAAAAATAACTGGGAAAAATTTTGGAGAAGAATTAATTTCTAGATTACAAAATACTCTTGGCCCTAATTTTGAATACCGTGGAGCAATCCCAAATGATCTTAACAAAGTATTATATAAAATGACTTTTAGGAAAACAAAACCAGAAAAAATTAAAGTTTGGGATAATAAAATGAGAACTATGATTGAGGATAGACGAACTAAAAAATAATTTAAATATCTAAAAGAACGT
>JAQVNZ010000024.1 GCA_028702895.1 Candidatus Iainarchaeum sp. | reverse complement strand
TCCTACTTCTTTGCTGATATTCTGCAAACAAACAGAAAGTTGTTCTTCATAATTTTTCATAAAATACCCCTCTTTTCACCAAATAAAAGCATGGCGGGGTATTCGGAAAATTAGCCTATATACGCGGCGGGGGTATATTCTGAAAATAGTTATTATTACCCTACTTTTTACAGCCTTTTATAGTATAATTGGTTAACTTATATAAAAACTTTTTAGGCACTACAAATTTCAATTAGATTTATTTTTTTCTTCTGCTTTTTTTAATTCTTTTTTTATTAATTCAACTGCTGTAGAAACAGAGATTTTTTGAAATAACCAAGCATTTCTAATACCATTAAATTTATTTCGAAATTTTACATCTTTCCAATAATATTTTTGAATTTTTTTTCCTTCTTCAAAACTAAATTTTGGGCCTTGTTCAAATAGAGGGATAGAAATACTCATTTTAATCAAAATACTAAAGTCAGAAGTTTTATATATTTGTTTTGTATACTCTTTCTAAAGGAGGATTAATATGGTTAATCGAATTGCAACAGGAATAAATGGTTTTGATGATTTAATAGAAGGTGGTCTTCCACAAGGTAGTTTAACATTAGTAAGTGGAAATCCAGGTACTGGAAAAAGTATTTTTTGTATGCAAGCCGCATATAATGTGGCGGCAAAAGGAAAACCAGCAGTATATGTTTCTTTTGAACAAACCGAAAAAATTTTAGAAGAACAATTAACTCAATTTGGTTTAGATATCAAAAAATTAAATGGAAAATTAAAATTATTATTCTTAGATCCTAATGATCCTGATGTTATGAGTGTAATACAAAAAGAAGCGAAAAAAATTAATTCTGAATTTATAGTGGTTGATTCATTAGCATCTTTAACTAGTGGCCCATCAAACCAATCCGCAAATTTTACCGCACAACAAATAATGGATTCTGTAATACCTGTTCCAATTGATTCTGAAAACCTTGCTAGAATGAAAGTAAAATTAATTCTTGACACAATAAGAAACACAAAAGCAACAGCAATGTTAACAAGTGAAATAATTCATGGACAAGACGGATATAGTAGAGATACTTTATCAGAATTCTTGTGTGATGCAATAATAGTATTACATTCTGTTGAAGGAGAAGAAGGATTTAGAACATTAACAATCCCAAAAATTAGATTAACAAAACAAAAATCAGGAATATACTCTTTCGAAATGACAAAAAAAGGAATAATCGTAAAATCGAGTGAGTAAAAATGCCAAATTTGTTTGAAATGTTTAAATTTGCAAAATTCTTGAATATTAGTGATGGCGAAATAAAAGTTTGGAACATACCCATGAACATTATTCCAACATTTGTTTTAAGAGAATGGCAAAAAGACACTATCAATGAAGTAGGTTACAAAAAAGCATTTGAAAAAATTTATAAAGCAACAAAAGAAGGTTCAAAAGAATATAATCAAAATTTTATTAAAAAAGAAGGTTTCAAAGACAAAAGACAAATAATAAACTGGCAAACAAGAATAGTATCAATGTCAGGTTGGGGAAAAATTGAAATCGCAAAAATAGATTTTGAAAAAAACGAATATGTAGCACATTTTAAAGAAATTCCATTTGCAAAAACATATGGAAAAACTAATTATCCAGTAGATTTTTTGGTAAGTGGATTCATCGCAGGAGGATTTTCAGCATCATTTAATGCAGACTTAGAATGCATTGAAACAAAATGTATAGCAAAAGGCGATCCTTATTGTGAATTTGTTGTTAGTAACCCTGAAAAAATAAAAAAACTGCGAGAAGAACAATATAAAAAGCTTGGAATTAAATAATTATTATGCGAATAAATGATTTAATCGGATTAATAACACCGCAATATATTCCACTAGCATTATTCGGTGCTTTTTTAGGCGCAGTGGTAACAATAAACAAAATTCCCGACCAACAATTCATTATTCTAGCAATTGCACTAACTTGTATTGTAGCTGCCTTCAACACATTTAATGCTGTTTCAGACAAAGAAATAGATAAAATAAACAAGCCCGAAAGACCATTGGTTTCAGGAAAAATAACAGACACCCAAGCAATAATATTAACAATAATATTTTATGGAATAGCAATTATTCTTGGATTATTTTTAGGCACTACAACACTAATAATAATCTTAATTGCAACAATACTTACATTCCTTTATTCATACAAACCAGTTTATTTGAAAAAAAAGTTTATTATAGGAAATTTTAGCGGAGCAATATTATACGCATTACTTTGCCCATTAGCTGGTTGGAGTTTATATCCAAGTAATCCAATGAACACAACAATATTCTTTTTCTTATTTGTGCTAGGAATTGGATTATCTTTTGTAAAAGATTTTGAAGATTTGTTAGGAGATGGAATCCACAAAGTGGCATCTTTACCAGTAGTTATTGGAAAAAATCAAACAACAAACTTAATAATTTTAATAGAAATATTCGCATTCTCAATAATTGCATTTGCAATATTATCAAAAACACTAAACGTTTTTTATTCAATTCTTTTATTTGTAATAATCCCACTAATTTTTTATACTAATAAATTCAGACAAACAAAAAACTTGGTTTATGATAGACAAATATTCTATAAAATAGTAATATTAATTCTCGTGTGTGAAACGATAATCATAATTCTGAACCTAATCTAACTAACTTACAAAAAAACATTTGTTTAAAAAAACTAATCTGGCTAAAAATTAATTATGATTATAGCTATTTCTGTTGGGGCTTGTTATGATTTAAAATTAAGTTATAGTGAAGCGATAAGGTTTATTCAAAAACAAAATGTTGACGGAATAGAATTGTTATTTGCTACACCTAAAGATTTGTTGGATTTTGATTTTGAAAAAGATTGTTTAGAATTTATTCAATCATTAAAGTTTAAGTCAATCCACATGCCTTTTCATGAAATAGAATATACTAATAATTTGGTTACAAAAAAAGTGATTGAAAAAGGTTCTAGAATAGCAAGAAAAATTAATGCTGATTATCTAGTTTTTCACCCAAATACAATAAAAGATTATTCGGTTTTAGATTATGATTTTAAAAATTGTGTTGAAAACTTGAATTCTAAAGAACACAACAAGGGTTTTCAAACAGTACAAGATCTAAAAAAATTATTAGAAAAAAATCCTTTGCTTGGTTTGGTTATTGATACTTGTCACTCAATTGAAAGTAATATCAATCCAAAAGATTTTTTAGAGTTAAAAGACAAAATAAGGGGTTTGCATTTAGCAGTTCAATGGAAACAAGGAGAAAGAACAAGAACACACGGTTTTTTACAAGAAAACCCAGAACAATTAGAACAAATAAAAACATTGCTAAAACTTGATGTGCCAAAAGTAATAGAAGTAGATATTTATCCAGAAAAAATTGCAATGATAGAAAAAGAAATAGAATTAATAAAGTTAAATTAAGAATAATTTATTTTATTTCTTCTTCATGATTTGATTGCTGAAAAAAATTTGGATTGGGTTGGTTTGAAAAAGTATCTACTTTGTTCTTTGAAGCTAAATAAAGTAATTGTGTTTCAATTTGATTGTAATTCCAATACTTAAATCTTTGATTATACACTTTTAGTTTGCCTGAAATAATTTTTTTGGTTATTTCTTCTTTTAATTTCTTTGCTTCCTTTCTAGACATGCCTTTGCTAGTTTCAAACTCAAAATAAGGCAAAACTCCATGTGACAACTTACGATTGCTAATTGTTATATTAAATTTATTTGGGTTCTGACGTACTTGTGATTTCTCCTCAAGTTTAAAAATATCCCACAAAGCACAATCAATAAATTGGCTATTTTTTTCTAAAAAATTAATAGTTTTTATTGCTTCTTCTTTTGTTTCAGTGGGAAAGCCTAACATAAAAAAGCAAATATTCAAAATACCTGCATTATGAGACTCTTTTAATATTTTTGAATTATTTTTAATCTTAGTATCTTTATTAATTAAATTTAAAACTCTTTGACATCCACTTTCTAAGCCCCATGTTAGAATTCGAAATCCTGCAGAATACATTTGATTTAATAATCTGGAATTAAAAGCAGGATCAAAACGAGCAAGTGAAAGAAAATATGACTCAAGGTTTCTGTCAATAAACAACTTAGATAATTCATTAGCACGATCTGCTGGGAGTTCTTCATCATGAAACAAAAAATAATTTGTTTTGTATTTTTTTTTCATTTGTTCTATATTTGCAACAACTTTTTCTTTATTCATCTCAACATATACTGGACCTTGTACGAGCCAATCAGTACAAAAAGCGCATTTGGCCCAGCTACATCCTCTTGAGGTTTGCATTGGTAACATTCTAACTAAAGAAAAATAATTATCTAATTCAAAATCACTAAAGTCTGGAGTGGGTAAAAGATCTAAATTTTTTAACCAACTAACCGAATTTTTTTTAATATTGCCTGATCTTTTTTTATAAATCAAATTAGGGATATTTTCTAGTTTTTCTTTGCCTTCGATATAAGATAATAATTTTGGCAAAGCATCATCTCCACTTTGTTTTATAAGATAATCAAAAGTATTATTTGAAAAAAATCTATCTAAATCTTGATCAGAAACATGAAATGTTAAACTTCCTCCAAGAATAATTGGGATATCTAACTCTTGTTTAATTTGAGTTCTAACTTTCTCAGTAATTTTTTCTGGAAAACTTAATGAAAATCCCACCGCGTCTGGTTTTAAATTTTTAATATTATTAAACAAATTTTGAGTAATACTTGTATCCTTTTTATCAAACCAATAATTATAAAGCTCAAAAATAGATTCAAGATTCTTATTTAATCTCATTTGAGAACTTAAAGAAAAAAAATTGTCCTCATTAGTTGTAGTAAAAAGAGAATAATCTTCTTTCAGTTCTATTTTAAATCCATACTCGTTATTCAATTTAGATTTTAAATATTTTGCCCACTTAAAAGAAACAGCCTTTGGTAAAGAATTGACTAAATCACAAATTTCATTAAATTCTTTAAGAAAAAAATCTTTGGTAAATCTAGTTTGACCCAAAACTAATTTATTATCAAAATCATTTTCATTAAGAATTGCCTTTAAAAGTGCTACTCCCAAATCGGGACGATTATCAATCTTATTCCATTTTTGTGACTCTACTAAAACAAACATAAAAAATATACTTTGCGAATAATATTTAAAGATAATTAACCTGAAAATACTTATGCATAGTCAAAAACACTATAAAATAACTTGGTCAGAATATAATCAAGCCGCACATACAATATATAAAAAACTTCTTAAAGAAAAATTTACCCCAGATGTAATTATAGGAGTGTCAAAAGGAGGACTAGTATTAGCAACACACCTTTGTCACATATTCTACAATAAACATAATAAACAAATAATTCTCGGAACAATCTATGCAAAAAGACACGAATCAGATTGTTACTATTCAAAGTTAGTAAAACCAAAAGTAACAATGAAAATGCTTCCAGAAATAAAAAATAAAAAAGTCCTTATAACTGAAGATACTGTTGGCACAGGCACAACAAAAGAATGCATAATAGAATACTTAAATAAAAAGAAACCCAAAAAAATAATGACGGCTATAATTTCTGCACAAAAAGGAGTGAATCTAGAAAATTGTGTGTATTATAAGATTAATAATAAAATTTGGCAAATATTTCCATGGGAGGAATAAAAATGTTATTTGCAAAAATTACAGCTCAATTTGAAGGAATACATTACTGGAAAGATGCAAAAGGGGATGAATCTTTTCTGAAAAACCCACATCGTCATATCTTTCACATAATAGTATATATAGAACAATTTCATAATGATCGTGATATAGAATATATTGCATTTAAAAGATGGTTAAATAAAAATGCTTCAAAAAAAATAGATTATAAATCGTGTGAAATGATTGCAGAAGATCTAGCAAGAAAGATAAAAAGAAAATATGGAAATAGAAAACTAAAAATTGAAGTAACAGAAGACAATGAAAATGGATGTATATTGGAGTTATAAAAATGGATCTAAAAAGAATCAAAAATAATGTTCCACAACAATTGTGGAAACAAATTAACTGGGGGGCTGTAGAAAATGAAATACAAAATTGTTATTCTAACTATGGTCCCTTAAGTCTATTTATACCTAGAATATACCAATTAGAAATCACAAACTTTTGTAATCTAAAATGCAATATGTGTCCATACAAAAAAATGACACGAAAAAAACAACACATGAAATTTAAATTATACAAAAAAATAATTGATAAAGACCTTTATTACAAACAAGCAATAGAATTAC
This sequence comes from Candidatus Iainarchaeum sp., assembly GCA_028702895.1. Lineage (GTDB taxonomy): Archaea > Iainarchaeota > Iainarchaeia > Iainarchaeales > JAAZKV01 > JABIDZ01. The sequence goes on along the minus strand of JAQVNZ010000024.1, from coordinate 5,798 downwards.
ATTTATTTGGAGAATCGACATTACATCCAGAAGTAGCAAAAATGGTGAAATATGCAAAAAACAAAGGGCATATCGTAGGAATAGCTACAAATGCTACAGCATTAACCAAAGAAAAAAGCAGATCATTATTAGATGCGGGTTTAGATAATATTGTTTTAGCACTTGACGGTGCAACAAAAACAACATATGAAGAATTAAGATGTGGTGCAAATTTTGAAATCGTAAAAGATAATATAAAAACATTTTTAAAATTAAAAAAAGCCGGAAATTACAACACTTACTCGGTATTACAAATAATAAAAATGCCAAAAACAAAAAAAGAAATAAATAACTTCAAGAAAGAATGGCAACCCTTCCTAAGAAATGGATTAGATGAATTAAGAATAAAAAAATTATTTGATAGTTTAGGCGGGAATGTGAACCCAGAAATACCTGTTCCTAATTACAAAAACCGTTTGCCTTGCACCGAATTATGGTATGGCTCAGCAGTATTATCAAACGGAGATGTTGTTCCATGCGGTAGAGATTATGATGGTAAAAAAAGATTTGGAAACTTAAACAAACAGTCATTAATTGAAATATTTAACTCAGAAAAATACTATAAGTTTAGACTATCACATTTAACTAACAATTACAAACATAATGACTTGTGTCGTCCATGCAAAGAATGGGATTTAATAAATTTAAGACATGTGCCAATATTATCTTGTAATTTGTTAAAAGGGGATAACACACGATACGGACAAATAGTTGGAGATCCAAAATTTAAATATAAAAAAAAAGGGATTAAAAAATGAAAATATTCAATATTCCAATAGAACCATTAGAAGAAAGATATACTAAACAGATGGACACGTGGGTAAAAAATACTTTTAAAAAAAGAAAATTAAATTTTACAACAATTTATGGGAAACCTTTGACATCAAAAGTGGAAAGTGGTAGAGTGCTTGATGCTGAAGGAACCAATTACTACAAATTCAGTCAATTAATGCAAATTTGTGAATTGTTCAAAAAAGGAGAAGTAAAAAAAGGAGATGTCTTCTTTATTGGGGATTTGTGGTTTCCGGGTTTAGAATCAATAAAATATATTGCAGCGCTAGAAGAAATAGACATAAAAATATTTGGTGTTGTATGGGCGGGTTCATTCGATCACGCAGACTTTGTTTATGATGCAGGTATGGAACCTTGGGCACAACACATAGAAAGAGGTTGGTTTGATTTAGCTGATGGTCTTTTTGTTGGCGCAAAAAACATAAGAGATGATATAGTAAAAAGGCATAGAATAAAATATTCATCAAAAGTACACATCACGGGGGGGCCATGGGACACAAAAAGCATTCAAAATAGAGTAATAAAAAGAAAAAAACAAAAAGTAGTAATCTTTCCACACAGATTCGATTATGAAAAAAGACCGGACAAATTCTTAAAATTAGCTGAAATAATTTGCAAAGAACGCGATGATGTAAAATTTTTAATTACTACAAGTCGCCATAACATCCGGAGTAGTAGACCATGGTTAGTAAAAAAATACTATGCAACAAAGAAAAAACTTGGTGACAAAATTGATTTTAAGTACGGTTTAACAAAAGATCAATATTATCAATATTTATCTGATTCAAAAATATTTTGGAGTAGTGCTGAACAGGAAACATTTGGGTATGCAACACTAGAAGCATTGGCCTTAAATACTATTCCAGTAGTACCGAATAAACTTAGTTATATAGATTATATACCAAAAAAATATCGATATGATACATTTGAACAGGGTGTAAAATTAGTAAGGAAATACCTTAATAAAGAAGAAGAAATATCTACAATAGCAGAAAGATATGATACTGCTTTAAATAAAATGATAGATATTATGATTAAGAAGTGAAAAACATGAAAATCTCTATTGTAACATCAAACGAGGAAAGATATAATTTTGTAAAACAAACCCTAATTAAATACAAAATTAACTTAGAAAAAAAGCCTCTTCACTTAAACGAAATACAAGCAGATACCCTAGAAGAAGTAGCAATAAATAAAGCAATAACTGCGGCAAAACAACTAAATGGGCCTTGTATTTGTGAAGATACTGAACTGACAATAAAAGCACTAAATAATTTTCCAGGCCCTTACTTAAAATTTGTTCAAGAAAAACTAATCTCTGAAAAAATAATTACCTTACTAAAAAATGAAACAATGCGTGATGCAACATTTAGGAGTCTATTAGTCTACGCACAACCAAATGAAGAAACAAAAACATTTGAAACAAAAATTGATTGCAAAATACTAAATAAAAAAATAGGGCTTCAAGGGAGGGGCTGGGACAATATAATTTTAATAAGAAAAGTTGGAAAAACCCTGGCTGAACATACCTCTAATGAAAAGTTTAATCTATGGAATAAAGGATACATTGATTTTAGTAAATGGTACTCAAAAAAAGGAGTAAATAAATGAAAAAAATAACAAAACAAATAAAAAGAAGATTACGAAGCGGGGAAAATTTAGTTAATGCGATTTATACAATATCAAGTAAAAGGCTTAAACGCAAAATAAATCCTCCAAAAAATGGACAATATGATGAAGTATATTTTAAAAATTTAAAAAAAAGAATCTATCCTAAGGGTTATAAAAAAAGAAGCAAACCAAGACCTACACTCATGCAACTATTAAGAAGAAGACTTGCAGAAAAAACATTTAAACAAAAAAATGTTGGATTAATAGTCGTAAAACCAGAAATAATGCCCTTTACTAGTGATGTAAGAAAATTTCTCAGAAAAATCGGCTGCAACATTGTATTATCAAAAGTTCATATATTTACTCCAACACAACTCGAATCAATATATTTTACTGAAATGAGAAAATGGCAAGACTTTCCAATTAATGCAGGAATATTAACAAGCGCTCCCTCAAGAATATTAATATTTAAACACGCTCCAAGAGAAAGATATATTGAATTGCTAAAAAAAACCAATCATATAAAATATGAACAAAAAAAAGCAAATTTACAAACAATGCCAATACAAGAATTATTTCATTTAGCTGTAAAAGGCGTAATGGATGAAGGACGCCCAGAAACACTTAGGGGAGAAGTTACTCACAAACGACTCCCTGAATTAGGGTTTGATAAAATGGTGGGAATAAGTAAAAAACTAGATCCAACAGGTTACTTAGAATATAGAGTAAAACAAGGTAAAAGCGTATATAATATCCTTACTGGGATACATGCTCCAGAAACACAACAAGAACTTATTGAACATGGGGCAACTCTATTAAATAGAAACGAATTAACAACTATTCTAAAACACACCTAGAAAAAGAAACATTGAAAAAGGAATATAGACACATAATTTTTATGTTTGAAATAAAAACTTCAGCAAATTTTGAAGCAGCACATCGTTTATCAAATTATGCTGGCAAATGTAATCGAATACATGGACATAATTGGAAAGTTGAACTTGAAGCAAAATCAAAAAAAATTAATAACCAAGAAATGGTTCTTGATTTCACAGTTCTTAAAGAAATATTAAAGGAATTTGATCATTTTTTAATACTTAAAGATAATAAAGAAAACAAAAAAATCGTTAATTCAATTCCAAAAGAATGGATAAAATGGTTATCTTTCGAACCAACAGCTGAACAATTATCAAAATATCTTAGCAAAAAAATATTTGAAAAAGGTACTCTTGAAAGTATTACAATAAGAGTGTGGGAAAGTGAAAAAAGCTATGCGGAATTTACAGTTAAACATAAATGAAATCTTTTGTTCTAGACAAGGCGAAGGAACACAAACAGGCGAACTAACAACATTTATTCGTTTATCCGGATGCAATTTAAATTGTGCTTGGTGTGACACCAAATATGCAAAAAAAGGAAAAAAAATAAATGTAAATGAAATAATAAAAGAAGTAAAAAAATATCCTGCTAATAATATATCTATAACTGGTGGAGAGCCGCTAATACAAAAAGATGCTATAATATTACTAACAAAAAAATTATTAAATGAAAAATACAAAATATCATTAGAAACTAATGGCTCCTTAGACTGGAAAGGGATATCAAAAAAAATATCTATAAGTATGGATATCAAAACACCTAGCAGTAAAACTTTCAAAAATAATTTTAATTTAATAAAAAAATTAACAAAAAACGATCAATTAAAATTTGTAATAAAAAATAAAAAAGATTATCAATTTATGGAAGAAATAATAAATAAATATGTTCCAGAAAAAAATACAATTGTCATAATTCAGCCAGCATGGGGCACAGATTTAAAAAAAATATGGAGTTGGGCAGAAAAAGACAATAGATTTAGGTTAATGGTTCAATTACATAAAATTGTTTGGAAAGAAAAGAGAGGTGTATAAATGAATAAACCAAGTGCAAGTGAATTAGAAAAAGCAATAGAAACAATACTTAAATATATTGGGGAAAATCCAAAACGAGAAGGATTAAAAGATACTCCAAAAAGAGTCAGAAAATTCTATGATGAATGGTTTTTAAGCAAAGAAGAAATAAATTCAACCCTTTTTTCAGAAAAATATAGCAACATGGTAATAATCAAAAATATCCCATTTTACTCTTTTTGCGAACACCACATGCTACCATTTATAGGACAAATGAGTATTGGATACTTACCAAATGGAAAAGTATTAGGTTTAAGCAAACTAATCAGAATAGTAAAAAAACATACAAAAAAATTACAAATACAAGAAAGAATAGGAAAACAAATAGCTGATGATATAGAAAAAGCAACACATGTTAGAGGTGTAATGGTAGTTATAGAAGCCGAACACTTGTGTATGAGTATGCGGGGCGTTGAAAGTCCTGGCCACAACACAATCACATCTGAAATAAGAGGATTATTCAAAAAAATAGAAGTTAGAACAGAATTCTTACAACTCATCAAATAATTAAGAATAAATTTTCAACAAATTTTTAATAAAAACAATCAGTTTAATATCATTAAATAATGAATTTTTTAAAATATGTTTATCATATAATGGCGTAATTACAATGATAAATATTCCTACGGTTAATAAGTGCATTAAGGTAAATGGTATTTGTCCAATAAATGCTTCTATAAAGCTCATTCCAAACATAAAACTACTCATTATTGGGCCAGTAATAAAGTCAAATATTGAGACTCCAATAATGCCTCCTTTTAGGTATTTGAATATACTAATTTTTTTCTCTTTAAAGAAAAATTGGGTAAAAAATAAGCCAAGTCCTGCATAAGTTAGAGCTGTTACAATAGTCCATATGCCCAGCATGCCTGTTATTAAATCAAAAGAAATCATTGTTAAAAATGGGAACAAAACAGCTTTGTATTTTTTATCACTTTTAGCATAAGGAAGCATTATGGCCATTATGGGATCATTGTTTGGAATAAATCGTAAAAAACGAATTCCATTAGCTAATAATAATCCAATCAAAAACTTTATTATTCCAATCCTTGGTTTTTCATCCATATAAGTTTTAATTTGCAAGGGTTATTTAATATTTTCTACAAATCATCTAATTGTCTAATAATCATCATTCAAACCAAAATTTTCCATCTGAGCTGAATTGTGCGTGTTTTTCTAACCATGTTCGCATGTTTTCTATTCCGCCGAGTTTTTCTATACAATAGTAACAACATCTTGCAGAGTTTGAATATTTGAACACTAGGCGTGCTTTTTTTACCGTGCCATTGACTCCACAATAAGCACAATGTTTTTTGTTGTATAATTCTTTTTTCATTTTAGTTCACCTAGTAATGTTGCTTTTCAAAGATCGCTTTTAGTTCATAGTATATTGCTCTAAGTTCTGCA
>JAQVNZ010000023.1 GCA_028702895.1 Candidatus Iainarchaeum sp. | reverse complement strand
ACAAAACTGGTGATAGAAGGCAGTCGCCCTATCCACTAGGCTACAGGCCCAACAAATTTTTAACTTGTCTTAATTAAAGTTGGTGAAACCATATTTTTAAAGTTATTTGTTTTGTTTAGTGTTTTTTATTAGTATTTTTTGCTCGTTTTTCTTAATTTAACTTTTTTTAAATAATTTTTTATTAAAATCTTAGTTTTATTGTAAAAATTTAATTTTTTACAAAATTTTATTTTTTTAACAAAATTTAATTTTCATTATAAAATTTTATTTTTTTAACAAAATTTAGTTTTTTGTATAAAATTTTATCTTTTGATAAATTATTAATTTAGAATATTCTTTTAAACAATTTACTAGTTTAATTTGTTATGGATTTTAGAGAAGAATTAATTAAATTAATTGTTAAAGAAACTAATTTTTCAAATAGTGAAATTGACTCTTTATTAACAATTCCTCCACAAGGGTTAGGTGATTTTGCGTTACCTTGTTTTATTATTTCTAAAAAAAATAAAAAAAATCCTATTATTGTTGCAGAAGAATTATCAAAAATTATCACAGCTGATTTTTTAGAAAAAGTTGTAGCAAACGGCGCATACATAAATTTTTTTGTATCAAAAAGTATTCTATCTACTATAGTTTTAGAAAATATTTTTTCTAATAAACATAATTTTGGTTCTAATCAAGGAACTGTAATGGTAGAATATTCTTCTCCTAATACTAACAAGCCCTTACATTTGGGCCATTTAAGAAATAATGCTCTAGGTTTAGCAATTTCAAATTTATTAGAATTCACAGGTCATCAAGTAATAAAAGCTAATTTGATTAATGATAGAGGAATTCATATTTGTAAATCCATGCTTGCCTATAAATTATTTGGAGATAATAAAAATCCTCAAAGCGAGGGTATGAAGAGCGATCATTTTGTTGGTTCAATGTATGTTTTATTTGATAAAATGAATAAGGAAAAACCCGAATTAAAATTAGAAGAATTAGCTCAAAAAATGTTAGTGGATTGGGAAAACGAAGATAATGAAACTATTTTGCTTTGGAAAAAAATGAATTCTTGGGCCATTAGTGGAATGAATGAAACTTATGCTGAATTTGGAACTACTTTTAATAAAACATTTTTAGAGAGTGAAATGTTTGGTAAAGGAAATATGACTGAATTATTAAAAGAGGGTTTTGATAAAGGAGTTTTTAAAAAAGAGGATAATGGAGCAATCACTGCAATTTTAGAGGATGAAGGGCTACCAAATAAAATAATTGTTAGAGGGGATGGGACGTCTCTTTATGCTACTAATGATTTATTATTAACTCAATTAAAATTTGATGAATTTAAATTAGATAAAAATATGTGGGTAGTTGCTAACGAACAAGACCTTTATTTTAAACAATTATTCAAAATATTTGAAAAATTAGGCAGAGAATGGGCTAAAAAGTGTTATCACTTAAGTTATGGTTATGTTTCATTAACTAGTGGTAGGATGAAATCAAGAGAAGGTACTGTAGTTGATGCGGATAATCTTATTAAAGATTTAAAAGAAATTGCTTTAACAGAAATTAATTCCAGATATGATAATTTAAGTGATATTGAAAAAGACTCTAGGGCTAAATTAATCGCACTTTCTGCAATAAAATTCTTTTTATTAAAAAATGATGCGAAAAAAGACATGGTTTTTAACCCTCAAGAAAGTATTTCTTTTGAAGGAGAAACGGGACCATATTTACAATACACTTTTGCTCGTGCTAAAAGTATTCTAAGAAAAGCTAGTAAAGAAAAAATTATTTGTACGCACACTAATTTTGATTTACTAGTTAATTATAAAGAAAAAGAATTATTATTAGAATTACAAAAATTTGATGAAAATGTAATAAAAAGTTTTGAACAATTATCACTACATTCATTAGCGCATAATTTGTTAGCAATTGCCGAAAAATTTAATTCTTATTATCATGATGTCCCAATATTAAAATCTGATTCAAAAGAATTGTTAAATGCGAGATTATCACTAGTAGAAGCAACAACTATTGTTTTAGAAAAAGGATTTAAAATATTGGATATTGTTGCAATAGAAGAAATGTAATTTTTTTAAAAAATATTTTTTTGTTTTTTTATAACTTATTCTAAAATTGCTTTTATTCTTCTCACACCTGCACTTGAACTTTCTTCTTTTATAATTTTATAGTGTCCTATATTTTGAGTGTTTTCTATATGGGGTCCGCCACAAATTTCTTTAGAATAAATTACACCATCTTTTCCTTTAATAGTATAAACTTTTACATTTTCCCCATATTTTGAAGTGAATGTACCATGAGCTCCTATTTTTTTAGCATCTTTTAAAGAAAGTATTTGCATAGAAACTTCACTATCTTGTGAAATCGCATTATTCACCCAATCTTCAATTTTTTTTATTTCTTCTAAAGAAAGTTTTCTATCTAAATTAAAATCAAATCTTAATCTTTGAGCAGTAATATTAGCCCCTTTTTGTTCAATACTTTGGTCAACAATTTCTTTTAATGCGGAAAGTGTTAAATGAGCACAAGTATGTAATTTAGTAGTAGCAAAACTTTCATCTGCAAGCCCACCTTTAAATTTTTGTTCTGCTCCTTTTCTTGAAAGTTCTTGATGTTCTTTTAATAATTTTTCAAAACCAATTACATCTACACTAAAATTTTTTTCTTTACAAATTTCAACAGTCATTTCTAATGGAAAACCATATGATTGAAATAAATCAAATGCACCTTTAGCATTTAATTCTTTTATTTTTGCTTTTTCTAAAAACTCTAATTTTTTTTCAAGAATCTTTAAACCATTTTCTAGAGTTGTTGAAAATTTTTCTTCTTCTTTTTCTAATTCGTTAAAAATAAAATCTTTATTTTTTTCTACTTCTCCATAAACAGAACCCATTTCGTTTACAACAACTTCTGCTACTAACTTACAAAAATTTTTTTGTATTCCTAAAAGTTTTGCATGTCTTATACTTCGCCTAATAAATCTTCTTAGAATATAACCTTGATCAACATTACTAGGACTAACTGCTTTATCATCACCTAAAATCATTACTGTTGCGCGTAAATGATCCGTAATTATTCTAACACTTTTCCTATGGTTTTCATTAAGTTCAAATTGTTCTTTGTTTTCCATTCCACTTAATTCTAAAACTTTTTTTAATATTGGTTTAATATTATCAATTTCATAAACATTATTATACCCGTTTAATACGGCAGTAAGTCTTTCTAAACCAGTACCATTATCAATATTTTTTTGTTTTGCTATCTCATAAATACCTTTAGAATTTTTATTATACTGCATCAAAACATCATTACCAATTTCACAAAAAATACCTGTTTTATTATATTCTTCAAATTCCAAAGTATTCTTTTCACTAATATCTTTTACATGATAAAATATTTCAGTATCCGGCCCACATGGCCCAGTTAATCCCGCAGGGCCCCACCAATTATCTTCTTTTGGCAAAAAATGTATTCTGTTTTTTAGCATGCCACAGTTTTCCCAAATTTTTGCTGATTCTAAGTCTTTAGGTGCATTTTCATCTCCTAAAAAACATGTCACACTTAATCGTTCAATTGGTATTTTTAAATAATTTTTAGATGTAGCAAATTCAAAACTCATTTCTATTGCTTCTTTTTTAAAATAATCTCCTATAGACCAGTGGCCCATCATTTCAAAAAAACTTAAGTGCCAATTATCTCCAACCGCATCAATGTCTCCTGTTCTAATACATTTTTGTATATTACAAATTCTTTTGCCAGCAGGGTGTGTTTCGCCCATTAAATATGGTACTAGTGGTTGCATTCCTGCAGTAGTAAATAATACTGTGGGATCATTTTCTGGTATAAGCGAAGCAGATGGTATTTGTGTGTGTTTTTTTGAGACAAAAAAATCAATGTATTTTTTTCTTATATCTTTACTTGTAATCATAATTAAAAAATAATACGAAACTCTTTAAAAGAATTCAATAACAATTTTTTTCTTTTTTTTATGAAAATTTTGTTATTTTTTATATTACTTTAATTTTTTTATTAATTTTCTTTTTTAAATATTTTTATCTTTTTCTTAATCCTAATCTAGCAATACTTTTTTTTAATATTGAATTTTTTTTTCGTTTAATGCTTGTTGGTTTTAAACTTAGTTCTTCTAATATAGAATAATTATCTTTTTCAGGTATTGTTTTAAATCCTTGTTTTATTTTCCAAAAATTTTGTGCATCCGGTTCTCTTCTAGAATAAACTTTAATTTGTTTTTTTTCTTTAATGGCAATGGATCTTGCTACGCCAGTAAGTTTTCTTGCTATTCCAATTCGCTTATATTTTTCTCTAACTGCAAGTCTTTTAATTTCAATACTTTTTTCCCTAGTATATGCTAATTCTAAAAAACCTAATAGAGTTCCAGTTGAACTTCTAGCTACTAGGGTGTGTGTATTTTGAGTTGGGGTTGCAATACCAAATTCTTTTCTATGATTAAAAATTTCCTTAAAATCATTTTTTGTAGCATCCTTAATAGTTACTCCTTTCATGAATAATAATTATTTTTTGTTATTAAAAATAGTTTCCTTTTTAAAAAAAATAGTTTTTTTCAAATATTTTAATTAATATATTTATTTTTTAAGTTTTTGTAAGCTGGTCTAAATTCATTTACTGAATCAAAGCAAATTAATTTGCTTGCCTAGAAAATTAAAAATTTTCTAAGTTTTATTAAAACTTCTAAAAATGTAAGTTACATCGAGCAAAGCGAAAATGTAACCTTTACTGAATTTTTGAAAAAATTCTAGCAGTGGTTAGTAAGCCGCTTTCTGTTCTGCGTTTTAGGAGAAAGCTCCTATGCAGGTTGGCATTAGACTAAGCCTCATATTGAGTTGCACCATGGCCCCCGTTTCATCCAACTTAATGGTTTCGTTTCTGTTGAGCCACCAAACCTTTCGGTATTGCCCTTTACAGGCTAGGACATCATTACTGACGGGTGAGCGGACTTTCCTCATTCCTTGCGGAACGTTAGCCAATCAACCACTACTATAATAATTATGATTCTAAAAGAATAAAAACTGTTTTGTTTGATTTTTTTTATTTTTTAGAAGATTATTTTGTTAAATTATTTTTAAAATTATTTCAAAAATTGTTTTATTAAATTTATTTTTCAGTTAATTAAACTTTTATTTAAAATTATTAAATTAATTGATTACTTTCAAGAATATTTTGCACTGCGTGATTTATTATTTGTTGTCCTTGTGGAGTAATTTTCCCATATTTCATTCTTAATATTTCATTTGCTAGTACTGGGCTTTGTTGTAATAATCTAGAATTAGAAGATAACTCCATTCTTAGAACACGATTTGCTTGTTTTATTTGGGCCATACTAATTTTTTCACCATATATAGCATGTAGTGCGTTTGCAATTGCAAAAAATCTTCTGTCTCGACCAAGTCTAGTTTGAGTTATGCCCATTTCTCGCATCATTTTTTTGTGTATTTCATCTATTTGTTTTTTTCTTTTATCTGCTTCTAGTATTTGTATATGATGTAATTCATTATATTCTCTACTCTCAAGGCTTCGTCTTTCAACAATTACTTTTCCGCGTTCTAATATTTTTTTTCCTAGTGCACTAGTAGTTTTTTTTGTACTATTAAGAATTTGCCTTGCACCTCGATTAACCATGCCTCCAATATTTCGATTAGCTTGTCGATTAATTTCAAAAAAAGCTTTTTTATTAATGCTCACCCTGTTTTTTTTTATAGCCATTTAATAACTTGTGTTTTAAAAGTATTTTAATTTAATCTATTATTAAATAACAAAAATTATTATGTATAATTATGTTTGTTTTTTTAATACTCTTTTTTTAATTACAAGCTTTTCCTTTTGCAGGATTTATTTCATCAATTAATTCGTTTAAATATTCTGGGTTCCACCAAACTTCTATTTTATTTTCATTATCTTTACTAACACACATTTGTTCACTTTGTATTCTATTAAAAATTCCTTTTATTGTATCATAATCAATAATGCCTTGTGTATCAAAATAATCCAGTGTTGCTTGTTTTTGGTTTAATGGTACTATGCTATATAATGTTAAACTTGGACTTATTGGATTCATTCTTATTGGTGCAGATTCTCCTTTTGATGGAGTAAAAAATGTTGTTGCTAACCAATTCTTACCTATTTTTGCATTATTCCAAACTAATTTTCCAGGGCTCGTTTCAACAATATCTTGTTTGTCATTATTGCTTAAATCTAAACATTTTGTTGTTCCTATTGTTGAACCCACTAAATCCCATTTTTTTTGTAATTTTTCAAGAGTTCCTTCTAGAACATAACTTACTTTCAATTCACCTTTTTTATTATTATCTACAAGCATAACAATAGGATTTGGTTGCGAAGGTTTAAGTGTAAGCGTGTGATTAGCACTAGTTTTATCATAAATTAATACTACTCCGTCATTTAATGCTTCTAAAGAACTTATTTTTTGTGTTGTAATAGTAACTGGTGCACTATCAAAGGTATTAGTAGTAACATTTTCATTAAACCTTATTGATTCTCCTTGAAAGCTAACTCCGTACCCATCTCGCTTATACGTTTCACCAATTTTTCCAACTAGTCCATTAATAGGAGTATCATAAAATGGATTATAATTTGGTGCTTTGTATATTGGTACAATTGAAATCACAATATTTTTTACAGGTTCATCAATATCAAATAAACTACTAATTCCTTCATCGAATTTTTCTATACTAATTTCAATTCTATACAATCCGCCGTATGGTAATTCTGTTTGACCTGCTTGTCTATTATATCTAAATTCTATCTTATCATTTTTAATTATCCTATTATATTTTTCAATGAAAAATGCTTCTGCGCCAATAAATTCGTTACTATAATATTTTTCAAAATCATCTAAAAAATTTTTAGAATAATTATCTTTTATTAAATAAGAATAAAATACTGTTTTTTGGGGGATTAAATTAAACGCATTTTGTTTTAATAATAAATCTAATTCATATAATTTTTTAAATAAACTAATATTAAATTGTGTAGCATCACAATATTGATAATCAGCGTTACTATTATCACAATCATTAATTTTTATGTTACTCCAATCCCAATTAAAATTTAATCTAGGCGCAAAATCTTTTCCTGTTACGCCTTGCACTCCTGTTTTTGAAACACATGAATTTGCTTGACCTATTAATTTTATTTGGAATTTTTGAATTGTTTTTTCTTCACCAGTAGTCCAATCAGCAATTGTTATTATTGCATATTCTTCTCCAAATAAATTATTTTTTGTAATATTAAAATCAATATTTTTTCCAGGGACTTCTGGTTCACCAATATATTCTGCATATAATCGTCCATTTCTTAACCAAGCATTAACTCCTTTTGGGATAGTGCTTTCTACAATTGAATAATATATTAATCCACTTGGATCTGCTTCTACTTTTGGATCTATTGAAGATTTTATTTCATATCCTTCTTCTCCCTCAATTCCTTCGCCGCCTCCAAACATACCTATCACTTCTTGTGGTAAAAAACCCAGAGGCGCTACGCCTAAATCAATTTTAGTAATCCCGCTTTCTTCATCAACTTCTTCTTTTCCCTCGCTTTCAGATGTTTCATTAGTCCATTTTGGAATAGGTGTTGCTGAAATATATGTTCCTAAATCGTGTATCGTTCCTTCACTTGGAATTATTGTTTGTTCTTTACTCCAAAAATTTTGTTGTTCCTTTACAAATCCAACTGCTCTATAAAATTCTGGTTGAACGCCTAATTTTGCTCGATCTGGAGATAAAAACATTGCTGCACCTATCCCTCCTATACCCCCAGATACACCTCCAACTATCAGGGCAGTACCTACATTATACCCCCACCACAAAGCTCCAGGCCCTAATGCCATTGAAGCAGCAACTATTCCTGCCACAATCCACGGATCAATATCCTTTCCTCGCGTATATAAAATCCCATCAATAGTTCCAGATTCATAATTTAAAGCAAAAGCATCTATTTTACAAGGGTTACAATCTTTTGTTAACATTACAGTTAATTCGCCTAATGGTGATTCTGTAACTCCATTCCAACTAATTCCATCATCATAACCTGGAGGCCTAGGTGCCCCAACCCAATCCATACTATGTTTTAATTGGCATCCCCCTGGTTCTGCTTCAATATCCCCTATTCTCGAAGGATAATAATTCATTGTTTCTCCACTAACAGCATTATCAAATTTAATTTTCCCTTTGTTTTCTTTTAATTCATTTAAATTATTTTCAACCACAGTAGTTGTTGGCCTCCCTAATTCGTCAAATTCTGTTTCTGGTCTTTCACCCATTTCTGTTTTTATTAACCTTTCAACAAAATTAGTAAAATTATCAGTGCCTTCTTGGATAAAATTTAATGCTTCTGGTGCAGAAGCTGTGCCCGTTGGAGTACCACAACTTTTTCCTTTTGAAGACACTTGTAGCATATAAGTTCCCCAACCAAAACCATATACTATTGCTTCTATTGCACTTCCCATTACTTTTATATTTAAGTTAAAATCATCAGGAATACCTGGTTTTTTATAATCTAATGAAACCGTGTTCGTACTAATATCCATTTTTGGATAAAAATTATCTTTTCTACCAGAAAAACAATTATTATTAATTTTACTAGAAATAATATCAGTATTTTTGAAATCAAATATTGCTTGTTCTAATTCAAAACAATTATTAGAATCTTTTATTACAATATCAATTGTCCCTGCTTCTTTTATTAAAGATTTATCAAAAATTCGTATAGGATAAACGCCTAAAACATTATCTTTTGGAGTAGCAGTTAGCGTAATTGTTCTAGTAGTATTTGGTTGTAAAACAAAATCAATTTCTGTTAATGGCAAATCACTAACTAATCCAATTCTTTTTTCTTGTCCACAAATTTCAGTAATATTAAATGTAGCAGTATCTTCTTTTTCTAAATAAAAAATATTATCGGTTGTATTAGAACTAATATTAATACATGTTTGAGGTTCGTTTAAGCTAATTGTTTCAAAAGAATTTTTTAATTTAATTATTTTTTCGCTAGGAATTGCTTCATCATTTTCTGCAGTAAAAATTAATTCATCATTTGCATCAAGTCCAATTGTTTTAAAATTTAGAGTAGCAATACCATTTCCATCAGTTGTTCCAAAATAACCTTCACCAATTTCGTGTCTATCTTCACCAACAAGTTTTTGTATTTTCCAATTAGTAATTGCTTTTGCACCAGTTTTATACTTAGTTTTAATTAAAAGTAAAGGATATTCTACTCCTGGTTCTAATTGTTCTGGATAAACATCAATAATAATTTCTTCTTTATTTCTAACACCTAATCTAATAACATTATCATTTCCCTTTTGTGGCAAAGCAACGTCGCTTAAGTCAAACAATTTTTGTTTAATTTCAAACGTGCCCACTTTTCCTTTTGTTTCCAAATTATTAGAATTTGAATCTAAACTATTTGATAAAGAAGGAAGAATAATATTTTGTTTTGAAAAATTAGAATCATTTGTAAAACTAATTCTCTCAAAATATTTTGAATCAATATTACTAACTAAATTTATTTGACCAAAATCTTTATCACTTAAATTTGTAATAATAGTTTTTAATTTATATTCTTCCCCATTAAACAAATATAGTCTTTCTGTTTCAGGAATAATTAATTCAGTCGTACCTTGTATTATACTATTATTAAATCCAAAAGTTGGACAATCAGTAGTACAAAAAATCTTTCCAATCTCAAATTCTTTTTCATACTTAAGACTATTTTTATCACCCATGTCGGAAGAAAATAATATTTTAAAATTTCCTGTTGCATTAGCATCAACACTAATTTTTACTATAATGGGAACTGCTATTTTTC
The DNA here is from genome assembly GCA_028702895.1 of Candidatus Iainarchaeum sp. Taxonomy (GTDB): domain Archaea; phylum Iainarchaeota; class Iainarchaeia; order Iainarchaeales; family JAAZKV01; genus JABIDZ01. Next base: position 2,242 of record JAQVNZ010000023.1, on the reverse strand, counting down.
CAAAAATATTTTTTAATTCTAATCTAGCTTGTTTTGCTTTTTCATCAACCCTAGTTTCCTCACTAGCCCAATTCGTTTCTTCTAAAGGTAATTGTGGAACCATTATTCTAAAATAATCATTAATAGAAATAACATCTTCTATGAAAACATTATTATTATCAACACCAAACAAAGTAGTAATATCACCATTTTCATCATTGTTAACAATTAAATCAAATAAAAAATAATATTCTTGATTTGCAATAATTCTATTTGTTTTTGATTCAGATATTGAGTTAATTGGATTATTATTATATATTTGATCTAAAAATAATTGTAATTTATTATCATTTGGCAAAGAATTAAATTCTTTTAAATAAACTGTCTTTGTTTGAGTTCCGCGCATAACTTCATATTCAAAAGATTCTTTTTTGAAAAAATTAGTATCATTTGTAATTGTTTTGTTTTTTAATCCAACTATTAAAGAATCGGTTTCAAAAAAACTTGTTTTTTTTATAAGTTTATCACTTACAATATATTCATCATTAATTTTAATAAAAAAATTATTATCAGGCAAAACAGAATTTTCTTTACTCTCTAAAATATTTATAAAAGAATATCGCATTTTTCCAGACCCAGTAACTAAAACAATTACTATTTCTAAATTAGAATCTCTTTGAATTGTAATCTCTCTAGTAGCTTCTATTTTTTTACTATAATCAATTGCAAAAATAGTGTAGTTTCCTGGGCCAAGGTTATTAATAATTGTAGAACCATTATTATCAGTTGTTTTTGTAATTATTGGATCTTTAAATTGAGTATTACTAATTCTAACAATCCCATTTTTTTCAGCCTGTCCTAAATCATTTACTAAAAATATTTTTAGATCTGTTGTTGATTTACTTAAAATAATTTTTTGAAACTCTCCTTTTTGTTGAATTACTACATCCACAATTTTTAACTCATAACCGTTCGCATTTACTATCACAACATACTTTGATTCATCATCAACTGTGGTTTTAATAGGGCTTGTTTTACCATTAGCAGTAGTTTTTTTTGTAGAAAAAGAATTGCCATCTTTAAAAATCGTTATATCTGCATTAAAAATAGGTTCTTCTAAAGTATTAATAATTTCAAAAGCAATATCTCTTATTTTTGAAACACTACTTGGAGTGTCATCATTTTCATCAATTATTACCGCTCCTTCAATAATAATTTCAATATCTTTAAAATTTTTTGAATCAATTTCAAAATCATTACTAGCACTTTTTCCAAAATATGTTGCAACATATGAATATTTTCCAAACTCTAATTTTGTTTCAGTTTCGCCTTGTATGTTAGAAATTAATGTTTTTTTAATAGATCCAAATTCATCTTTAATAATTATTTCAGCATCTTTTAGAATATCTTTTTTTTCATTTGTTACTTTAAACAAAACTGTTGCTTCGTTAATAATTTTATTTAATTTTATAATTGTCCTTTCATCATTTTTATTAAGAGTAATTGTTTTTGTTTCAAACCCAAAATTAATTGCTCTTAGTTGTATTAATTCACAATTATTAGGTAATTCAAATAAAAAACCAGTAGTAGTTTGATTAGATAAAGTATTTTTTGTTTTACCATCACACAAAACATCAATTGTTGCATTAGTTAAAACATTGTTTGAAACATCAGTTACCATAACATTGTGTGGAACATTATTATTATCTGGATTTAATGGTATTGGGGATAATTTAAAAGTATGATTACTTTTATTTGCACTAATAACATCATTAACTGACCTATAATCTTTTTTACTAATATTAACAAGTAAATCAATATTACTAGTTTCAAAAGAAATTTTTCCATACTGATTAGAGTTAAAAGTATTATCAAAAGAATCTGCACTTACTTTAATGATTGCATCTTTTAATGGAATATTGTTTACTGATAAAACAGTTATTTCCACTTGATATGTTGGCCCAAAATTAGTTAAAGCAAAAACTAAAAATAATAATACCATTATTAATAAAATAATAAATAAAATAAAACTTGGAAAAACATCATCAATAGGATCAATTATCTTATACACTGGGATTTTTGAATCAACTTTATCAAGTAAAGAATACCACCTATCTTCTAATGCAGAATATATTCCCATTTAAAACCATAAATATAATCATTTTATGTATTAAAAAGCTTTTGGTAATTTTTAAAATTTATTTTGAATTGATTTTTTAAATAAGTTTATTCTAAATTCATTTCATCAACAATTTTTTTACCA
>JAQVNZ010000022.1 GCA_028702895.1 Candidatus Iainarchaeum sp. | reverse complement strand
GGTTGATTTTGTGATGTTAGGGTCTTTTGTTTTTATTCCTGGTTTACAAATTGCTTCAGTTTTAGCGTTAGGGTTTTCAATGCTTTCTAGTTATGCTAAACCCAGAGTGGCTCTAATAATAATTACTGATAATAGGGATTGGCCGGCAATTGGTGAACATGGTGATAAATTATTACTTGTTTTAATTGCATTGTTTTTGGCTAGCATAGGTTTTTATGTTATTGAATATTTTTTATATTTAATTGCAGTGATTTCTTTTATTGGAACAATTCAAAGAATGTTTTATGCAAAAAAACTTATTAGTGAAGCTGAAAAAAAGGGTTCTTTGTTACCTTATATTAAAAATAAAAAAGAAAGATGATTTTTGTTAGTTTAATATTTTTTAAATATTTTTTCGCATTCTTTAATAAAATCTTTGTTATTTTTAACTTTTATAAATTCAATATCTTTTCTTATTTTCATTTGTGCATCACTTTCTCGATCTCCAAAAGCATATGCTATAATACTTTGAGTTGGTTTTATCTCAAATTTATTTAATGCTCTTAAAACACCTAAATGTTTTCCAAGTTCTACTGGTTCTATGGATATTCCTGTTGTTATATCTCTAACTCTTAAATCAACTGGGCTGCCAAATTTTTTTGTGATATTAAAATAATTTCTTTGATCTAAAACTAATTTTTCTAATAATTTTATTGTTTTTGTTCTTTCTTTTTGTGAATTATTTTCAAGTTCAAAACAAATTCTGGCATCACTAACAAGTTCTTCTAAAATCGCGGATTTTGTTTTTATACCATAATATTTTAATTGTTGATTTAATTCTTTTCCAATAAGCATTTTGTATAATAAAAATTGGTCTAAATTAGAAAAGGTTTCTCTTTTAGTAATTGCTTTTCTTGTTAAAACGGCGTTACCATTTTTAAAAATAATTTTCCCATTTTTTATTTTAAATTCATATGTGTAACTTGCTTGATCTAGTCCAAGTGCTCCAAAAACTAATGCATTTTCAAACAAATTTTCTTTTTTTAATTTATCAATAAAACCATTTTTTATTCTTAATTCACGCACTGACCTTGCAGTAATAAAAACCAGTTTAAATCCTTTTTCTTCAAATTTTTTTAATATTTTAATTGATTCATTTGTTAAAATGGGCGATGTGTTGGGTGCATAAAAATCATTTTTTGTTAAAACTCCGTCTATGTCAAAAAAAGCTATTTTTTTTATTGTTTTATTCATTTAGTAATTATATTTAATTGTGTTTAAATACTTTTTTGAATAACATTTTGTTGGTGATTAAATGGTTTCTTTTGATGAATGGCAAAAAATTGATTTAAGAGTTGGATTAATTGAAGATGTTATAATTGTTGAGGGAAAAGATAAGTTGTATAAATTATTAGTTGATTTTGGAGAAGAAAAAAAAATTGTCGTTTCTGGGATTAGAAAATATTATTCTATTGATGAATTAAAAGGTAAAAAAGTTTCTTTTGTTTATAATTTAGCTCCCGTTAGAATAGCGGGCATTGATTCCTGTGCAATGATTCTTGGGGCAATAAATATTGAAGGGGAGTACAAACTTTGCTTTGCAGATGATTCAATAAAACAAGGTACTAAATTAGAATAATAAAAATTATTTTTTTTATTTTAATTTTTTATTATTTTTTTTATTGTATTTTTTATTTTATTATTATATTTCTTATTTTTTTATGCTAATAATATTATTAAGTAAGGCACAGCAATTATAGTTCCAATCATTGATCCAAGATTAGTTAGAGCTGTCACAATTAAAATATGTGATACTTTATTTTGATAAAATCCTTTTATTGTTGAAACATTACTTAAATTTTCAAAATCAATTACTTTTGGAGAATTAAATTTTGTTTCAGTTATTGCAGTAATCCACCCTGCGGCTATTGCTGGATGTAATGAAGTAAAAGGCGCTGCAAGAAACGCGGTTATTACTGATATGGGATGTGCTTTTGCTAGTATTGCTCCGATTGCAGAACAGGTTCCATTTGCTAAGAACCAGATGACTAGTGCGTTAGTTGTTGTTCCAATTCCTTTTGTGATAAACAAAAAACCTATGAATATGAAAAAAATTAATGGGATAGCATATTTTAAATATTTTAAATAATTTATTTTTTTTGGTATTATATTTAATTCTTGTAAATTAATTTTCTTCTCTTTTTTTAAATTTTCTACTATTCCATTTAAATGTCCAGCTCCAACAACTGCAATAATTTTTTTACCTTTGCTTTGTCTTATCATTTCAGTTATATAATCATCGCGTTCATCTACTAAAACTTTTTTTACTGATGGCATTTGTCTTCCAAGTTCTTTCATTAACTTGTTTATTAAATCCTCATTTTTCAAATCTTCTATGCTAACAATATCAATTGCTTCTTTTGGATCAACCATTCCAAAAAAACCCATTATAATTGAACTTCCTAATTTTAATTTTTCTTTTAATTTCATTGTTTTAAAAGCCCGTTTAAGAGTAATATTAATATTTCTATCAAGTAATTGAATTGGTATATTATGTTCTTGCGCTTTTTTTACGGCTATCATCATTTCTGATCCTGGTTGAACACCAACCTTTGCGCCTAATTGTTTTTGTAAATTTGATAAAAGAATATTTAATAAAAATAAATAAGTTTTTCCAGTTTTAACAACATCTATAATATTGGTTTGTTGCCATTTTTTTCCACTCATTAACTGGTATAATCTTTCATTATCTAATTCTACTCCCACAACATCTGGTTTTTCTTCTTGGATAGTTTTTTCTACTAATTCTACAGATTCTTTTGAGATGTGAGCTGTTCCAATAAGAATTATTTCTTTATCATTTAAAACCAATTTTTTTATCATTACACAATTAAGAAAAAAAGTATTTTAAACAAGTGTATTATATTTATTGGGGAAATGCGAGATATTATTTTTTTTTTATTTTTTTTTAAAACTAATAAAAATTATTAGAATTGTATTAATTTTCAAAAAACTTATTTTAATCACTGTGCTTAGTGAAAGGTTTAAATACTTCTAGTATTTAAGTATATTATGGATTCAAAAAAAATACTTTTTTTACTAGTTTTAATAATTTTATCAATTGGTTTTATTAGTGCATTAGATATTTCTGCAGACAGTCCTTTATCTTACGGCCAACAATGGTCATTTAATGTTAATTTATCTTCTTTAAGTAACTCTAGTGAAGCTAGAATATATTTAGATTCGCAACAAATAGCAATTGTTACTAGGATTTCAACTGGTGAATTTGTACAAGGTAGTTATTCTTCAAAAGTAGTTAATAGTAATTTGAATAAAGATTCTGGTTTTCTTACATTAGTTTGTACAGGGTTAAGAGTTGGTACTTATGAATTAAGAGTGGAATCAAATAATGATTCAATTAGTAAGGAAATAGTTTTTTTTGAACCTGCTAATAAATTAGATCAAATTGAATTAACTAATCAATTATCTGATCTTGAAAATAGAATTTTGAATTTAAAAACTGTTATTACAACTCTTGAAGAAGAAATTAACACTAAAGATGCACAAATTTCATTATTAGTAAAAGATAATTCGGAGTTGGATTCATCTTTAAAATTGTTAGATTCTAAATTAAGATTATTAGAACAAGAAGGAAAATCAAATGAAGAAATTCTTTCTGAATTAAAAAATGATTTGAATGTTTTGCTTGTTGAACGAGAAGAAGCTAGAAAATCTCCATTAAGTGGTTTGTTTGCTTTTGGTTCTGAAAATTCAGGATTATTATTGGGATTGTTCGCATTAATCGCATTAGTTGTGGTAGGTGTTTTTGTTAAATCAAGATCTGGTTCAATTTATTCTAATTCTTTGTTTGGTGATGATTCTGAACTTGAAATAGGTCCAGTGGAATCTGATGAATCTTCTTTAAATGAAACATTTGTTTCACCTTTCAAATCAATTTTTTCTGGTTTAACAAGAAAAAAATCTCCTGTTTTAAATAAAAATAAGAAAAAATGGGCAGTTGAACCTTATCATGGTGAAGTAAAACAAAAAGAAGAAAAAAAGTTTGATTTGGGCGATTTAATAAAAAGAGAATAATTACTAAGTTTGAATCTAATTAAATGTTCTATATTTTAGGTAGTTCTTTCATTTTTGGCGAGTAGCTATATTTTTTAAAAAAGATTTAAATAAGCGTTAATTACTTTTAACGAGTAATATGACTCCAATTATTATAAAAAGAATCCAAAGCCAAGGGGTTATGAAATTTATTGGTTCTGGTAAGCTGGGTAAAGCCATTCCTAGACCCATTCCAATCATGAATAATCCTGCTTGAAATTTTGTTGACATAATATACTAATTTCGTTGTGGTATAAAAGATTATTCTTTTTTTACCATTGTTTATAAACTTTTTTTTTAATAATATTTTTATGAAAAAGCTTTGTTTTTTAAATTTTGAAGGTTTTTTAGTTAATAATTTAGATTATGTTGTTGATGAAAAAAAAGCAAATTTTTTTATTAAAAAAGTTTTTGAATTTTGTAAAAATAATAATATTGAATTGTTTCTTATTTCAGGGTTGCATGAAAAAGTTGTGTTAAAAAAATTTGAAAATAGTTTTTTAAAAGAGTTTATTACTAAAGAGCATTTCTTTTTTGTTACTGATGAATATATTTCTTTAAAACATGAAAGTGATGAACAATTACACATAGATAATTTAAAAAATAATGAATTTTTTGTGGATAGTTTTTTTAAACAAACAATAATTTCTAAATTATTAGCTGAAAAAAATATTTCGCCAAATGAATCTATCTTGTTTTGTAATGATGTTTGGGTTGATGGTTATTATACTACAAAGTTTTCAAAAAGTAACTTTGTTATTTTTGAAAATAATATTACCGATCGTGGAAAAAAAATTGATAAAATTAATGGTCTAATTTATTTTAATTTTGATTCTAATCCAAACGAATTATTTGGTGAGTTGGTTATTGATTATTCTTCATTAAACAAATATGTTTTTGATGTTATGAAAGATGTTTTGTTAAAAGATGTTGATTTTAGTAAACTTAAAAAAAAATTGGGTGTTGATAATAATGCCAATTAATTTTGATGGAGTAATTGTTTCTTTGTTAACTCCTATGAACGAGGATTATTGTGTTGATTTTTTTGGATTAAAAAATTTGTGTGCTAGATTGTTAAATAAAGGCGTAGAAAATTTTTTAATTTTAGGAGATTATAGTGAACAAAATTTTTTAGATTATTCTTTTCAAAAAAAAATTATTGTTAGTGCTTCGCGTGAATTAAAAAATAAGGGTAATTTGGTTGTTGGGTGTTTTTCAGATTCTTCTGAAGAAATTATTGAAAAAGTTAAATTCGCAGAAAAATATTGCGAATATTGTTTGGTTAATATTCCGTTTAATGCTTTGACTAATGAAGTGGAATTTATTGATTTTTTTGATAATTTATTTACTAGGACAAAATCAAAAATAATATTGTATAATAATCCTTCAAGTTTTAAACGTAATATTCCTATTAATGGTTTGAATCGAATAGTGGGCTGGGAAAGATTAATTGGTATTTTTGATAACTCAAAAAACAAAGCTTATTTTAGAGCGTTATGTGATTATCATCAATTATTAAAAATATTTCAATGTTTTGAACCAAATGTAATAGAATCACAAAATTATACTTGTGCGGGAAATGTTTCTGGATTAGCTAATGTTTTTCCAGAATTGTTTTTGAGCATTAAAAAAGATTTTGAAAAAAACGGTTATAATTCAATGCTTCGTCAAGAAATTTTTTTAATAAGGTTATTTGAAAAAATTCCTACTGAAAAAGAAATACAGATTTATAAAAAAATGTTATCTGTTGAAGGCGTAGTTCAAGAATATTTTAATAATAATTTAACTAGTTTGTCTGAAAAAGAATTTAACATAATACAAGAAATGTTAAAAAAGAATTTAGCTTAATTAGATTTTGAATTTTTTAAAATTTATTAAATTTTATTTTTTTTAAAATATTTTTATTAATTATTAATTTTTTTAAGATTATTTTAATTTTGTTTAGATTTTTTTAATATTATTTTAATTTTTATTAATTTTTTTAAAATTGTTTTTTTTTCTTTTTTCCCAATATTTTTTAAATAATTTTTTTAAATTGTTTATTTTTGTTAATGCTAATATTTTAATACTTCTTTCTTCCTAGTTATAATTATGTTTAGTTCAATGTATGATATTAGAAAAGTTAAAGCGAGACAAATTTTTGATTCTAGGGGAAATCCTACTATTGAGTGTGAAGTAAAAACAGGGTTTGGTAGATTTACTGCGTCCGTTCCATCTGGAGCTAGTACTGGTTTAAAAGAAGCAGTAGAATTAAGAGATAACACAAAAGAATTTAATGGAAAAGGTGTTACTAACGCAGTTCGAAATGTTAATGAAATTCTTTCTGTTGCAGTTTTAGGCGTGGATTGTAGGGATCAAAATAAAATTGATGAAATTTTAATTAAAGAAGATAATACTAGTAATAAATCAAAATTAGGGGCTAATGCTTTACTTTCAGTATCAATGGCTTGTGCTAAAGCTGGTGCAATTTCATCTAAAAAAGAATTGTTTGAATATATTTCTTTTTTATCAGGTAGGCAAATGGTTTTACCAATCCCTGTGTTAAATATTATAAATGGTGGAATGCATGCTGGGAATAATTTAGATTTTCAAGAATACCAATTATTACCAATTAAATTTAAATCTTTCAACGAAGCTTTTTCTGCAGGGGTTACAATTTTTCAAGAACTTAAAAAAAATTTAGAAAAAGAATATGGAAAAAATGCAATTAATGTTGGAGATGAGGGTGGTTTTGCGCCGCAATTAAATAAAGTTGAAGAACCTTTTGATGAAATTTTGAAAGCTATTGAATCAACAGGTTATTCTAGCGAAGTTGCTTTAGCAATTGATGTTGCTGCTTCTTCTTTTTCACGAAAACAAGATAATGGTAAAATTAATTATTCTGTTGAAGGAAAAATTTTAACAAAAGATCAGTTAGTTGATGAATATAAAGCATTAGTTGATTTTTATAATATTGTTTCTATTGAAGATCCTTTTGATGAAGATGATTTTGAAGGGTGGAAAAAGATTTATTCTGTTTTAGGAAAACGAATCCAAATTCTAGGTGATGATTTAACAGTTTCACAAGAAAAATATATTAGAAAGGCTATTGATGAAAAAATGGCAAATGCTTTATTATTAAAAATAAATCAAGTTGGGACAATTACTGAAGCAATTAATTCTGCAAAACTTGCGTTTGAAAATGATTGGAAAGTACAAGTATCTCATAGAAGTGGTGAAACTAATGAAAAATTTATCGCAGATTTTGCTGTGGGTCTTGGTTGTGGACAAATAAAATCTGGTGCTCCTTGTAGGGGTGAAAGATTAGCAAAATATAATCAATTATTAAAAATAGAACAAGAATATTCAATTCCTTTTATTGGAAAAAATGTTTTTTTAAAATAATTTTAAATTTTAATAATTATATTAAATTAATTTATAATCCAAAAACACTACTTTTTAATTAAAAAAAATAACTCGTCAATTAACGAAAAAGCCTTCGACAATAACCTTTAAATACTTAATTTTCTTTATATTTTTTAAAAAGGAGGGTTTTTATGGCATCACAAAAAATTGGAAGTTATGCATTCTTGGCAGGTGTAATAATAGCAGTTCTAGCAGGTCTTGTACATGCAATAGATTTGTTAATGGGTACTACTATTATGCAAGGATCAATAGGATGGGTTGCTTTAATTCTAGTTATTCTAGGGTTAATAGTTGGATTCCTAAATATTCATGAAAAGAATGTTACTGATTTCCTAATCGCTACTATTGCAGTTGCAATGATTGGTTTAGTTGCGCTAGGGCCAGCAGCATTAGTTGTTGATCCATTAGTTGGATTGATTAATACAATTGTTGGCAATATTGTGACATTAGTTGCTCCGGCTGCATTAATTGTTGGTTTAAAACAAATAATCAACTTAGCAAAAGACCAAAAAGCATAATTAAAATGAAGGGGAGTTTCAAACTCCCTTTTATTCTTTTTCTATTCAAATTAATTTATGGGGAAACGATTGGAAAGATCAAATTTTTTTAAAATACTTGATTTTGATTATGAGAAAGATTTTAGCATTGAAAAAAAAGAAAATCTTATACATAATTTGGCTAATTTTTTTGAAAATTTTTTGAATGAACTGGAATTTGATTCGTTTGAAATTGGTTTTTCATGGCCAAGTTCATTTGATATTTCAATAGAATTTAAATATTCTGTTAGAGATAGGATCATTGAACTTTTGTTTGAGAAATTTGGTAAACTGCATAAAGTGGAGGATCAGGATGCGTATTTTTTAGTGGATTTGTCTAAAAGCATGGTTTTTGTGTATTCTCAACCAGTTTATGTGCAGGGAAATTATTGTAAATATTCTAGGGATTTAGCTCAAACTGAACACTTTTGTATGTTTTGTAAAGGAAATGGTTGTTCTAAATGTTCTAACACTGGGCATATTACACCAAATAGTGTAGAACAATCCTTAGCAAAAATTATTGTTCCAATTTTTGGGGCTAAACAATTAATATTACATGGTGCGGGTAGAGAAGATGCTGATGTTTTAATGCTTGGCAAGGGTCGGCCGTTTGTTGCAGAAATTGTTTGCCCGATTAAAAGAAAAATTGTTTTAGGGGATGTTGAAAAAATAGTTAATGATTCTTGTAAAGATGTTTTTGTTAATTCACTTAAATTTGTTTTAAAAAAAGATGTTGCGCTAGTTAAAAACGCAATTCACGAAAAAATTTATTGTGCGATTATTAATTGTTCTAAAAAAATTAATTTTGATAAAATAGTTTTTAATAAAAAAATTGTGATTGAACAATTAACTCCTACTAGGGTTGAAAAAAGGAGAGCTTTATTAAAAAGAGAAAAAGAAATAACTTTTTTAGAATATAAAAAAATTAGTGATAATAAACTTGAATTAAAATTAAAAACTTCTCATGGGACATATGTGAAAGAATTTATTTCTGGGGATGATAATAAAACAGTTCCGTCATTAAGCTCAATTTTACAAAATGAGTGTGCTTGTGAACAATTAGATGTTTTAGAAATCTGCGAATAATATTAATAAATAATATTTTTTAAAAAATTATTTTTTTATATTTTAATTTTTTATATTTTATTTGTTTATTTAATTTGCTTTGTTTATTTAATTTATTTTGTTTTTAATTTATTTTGTTTTTTTAATACTCGCTTAATTTCATTTGACTTTTTCCAATGTCTTTTATCTTACTTCTTTCTCCAACTTCAAAATTATAACTAAAAAATTCTAAATTGTAGGTTTGTAATAATTCCATTGCACTTTTTCTGATTTCTGGTGCTAGTAATATTCCGCGAGTTTTAACTCCCTTCATTTTTTCTACTTGTTCAACATATCTTTTTAATTGTGTAACACAAGCATAGTCTGCTAATCTTCGTTTTAATTCAATGACTACTAACCGTCCTTCACTATCCTCTGCGATAATATCACAAATTCCCGTTCTAAAAACTTGTTGTTGATTAATGGGTTTTAATCCTTCTTCTAAAAAACTTAAATCATCCATTAAACTATCATTTAATTCTTTTTCCGAACCACTTAACCGTAAATCATTACTCATTGGCAAATCATAAGTTTGAATATCAATTATTTCAAAAAAATTTATTATTAACTCTTCTTGTGGTCTTATTTTTTTTGTTTTTAAAATTAATTCGTTATTATTTATTTCGCAAGAAATTTTTCCATTATTCATATAATTTGTTGGTCTAATAAGTCGATTTTCATGTATAGATATGGAAGAATCTGCTTTGATAATTACTAATCTTTTTCCTCGTATTAATTTTGAAGCAGCTCGCCCTTGATATGAAACAAAGCAATCTCCAATAATAATGCATAATTCTTGATTTTTTATAGAAGTGAGTATTTTTTCTACAGCTTGTTTTAATTCAATCATAAATATTTTTATTAATCATAATTCTTTAAAACCATCTTTTTTTATTAAATAATTTTTTTCAACACGTATCCCAAATTTATCATATTTTCCAGGTTCTATTGCAATAACCATTCCCTCTTTTAATATCCAATTACTGTTTAATCCAATACCTGTAGGAAAATCATGTTCTTCTAAACCAATTCCGTGTCCTATTGCGTGAGGCAAATTTAAGTCACTAACTTCTAAAAAAAGTTTATTAGCTTTTAATCCAGATTTTAAAATATTTTCAATTTTTTTCAAAGAATTTTTAACTAACTTTAAATCTTTTTCATATCCTAAATAATTTTTATCTTTTTTCCCAAACCAAAAACTAGTACTAATATCCGCACAATATCCATTATATTTTGCACCAATATCAAATAATACTGGGCCATTATCCAGTTTTTTATTTGTTGGAGAATGGTGTAAGTTTAGCGTATTTTTTCCAAATGCGATAATACAAAAGGCAGTAGTACAACCATTTTTTTTAAAATCATTGTTTACAAAAAGCTCAATAGTTTTTTCGCTAATTCCTTTTTTTAATAATTTTTTTGCTTTGTTAATGGTTTTTTTAGTTTGTTTTGATGCGATTAAAATATTATTGATTTCTGTTTGATTTTTTATTTCTCTTTTTTCTTCAATTATTTTTGAACAATCCACAAATTTTTTTTTATTAAAAGTTTTCTTTAAAAAATTTAATTGTGAAACAGTAGTGTATTTTGAATCATAACCTAACTCTTTTTCTTTTAATAAAATTTTTTTAAAATTAGTAATAGAATATTCTTTAACAATAATTTGTTTTATAGATTCTTTTTTTAATTGGTTAAAATTAAAAGGGTGGCTAAAAAAAATATTTTTTTTATTTTGAATAACTAGTATTCCTTCATATTTTTCGCCATCTAAATATTTATTTACAAAAGGGTGTTTCCAATAATTCTTGAAATTAAAAAGAATTATTGGCATTGTCACTAAATCACCTTTTAATTCTCTTAAAACCAGAAGCTTCGATTATATGAAGTTTATTTGCTTTTTCAACTTTGTCTAGTAAAAGATTCATTCCAAGGTTATCTGATGGAATATGTCCTGCGATTACAATGTTCATATGGTTTTTTTCTGCTTCTTGTTTCATTTCTTTTCCAACATGCATTCCAACAATTGTGCCAACTCCGCTGTCTGCAAGTTTTTTATAAGCCTCTTTATTACTTTCAGTTCCGCCAGTCATGTCTATAAAAATTTTCCCAGCTTTGTTTTCTTCACTTCCAACAAAAATTGTTGGCCCTATTTTTTGTTTCATTCCTTCTTGATATTCTGGAATCTCTTTAAGTATTTTTATTATGTCTCCAAGTGTTTCTGGTTTTCTTTCATTAAATAAATTTGTTAAATATGTGTTCACATGATTATCTGCAGGAGTGTGAGTGTTCAAAAAGTTTATTCCAAGTAACTTTGCAGCTTGTTCTACTCGCTCAGAATTTTGTGGAGATAGCGCTTGTGAAACATCTTTCATTCTACCTTGCATAATTGCTTCGGCTTGATTTATTGGAACTCCTGCGCCAGCTAGAGTATCAATTTGAAGAGCCATTACTTTGTCAAGTCCAATAAGTGCTTGGCCTTCTGGGTGGTGTGCCCAAACAGCATCTATTTTCATTCCGCTTTTATTAAGAAGATTGGTCATTAATAATTCTGGGGTTTCCATATCAATTCCTATAATGACTGTGTGTATTGATCTTCCATCATCATTAAGTATTCTAGAATCATCAAATGGGTTCCATAAACATTCTTTATCAAAATATTTTTTTTCTTCTTCATCCATTTTTGTGTATTGTTCATTTCTTTTTTTTAAAAGTTTTTCAATTTTTTCTTTTCCACGAGGATCAACGTTTATTCCTTCTTGGATACATAGTTTAAAAATTTCGTTAAGTTTCATTTAATCACCACTCCAAAATAGTATTGTACTTTACATTTAAATAAATAGCTTTTTCATTTTTTTATTTTAAATTCACTAAAAGCTATTTACTATTTTAATAATGTTTATTTTATTTTTAATTTATTTTTTTATTATTCTTTTTTTAACATTGGCAATCCTGTTCTTGAATTTTCAACTATTTGATATCCTTTTGGTAAGTCAATTGCATTTTCTTTTTGTGTTGAAGCAAAATAAAATAATCTTCCTTTTCCATGCAAAAAATATTTTTTACCTTTACTATTAGTATGTTCATAAACCATTGTTATCACCAATATTATTGAATATGATTGCATTTAAATTCCTTTTGGGAAATCAAAAAGTTTAAATTCATTTAATTTATTCTTATTCTATGGATAGATTAGAAAAAGAAAAGATTATCGAAGCTG
>JAQVNZ010000066.1 GCA_028702895.1 Candidatus Iainarchaeum sp. | reverse complement strand
ATTCCCATAAAATATTCATCCCAATTGATATAGTTTTTTCTTTTTGTTGTTTTCATTTTTTCTCCTTTTTTTTAATATGCCCTTGTAATATGGTGTTTTTTGCGATAGTTTCGAACGGTTAGTTTATACAACTCCATAACTATCATAATTAAAATCGATAATGAAAGCATAATCAACAAATCTGGAACTGCAACGCTTGTTAGTTGCAATAAGTTTGCAAGAAAAGGAATTTCCATCAGCATTATTTGGAAAATAACCGCACTTGCAACAGAGAAGAATATAAGTTTATTCGACCAGAAATCGATTTTGAAAATAGATTTTGTTTCACTTCGGCAATTAAATGTGTGAAAGTTTTGCAAAAATACCATAAGTGCCATAACTACGCTTCGTGCGTAATATAAATCAACCGTTGTAAATTTAATTAAGTAAATCCAAACACCCAAAACAAGCAGTCCGATAACAAGCCCTGAAATTAAACTTTCTATTAACAAAGACTTGCTAAACAAACTTTCTTTTGTTGAACGTGGCGATTCTTGCATAATACCATTTTCGGCTCGTTCAAAAGCAAGCGCAAAGTCTTGCAGTCCGTTTGTGATAATGTTTAGATACAAAATTTGAATTGCAATCAAAGGAATAGGTAGCCCACACAAAACGGAAATTAAGAAAAACAAAATTTCTGCGATACCCTCCGAAAGCAATAGATATGTAACTTTTCTAATATTGCTAAAAGCGGTTCTGCCTTCTGAAATACCCTGAACTATCGAATTAAAGTTGTCATCGGTAATTATCATATCTGCCGTTTCTTTTGAAACATCTGTGCCAGAGCCCATAGCAATTCCAATATGTGCAGTTTTTATTGCAGGAGCATCATTAACACCATCGCCCGTTACTGCAACAAACTCGCCAGAGTGTTTCAAAGAGTTTACTATATTTAGTTTGTCTGTTGGGGTTACGCGCGAGAATACCGTTTTTGTTTTAATAAATAAATCAAATTGCTTTTGCCCTAGTGCAAAATATTTTTCCACTTCCGCACCTGTTGTTATTTGTTCCGTTTCATTTGCAATGCCAATTTCTTTCGCAATCGCAAAAGCAGTAAGTGGATGGTCGCCGGTAATCATTAAAACTTTAATACCTGCATTATGGCAATTTTCAACTGCTGGTTTACTTTCAAGGCGAACGGGGTCAATAAAGCACACAAAACCAAGAAATGTCAAGTTTGAAATGCCCTCCTCTGATGGTTTCCCGCTATACTCCCCGCTTGCAATCGCAATTAAGCGATAACCTTTACTTGCATATTTTTCGTGTTGTTTGTTAATTTTTGCCACATTTACTTTTTCAATGCTTTCGCCAACTTTCATAGTTTTACAAAAACTTAAAATTTTCTCAATACTTCCTTTAACTGTGCAAATTGTTTTTCGTTTTTGTTTGTAAAAAACTGCGGAATATTTTTTTTCACTTTCATACGGAAGGGTAAATATTGTGTCGGTTTTGTTTTTCAAAATCTTTGCTTTCATTGCAAGTGCAAGAAATGCAATGTCTATGCTATCTCCCAAACTTCTAAATTTTTGATTGCGTTTATAAAGTTTTGCTTCGTTATTTATAAGTCCATTAAAAATTATCTCGTTTGCTAACTCTATGCTTGTGTTTTTCTTAGGTATTATTTCGCCCTCATCGTTGTAGCCACTTCCAGAAACTTCAAAAATGTCATTATTCGGTAAAACAATAAGTTTTGCAGTTTGCTCGTTTAAGGTTAATGTTCCCGTTTTGTCGGAAGCAATAACTGTGCAACTGCCTAAACTTTCAACTGCATTAAGATTTTTTACGACAACGTTTTTCTTTACCATTTTATTTGATGCAACAGAAAGGGCTATCGTAACGGCAAGGGGCAGTCCTTCGGGAATTGCTGAAACTGCAAGCGCAACAACAAATAACAAAATTGTGTTTACTTCTTCTCCTTGCAATATTAACAAAATAAAAATTACAACAGCAACAAAAGCAATTCCAAAAGTGATTTGTTTAGAAAACTTTTTAATTCTAACAGCAAGCGGAGATTGTTCGTCCTTAACCTTGTTTAATTTGTCGGCAATGTTTCCTATTTGAGTATGTATTCCTATTTCAACAACAACCGCCATTGCACGCCCTGTCATAACAGAACTTCCCGCAAAAAGCATATTTTTTCGTTCCGCAAGGGCTTTTTGCTCTTCATATATTTCCGTATTTTTTTCCGCTTCCAAACTTTCGCCTGTTAAAATAGATTCGTCAACTTTAAGATTAGAGCAAGTTATTATTCGCATATCTGCAGAAACTTTATCTCCCGATTCCAAGAAAACAATATCGCCAACCACAAGGTTTTTTGCATCTATTAAAAACTTTTCTCCATCGCGCAGAACTTTTACATCAGTTTTTATCATATTCATTAAAGAGTTGGCTATGCGTTCGGCTCTTTTTTCTTGCACTGTACCCATAACTATGTCTATCATTATTAAAAGTAAAATAACCGAAGCGTCAAGCCAATCTCCAACAAGAATTGAAAATGCTGTTGCAAATAAAAGTAAAATTATTATAGGATTTATTAGTTCTCGTAAAATGATTTTTATAATAGATTTCTTGCGTTTTTGAGGAAGTTCATTTTTGCCACTTACAGACAGTCTTCGTTCAGCCTCTTCGGCGGGCAATCCTTCCAAAGAAGAGTTTGTTAAAGAAAAAGTTTTTTCTATATCAAATGAATGATATAGAATTTCCGCCCTTTCAATTTTATTCTTTTTGGCTTTCATTATGTTCCTATATATTGTGTATTATATATTAAAAAATATAAAAAGTAAATTTTTTGTTTATAGTTGTATAATTTTGTGATATATTCTTTAATATGAAAATCGGCGATAAAATTAAAGTTGAGATTATTGATATAGGTGTTAATGGCGAGGGCGTTGCAAAGCAAAGCGATTTTGTGATTTTTGTTCCTTATACGCTTATTAGCGAAACTGTTGAGGTGGAAATATACAAAATTAAAAATAACATCGCGTTTGCAAATCTTATTAAAATAATTAAATCAAGTCCCGAAAGAATAACTCCTATTTGCCCCGTGTATACAACTTGTGGTGGCTGTAATTTTCAGCATACTAATTATAACAA
>JAQVNZ010000065.1 GCA_028702895.1 Candidatus Iainarchaeum sp. | reverse complement strand
ATTTGCTTTACCAGCATCAACCATTACTTTTATTTCACCCATTTTATATAACCCCTATTTTTTTAATTTATTTTTTCCTTTAAATTTTGTGTAACAATAACTCACAATTATTTTTTCGTAAGAGCTAAATTTTAATAATAAAAAATTTTTTATTAATTAAATATTTTTATATTCTCTGCTTTTAATGTTACAGGTATTTTTACTGCAGCTTCTAATAATTCAACAGTAACCTCTTCTTTTTGCGCATTAACTCTAACGATTTTTGCTTTCTCACCTTTAAATGGCCCTGAAATTATTTCTACTGTTTGACCTTCTTCAAGTGTTTTCATTAATGGTTTTGCATCAAGCATACCAGATAATTCTTCTATTTTAACTTCGCCTTTTACTATACCTGATCCTCTAACATTAGGAGTATCAGTTATTCCTCGTCTAACAGTTATTTCATTATCAGCTTCTATCAAAATATATCCTTTTAATCCAGGTACTACTGCGATAGAATAAATATTCAAATCCTCTTTTCTTATTTTTGCTCCTAAAACATCAACAACGAATTGTTCTTGTCCTACTGTTGTTCTTACTGGAAAAATCATTTTTAATCAACCTCTTATGCTCCAAAAAATCCTGCTAGATTAAATATTAAATTTATTATAAAACCTAGAACACCAATTATTATTATACCTATTCCTATTATAATAGCCATTTTTTTATACTCATCTTTAGATGGCTTTCTAGACACTATAAAAATCCTTTTACTATCTGAAATAAAATTTGATAACATTACTTTTACATTCATTTAATTCACCAGAATAAAAAATTTAGCAGTGGAAAGGTTTAAAAATAAAAGAGAAAAAGCAATAGTTTTAGAAAAAAAACTTTTTTACAAATTTTTTTAAAAAAACTATTTTTTTGCTTTTAATCAATTAAGAAAACTCTATTCCTAAATCCACTTCTCCTGTTGCGCTAGTATCCTCTAAATAAGGAAATTTTCCACCAGCAATTACTACCATTGCTTGTATTTGGTTTTTTGGAAGAGATTCATCTACCATTGCACCCCATATAATATGAGAACTTTGGTGTATTTTTGTTGAAACTGTTTCAACAATCATTTCAGCTTCTCTTAGAGTCATGTCACTCCCACCAACAACGTTTACTAGTGCTCTTGTAGCATTAGTAATATCAACATCTAGCAATGGTGAGGTTAGCGCGTTTTCAACTGCTTCAAGAGCTCTTGATTCGCTTGATTCGTTTCTAGAACTTTCTCCTAAACCAATCATTGCTGCACCACCCTTATTTAGAATTGCTCGAAGATCTGCAAAATCAAGGTTTATTAAACCAGGTTTTGTAACCATTTCAGTAATGCCTTTTACAGCATTTGTTAAAACCTCATCTGCAACCTTAAAAGCCGCGTTAATTGGCAAGTCAGGTGCTATTTCAAGTATTTTATCATTAGGTATGGCAATTATAGTGTCAGTATATTCTTGTAATTTTTCTAACCCGTGCATTGCGTTCTCCATTCTTTTCTTTCCTTCAACAGTAAAAGGTAAGGTTACTACAGCAACTGTTAATGCTTTTAACGATTTTGCGATTTCAGCAACAACTGGAGCGGATCCAGTACCTGTTCCTCCACCTAAACCACATGTAATAAAAATTAAATCAGATTCAGATAGAATATCTCGCAATTCTTCCATAGATTCTTTTGCGGCACTTTCTCCAACTTGTGGATCAGAACCAGCTCCTAAACCCCTAGTCAATTTTTTTCCAACTAATAATTTTTTATCAGCGCGAGTAGACAATAAGTCTTGTGCATCAGTATTAACTGCAAAAGTAGAAGCTCCTTTTATACCAACTTCAGCCATTCGTTCAATAGTGTTACAACCCCCACCACCACAACCAACAACAACAATCTTTGCTCTGTTAGTCTCAAGTATTTCTACTAATTCTTCATCAGTATGAGAAGAACCCTTAGTCTTACTAAAACTAGGTTTTTTAGTTGTTTTACTATTACTCTTTGAAAAAACTTTGAAATTACTCTTTTGAGTAGCTCTCGAATCAGCCTGCGCTCTTGCAATTGCATTTCTTACTATATGGTCCATTTTGCACACTCCCTGCCATTTTAAAACTAATAATAGATTTTTGTTATAAAATTCTTTAAAAGGTTATCTTTATTATTAAAATAAACTAATACAAACAAAAAAATACAATCACGCAAAAATTATCAAAATTTAATGCTTTTTTGAATTAAAATAACTAAAATTTAAATAATTAAAAATTATTTTTTATTAAATTTTATTTATCTATTTTGATTATACTTTTTTATTTCAAATTATCTAAATTATTTTTCGAATAATCTATTCGTTCTAATTCTACTTTTATTTTTTGCAAATCTTTTCTAATACTATCAGTTTGAGTTTTAGTTGATTGTTTTAAAATTACTTGTTTTATTTCAAGAACATCTAAACGCAATAATTTTATTTCTTTTTCAGATCTACGATTAATCAAATAATCATAATTAGCTTTTTGTCTATCAATTTCAGATTGTCTATTTTGAGACATTAAAATTATTGGTGCTTGAATGGCCGCTAAACAAGATAAAACTAAATTTAATAATATAAAAGGATAAACATCCCAAATACCAAAAATAATTAAATAAGTGTTTAAAATAGCCCAAAATAAAATAAATAAAAAAAACAAGGTTATAAATTTCCAAGATCCTGCCCAACGCGAAACTAAATCTGCTGCTTTTTGACCCAACGAATAATTTTTTGAAAATCCGTTTTTTATAATAAATTTTTTTTTATTACTCATGAAAGAAAAAACGTAAAACTCATATTTAAAACTTATTATTAAAAAAAATTAAGTTATAAATAGCAAAGGTATTGAAATGAATTTTAAAACATTTAATACAAAAACAAGAATATTTAATGATAAAATAATAAAACAAATTAACATATTTTTTTTAGAATCTTCAAAAATATAATTTATTAATCTAATAATCAAAAAAATAAAAATTAGGATTGCTAATAATAATAATAGCGAACCATTTTGAAGAGACAATTGTGTAACACCAATAAATGTTGCAACAAAAACACTTGCAAAAGAACAAATTATTCCTAAAAAACCAACTAGTATTTCAAAAAAA
>JAQVNZ010000064.1 GCA_028702895.1 Candidatus Iainarchaeum sp. | reverse complement strand
TGCAGAACTTAGAGCAATATACTATGAACTAAAAGCGATCTTTGAAAAGCAACATTACTAGGTGAACTAAAATGAAAAAAGAATTATACAACAAAAAACATTGTGCTTATTGTGGAGTCAATGGCACAGTAAAAAAAGCACGTCTAGTGTTCAAATATTCAAACTCTGCAAGATGCTGTTACTATTGTATAGAAAAACTCGGCGGAATCGAAAACATGCGAAGTTGGTTAGAAAAACACGCACAATTTGACAACACAGGAAAATTTTGGTTTGAATGAATTCATTTTATTAAATAATTGATAATTAAAATTTTAATGAATAAAAAACAAATTAATTATTTGTTAAAATTAGTCACTTTTGTAATTATATTTCTTTTTACAGGGGCAATTGGAGAAGCAATAGGTAATTATTTTTTTGGTTTCTTTTTATCTAATATTCTGCCAAATATTTTTTTGAATAAAAGTATTGGAGAATTATTAGTATTTGTTGGAAGTGGTCTTTTTGGAGATATATTATTTTCTGAAATTACTGGAATTGAATTTGAACTAAAAATTTAACAAAATTGTAGTGCCTAAAAAGTTTTTATATAAGTTAACCGATTATACTATAAAAGGCTGTAAAAAGTAGGGTAATAATAACTATTTTCAGAATATACCCCCGCCGGGATTCGAACCCGAGTCGCCGGCTAACCATAATTTTTTTCATTTTCTGGGCATTTGAATAAACAAATGCTCAAATTCATTTTACTGAATTTTTTGAAAAAAATTCTGAAAGGCCAGAATGCTTGACCGCTGCACTACAGGGGCGTAACCGCAAAATCGATTAACGCTTAGGATACCTTTGGTAACCCAGAATATACTTTTTAAATTGCATTTATTATTTAACCTGTAGTGCAAATTTTGAAATTTTACTGAATTTTTTTTTAAAAAATTCCACTGCTACAGGAGCGTAACCA
Organism: Candidatus Iainarchaeum sp.; assembly: GCA_028702895.1. Taxonomy (GTDB): domain Archaea; phylum Iainarchaeota; class Iainarchaeia; order Iainarchaeales; family JAAZKV01; genus JABIDZ01. Next base: position 2,226 of record JAQVNZ010000064.1, on the reverse strand, counting down.
TAAAATCGGTTAATGCTTTAAACTATTATTGGCTTTGCCTTAATAGAATAATACTAAATACAAATGCTTAAAAGCAATACAATTTCTTGTTAAAACCATATTACAATTTTTTTATATTAACTTGTACTTTCATAAAAATTGCGTCTAGAATAGTTTATAAATTTTTTCTGTGCAAATTAATTTATGCAAAGAACTAAATTAAATTATTTAATAGATGTAATATTATTTTTTTCGTTCATAGGAGTGTTTGTAACTGGTTTGTTAAGATTACCATTACTAGGATTACAAATAATAATAGAAAACGAGATGATTACCAAAATACATAATTTAAGCGGCATTTTAATGGGAGTAATAGTAATAATTCATTTAATCCTTCATTGGAATTGGATTGTTAGTATGACAAAAAGTTTTTTTAGAAAGAAATAATTTTTTTGATGACAAGGTTTTATTTATAAAGCTTTTCTTAGAAATTTATATCATAAGGTTTTATTTATGGCAGACGATTTATTTATTAAAAGTCATTTTGAAAACGTTTACATTTGTCAAAAGTGTAACGCTAGTAATAGAAGTGGTTCAGGAATACCTAGTAAATGTAGAAAATGTGGTAGTAAAAGACTTAGATTAAAAAAGAAGAGAAAAAAATCTGGTTAAAATCTTTTATTCTATTTTACAAACTATTTTTATGGATTTTAAAAAAATTAAGACTTTTTTTGTCTTAATGCGTTTAAAAAATTGTTTAATGGCAAGCATTGCTACAATAATAGGTTTTTTTATCGCAACCCAATTTTTTGATTATAATCTTATAATAGTTTTTTTCGCAACTTTTTTTATTTGTGCAGGTGGGCAAATAATCAATGATTATTTTGATTATGATATTGATAAAAAAATTAGTAAGAACAAACCATTGCCAAGTGGAATAATTTCTAAAAAAATTGCGATTACTAGTTCAATACTATTTTTTGTAATAGGATTAACACTAGCTTTTTTATTAAACCCAATTTCTTTTTTTATTGCTTGTACATTCACACTATTATTAATATTATATTCTGGATTATTTTACAAGAAAAAATATTTAGGAAATTTTATTGTAGCAGCAGGAACTGCAATAACTTTTATTTTTGGTGCAAGTGCAACTAATCAAATTCCACAAATAATATTCTTTTTTTTCACAATAGCTTTTCTTGCTAATATGGCTAGAGAAATAACAAAAGATTTTGAAGATTTAAAAAAAGACTTTGGTTTTAAGAAAACGTTACCAATGATTTCTAAAAAACTTTCAAAAAGTTTAATTCTTTTTTATTATACGACTAGCATTATTCTAGCTTTTGTTACAGGAATAATTTTTTCGCTAAACATGTATTATTATTTTTTTGTGATCATTACAACAATAATTTTTATTATAACCATACAATTTTTATTAAAAAATGATTTTAGTAAAAGCCAATCTTATTCTAAGAAAGGTATGATTGTTAGTTTAATTGCATTTATTTCTGCTGTTTTTAAATGATTTGTTAAACAGAATTATTAAAGAGTTTTAAAAAAAAAGTAGTTGAAAAATTAAATGAATAAACCAGAATTATTAATGCCTGCAGGCAATTTAGAAAAATTAAAAATTGCTGTTACTAATGGTGCTGACGCAGTTTATTTTGGTGCGCAAAAATTTAATATGCGAACTGGAGCAGATAATTTTTCAAATCAAGATATTAAAGAAGGAATTACTTTTTGTCATTTTTATAATAAAAAAGCTTATCTTACATTAAACACTTCTTTAAAAGATAGTGAAATAGAAGATGCATTAGAAGTTGCTAAATTTGCGTTTGAATCAGGAATAGATGCTTTAATAGTCCAAGATATAGGATTAATAAAATTATTAAGAGAATTATTACCAGACCTAGAATTACATGCATCTACTCAAATGACTTGTAATAATATTCAAGGAGCAGAATTTTTAGCAAACTTTGGTTTTAAGAAAATCGTTTTAGCAAGAGAATTAAATCTCTTAGAAATAAAAGAAATATCAGATTTTTTGCATTCAAAAAATGTAGAAGTAGAAGTTTTTACACATGGTGCTGAATGTTTTTCATATTCTGGACAATGCTTATTCTCATCCTTTGTTTTTAATAAATCTGGTAATAGAGGCAGGTGTATGCAACCATGCAGACTAGTATATTCTAAAGTAGATAGTAATGATAAAGCTAGATTTTTATCTATGAAAGATTTATGTAC
>JAQVNZ010000021.1 GCA_028702895.1 Candidatus Iainarchaeum sp. | reverse complement strand
AGGAGGCAAAATAATGATTAATAAAAAAGGACAGGGAACAATCGAATACTTAGTTATAATTGCAATCGTAATCGTAATAGCACTAGTTGTTGTAGGATTATTATTACAAGTAATGGACCAAGGAAGCGCAATCCCAGAACAAACAGCAAAAATCGCATGGCAATCAGCAACACCATGGGCAATCGTAGACTGGTCACAAACTGATACAAATCTAACAATAATACTAAAAAACAACACTTACGAAACAATGGATTTCAATCAAATAAGAGTAAATTCATTAAAATCACCAATAGAATTTAACAAAAGTATTTCAGCAGGATCTACCCACAAAGTAACAGTACCTATTACAACCATCCAAGTTGGATCTGGAAAAAATTATTCATATCAAAAAGGAGATATAATAATAGATTACAACAGAGGCACAATATCTAACAGAACACAATACGGTGCAGCTGACATTGTTGGAACACAAAACTAAATATTCAAACTTTTGGAGACAACAAAAAAAGTTGTTTCCAAAAATACTTTTTTTAAAAAAAAACTAATTTTAATTCAAATTACTAACAAACGTAAACTTTAAAAACAAAAAAAACATTATTTTTTCAAATAAAGCAACTAATAAGGGGAATAAAATGATTAATAAAATTTTGAATAAAAAAGAAGTGTCAGGACAAGGAACAATTGAATACTTAGTAATAGTAGCAATAGTAATTGTAATTGCACTAGTAACAATAGGAATATTATTACAATTATTAGGCCAAGGTTCTGGTATTGGAAAAACTGGTTCAGAAATCGCTTGGATGAGTGCACAACCATTCGGAATAACTGATTGGCAACTTAAAGACGGAAATCTAATCTTAATACTACAAAACAATTCATCAAAAACATTAGATTTGAAAGAAGTTCGTATTGGCGAAGGCACTGATTGGAATATTGGAAAAAATGGAATACAAAGTGGTGCAAAAACAAATCAAACAGAAGTAATAATAAAAGGCACAGGAATATCAGCGAAATCACAATACGCCTTTAGAAAAGAAAATATTTTTATAATATATAATTCGCCAGACATTTCAAACCAAATACAAGCTGGTGTAGCAGACATAATAGGAACATCAAACTAATAATTAACTTAATAAGAAAGGAAAGTATTCCTTTCTTAAACTTTTTTTTTAAATCTAAAATCTTAATTAGAAACAATTATTTTAGAATTAGAATTAACGTTTCTAGAAAAATAATTAAAATCACTATCAAACCATACTGGAAGATAATTATTATCAAACACATATTCTAAATCAAAATTAAAAGAAACTTTTTTAGTAGAACTAATACTAACTGAATTTTCTAATCCTTCACCGTTAAATAATATTAGAGTATTAGAATCAGAATAAACTAAATTTAAATAAGATAATTCATAATCAGATACAGTGCCTTCTATAAAAAAATTGTTTACATCACCAGTATAATGTAAAGAAATTATTTGAGTACCAGAACTTGGCACCCACTCATAATAGTTTAAATCATTAGAATCAACTATCAAATTTAGATTAACAGAATTTAATTTACTAGAAGTTGAAATAAAACTAGTAATATTATTATTATAATTAATATCATAAACAAAGGAATCACCAAAAAACAATTGAACATTACCATCCAACACATTTGAAAAATCAACTTGTTTGTCACCAGAAACTAATTTAAAAAAATTGTTTTCTAAAAAACTTTTATACCCCGAAATTTTTTGATAAAGATTTTTTTTAGGAAGAGAATCATTAACACTAACAAAAAATTTGTTTGATTCAAAAGAATAATTATAATCAAAATCAATTATTCGTTTAAGATTACTAGAAATATTATCATTTATTATTGATTGTGATAATACAGAATAATTTGATAACACTCTAGATTCTCTAATAGAATTATAATCAGAATAAACTTGTGAAAAAATAACTATTGTTGAAGCAAAAAGAATTATAGAAATAGTAAATAAAAAACCCTTACTAGTAATAGCCAAAAAACCTTTTCTAGAAATCATTTATACCACGCCTCTACTCTAGCCGTAAAAAAACTAACACTCGCACCATCATTAACTATTATTGACCGATTAACTACTATTAATTCATTAAAATTCTTAAAACACCCTGATTTTAGAGCTATTATTAAAGGAATAGAACTATCTTTTGGAATCAAGCTTAATTCAAAACAAAGTGATTTTGGAGTAGAATTAATTTTTTCAACTAAAACTTCGCTAGACCCTTGTAAAATAGCATTTTCAAAATAACTTGCTTTATCAAAAACAATTAAAACATCCCTAGCAGAATTAATTAAATCAATATTATTCCAAGAATTAAAACTAACTTGTGAAATATAAAACATTGAAGCTAATATTAAAACAAATAAGATTGTTAACCCAAGAAAAGAATCAGATGTAATAACAAAACCCTTACTCCCCAAATTATCTTTTTTCAAGAGCAATCACCCCGCGCAAAATAAAAATATCATTATCAAATAAAACTATTCTATCATAATTTAATTCAAATTCAGTATTAACAAATTCTTTATTAGAAGAATACGAAATATTTCCTTCTGAATTAATTAATTGTAATTTAAAATCAAACTTACCCAAACCCATTTTTTCTTTAAAAAACAAATAATTATTATCCAAGTGATTAATAAAAGTTAAAAGTTTTTTTTCACTAATAACATTTTTTGAACTAGCCAAACCAAAAACATTAACATCAATTAAATTAGCATCTTCCCAATTAGTAGGAAAACCATTAGAATAAACTAGCACATTCATAACAGAGTGAATTACTTCATCCGCCATGTTTTTTTCTTCACTCAAATTCACTATCCCAAAAATAGAATCAGATGTAACAAAAAAAAATCCTAAACAAGTAACAAAAATTAGTACAGCAATAATTAAATCAGGTGAAAAAAATTGTCCCCTATAATTTATTTTAATCATAATCAATTAACACCTTAGAACCAATTTTTTTAAACAATATTTCTCCATTCAAATCACTAATATTTGATTCAAACAAAGCAAGTATTGGCGCGTCAATATAATTATCTTTAGAATAATATACTCTAATATTATTTTCTCCAAAATCAAAATTCCTATCTACCCCACTCCAAAAAAAATGATCTACTACCCTAGCACCATCATCCATTAAATAAACATTATTAACATTTCTTGCAAAACGCGTAGCAATTTCCCTAGAATCCCATTGATAAGAATAATTATAATTCAAAAAAGTTCTATTCTGAAAAAGAAATAAAGAAAAAACAAATATTCCAATAATAAAAAGAATCGTTATAATAAATTCCATAGAAATTTGGCCAGAATTATTTTTCTTAAACATGTTAATCATATAAAATATAATCCAATCTCATATAAGAAATTATTCTAATTTAAATGGGAAAAATTGGTTTATTTGAATTGGTCAAAATTAAATATAAAAACATATTAAATTAACCCATCCAACCCAAAATATTTTTTTCTATTTTTTCAAATTTTTCTAAATCATTAAAAACCAATGATTTTAATTCAGGTTTATAAATTACTTTTTTTTCTTTTAATTTTTTTTCAAATTTCGCCTTTGAAAAATCTTCATTATAATAATCCAATTTTTTTTGGATTAAACTTTCATTAAAACAAATATTTTTTTCTTTTATTAAAAAATTTAAATCAAAAATATCTCTTGCTTTATCTCTTGTCATTATAGCTCTTACTTTTTCACTAACAACTTCTTCTAAAGCCATGCCCGAAATTATTTTTATTGGTAAATTATACATTGTTTTTAATGAAAATGAACTAGGAGATTTTAATATGTTTTCTCGTTTACTTATTTCCACATACAAATAACAAGCACTAATTGGTTTTTCGTAAAGTGGTCCTTGTGCAGAAATTCTAAATGAAAAACCTATATCATTTTGAGTTGTTATTTTATATGAATTTTCAACACCTTGCATTTCAATTATTTTTGAAACATCCTTTGCAATATTTTCATCAATAGTTTCTTTCGCAGTAAAATCTAAGTCTTCTGAAAATCTTTGCAACCCATGAAAAAACCATAAATATGTTCCACCTTTAAAAATTAATGGTTGTTGTGCTAATGCTGTTAATGCAATACTTTGTAAATAATGTTTTTCTTGTTGCCAAGGAGATAAATTATTGTATTTTGCTAAATCTATTAATTCATTTTTTGTTAACATTTTATCATTTCCTCAATCTTTTTTTTTCCTCTACCAGTAAATCTTTTTTTATATTGTTTTAATTTTTTTATATCTAAATTAGTTATAATTTCTTTTACAATTGTTTTTGGTAAAATATTTAAATAAATTCCATCAATTAAAGCTTTTTCAGGTTCAGCAATCATTATGTAACTACCAGACTTATTTTTCCTTTTATAACCATAAAATAAACTATTTTGCACCATATGATAATTTACACCAAATTTTTTATAACAAATACTTCTTTTTGTTGTTACACAATCTATTTTTGCAGGGACTTGTTGTATTAAACCCCACAAATTTAATGCTGATGCTGCAGTAATATAGCTAGGTTCTATTAATTGAGAAGCTATAACAAAATTATCTTCATCAAAACTTATTTTACCTTTTAATAATTTTTTTGCGAGACCTTTTTCTACTAATCGTGAAGCATAAACAGTTGTTATTGATTTTTTTTTCGATATTAAATTAGATAATTCACCAATAGAAAATACACTTCTCCCAGAATTAAGAGCTTTTTCTCTTATTTTATACAAAGACCATTTTTCCATTAAAAAACACCAAAATAACAAAATTGTTATAATAGTGTTTAGTTATAACTATTTTTAAATATATTCTTTTTTATAAAAACACTTCACAAGTAATAGGCCAGTGAACTTAATCACCATAAAAAATATTCTAATTTAACTAGAAAAAATTGGTTTATTTTCATCGGCCCAAGCAGTTGCACCTTTATCAAAATCAGTATAAGTTGTAATATTTGTTGTATTCCAAGAACTTAAATCTTGATTAAAATAAATTGCATTTTGAAACATTAAATTCATATTTGTTAAATTAAATAAATTCCAATCACTAATATCTTGATTAAAATATGATCCGTTAAACATTCCAGACATTGTAATTACACTAGAAACATCCCAATTAGAAATATCTTGATCAAAAGCACGCCCAAACATATTTGACATATCAGTCACATTTGAAGTATCCCATGCAACATACTCATCATCTTCACCTTCATTAACAATTTTTGTAGAAATATCTTGATTAAATCCATTGCCTCTTAACATATTTAACATAGTTGTTACACTAGATGTATTCCACCTTGAAATATCTTGATCAAAATAACTATTATATAAAATTATTTGACCCATGTCTGTAACTTTTGCCGTATTCCAATCACCAATTGGTTGATTAAAACTAGTTGCTCTAAATATTCCGTTTAAATTTGTCACATTACCAGTATCCCAATTATTTATTGAATTGCTACCACCATTATTAAAATCAGTACTTGTAAACATTCCTGCTAAACTTATTACATTAGACGTATCCCAATCACCAATATTTTGATTAAACTTTGTTGCTCCAGAAAACATAGCATACATTGTAGTTACATTTGAAGTATTCCAATCACCCAATGGTTGATTAAAACTTGTTGCATTAGCAAATGTTTTCTGCAAACTAGTTACATTACTAATATCCCAATCATTTAATGGTTGATTAAAATCAGTAGCCCCTTGAAACATAAGCGTTAAATCAGTTGCACTAGACATATTCCAATCACTAATATCTTGATTAAATTTTGTTGCAGTTTGAAACATTCCGCTATAATTATCTCCTACAAGTCCAAAATAAATAACATTACTAACATCCCAACCACTAATATCTTGATTAAAAGGAGTCCCCCTAAATGCAGCATTCATATTTGTAACACTTGCAGTATTCCAGTCACCTAATGGTTGATTAAACGACCCAGCTAAACTAAATAATTTACTTATATTTGTAACCTTACTAATATCCCAAGACCCAATTGGTTGATTAAAACTAGCAGCCCCATAAAACATACTAGCCATATCCGTCACATTAGAAACATCCCAACTACTAATATCTTGATTAAAATAACTATTTGAACTAAACATACTAGCCATAATATTAACATTAGAAACATCCCAATTAGAAATATTATAATTAAATGGAGTCCCAGCAAATAAATTTCGCATATTTGTTACTTTTGAAACATTCCAATCCGAAACATTATTATCAAAAGGAGTATTAAAAAATAAAAAATCCATTAAAGTTACATTACTAACATCCCAAGATCCAACAGGTTGATTAAACTTTGTAGAATGAAAAGTTTGACTCATATTAGTAATATTTGATGTATTCCAATCTTTTATTGAATCACTACCCCCATTATTAAAATTACTCGCCGCATAAAACATATAACCTATATTTGTTACATTACTAACATCCCAAGACCCAATATCACCATCAAAAGAAACAGCTTTATTAAAAGTATTTGATAAGTTTGTTGTTCCAGTTAAATCAAGAACATCTGTTGCAGAAGAATTCATATTAGCACAACCATAAAAATAATTTCCACTATTTCCAAGTCTTAAAGAACCCCAATTTTTTATATCAATTAACTTTAATTTATCTCCACTATTATTAAATCTAAAACCAGTTATTTCACCTATTATTTTTATAGTATACTCTCCATTAACATCATAAGTGTGTGTTACTTCTGCTTGATTGTAAGATGTTATTTTACTTGTTGAACCATCATTCCAATCTACTAAAAAATTATATGAACCACCATTATACAAAGGTAATTTTATTTGATTTTCGCCACTAGAACCAGTTGAAAGTAATGCTGTATTCCAAGTTGATTTAAAAATCTTTGATTCGTCTATTAAATTAATTGTTCTTTTTTCTGTTGATTTTAAATAACCATTTTCATCTTGAGCATATGCTTTGAAAGAATATTCTCCAAAATCTAAATTAGAAAAATTTACATCAAGATAACTTTGAGAAGACGAACCATAAATTGCTTTTATTTCATTTTCATTTAAAGCTCGATTGAAAATCATAATATCATCTATTAAACCACTACTAAAATCAGTAGAATACATCCCAGTATTTGCATTTCTTGCTCCAAATCTAAGAGGAACTTCATTATTACTTAAATTTAATGTTCCAGAACCTACAAGTTCATCATTAATATACATTTTTGATTGACCAGCATTATTAGTAATAGTTATTTGATACCATTTTTCAGGATCTAGACTAAATATAACATTAAATCCACCCCCACCAGCACCACTATAATATAATCGTCCATTCGCATAATAAATTAACCAACCTAAACGAGCATTCCAAGAATCTTTAGCAATTAATGCATCCCACCCTTGTGGATTCCATAATTGTAACCAAAAACTTAACGACATACTACTAAAATTTAAAGATTCATTATGATCAATACTAACAGATTGGGATTTTGATTTATTAAATTCAAGAGCTTTTCCAAACACACCATCAGCTTGACTAGCACCATTATTAATCACACCATTATTATCTCCAACCAAATCAATTAATGTTGTTCCATCAATATCATCCATTCTCCACCAAGAAACTAAAGAATTATTAAAATCAAGAACTGTTGAAACATTCAAATCATCTTGTTTTAAATTTACTGACATTATATTTAAATCAAAATTATTATCAAATGTAGAAAAACCATTTTCTGGAGTTTGCGAAACAAATTTTATATTAGGAGATTTTGTTAATTCAATTTCCCTTAAATCAGTTGATCCAACACTACCCGTCAAATCTTGAGAATATAATTTAAAAGAATAATTTCCATCAATTAAATTAGAAAAATTTAGTAAATCATATTTTTCATTTGAATTTGTATAAAGAGCATTAACTTCACTTTCGCTTAAAGCTCGATTAAAAATAATTAAATCATCAATAAGACCATCGCCATGCCTTCCACCATTAGTATAATCTCTTCCAAAATAACACTCAATTGTGCTTGGAGTTCGCAAAATTTCACCATTATAAGTACTTACTATTTCTCCATTAAGAACAACATAACCTTTTTTCAAATCATTATCATAAATCAACCCATATTGATTCCAAACAGTTATATTAGAGGGAGCAACATTTCCAATACTAATTGAACTTCCACTTTGATCATAAATATAAAAATTAATGGTTTTTACATCTAGTCTTGGATGAATGAGAAAACCATTTTTTTCTCTTGAAGAAGCTATCCAACCAAAATTATTCCAATTAGGCGTGTTTGATTTTACCCAAACAAACAGACTAAAACTTTCTTTAATTGGAATATCAATTTTAAAATAACCAGTTGAACCATCAAACTCAAGCGCTTTACCTAACTTCCCATCAACTTGTTCAGCACCCCCATAAATCGTTCCATTTAAATCACCAAAATAATCAACTAGTTTTTCCCCCTCAATATCATCCATCCTCCACCAACCAATAATAGAATCATTAAAATCAACAAAACTTGAAACATTAGTAGAACCAATTGAACCAATATTTAAATCAAAAAAATCAAAAAACACGCCTGAATTATTATTTGGTGTTGGAAGTGAAAAATAAGTATAAGGACTAAATAAATTAGCAGTAATATTTGCATTAGTAACAATGCCCGCGCCACTCACTATAATATCCCCAGAATAACTTTTTGGTAATCTAGTTTTAAAATTTAAATTTAAACTAGCACAAGTATTTGCAGCAAGATTTGAAACTAACTCACCAGTTACTATTTCTTTTAAATTACCAGAAAAACTAATTTTTAAATTAGAGATATCTAAATGATTATTATTACAAATCAAAAAAGTTTCAGATTCACCAATATTAGGATAAAGAGAAAAAGTTTTAACATTAGGATAAATAGTTAATTTTGTTTGACCAGACAAACAAGTTAAATTAATAGGATAAGAAACATTTATTATACCATTAAAATTTAGCATCGCAGAATAAGAACCAGCAGAATTATTAGAACACTCTAAATTTATTATTATTTTATTAGAATCATTACTATCACCCTTTGGCCCAAATAAAATTGTTGAATTATCAAATGGAGAAGAAATACTTGCCAACCCTTCAAAAGGAGTTATTGAAAAAGCATAACCTATGGAATTTGAACTAGTATTATTTACAATTAATTCTATTTGTCTAGAACTACCTTGGTTCAATGTTTCATTTATTTGAATTGGAGAAAAAGATAGAGTGGCAGTTGAAACTGAAACAAAATCACCAAACGATTCTAAAACAAAAACATAAGAACCAGATTTATTCGGCCATTCCCCCCTTAATTTTGCTTTAGAACTAGCAAACACTTCTTCTCCAGCAATATTTAACACAAATGTTTTATCATCAATATAAGATTTTGAAAAATCTACCATTTGAGGAATAGTTATTACAATTTCTTTTTTAGAACCAGTCCCTAAAAAATAAACGTTATCCACTTCCTTTGCTAAAATTGTGATTGATTGTAAACCTAATTGTTTTTGTTGAAAATTAGTTTGCATTGTTATTTGATCAAAAACTATTGCAGTAAAAACTGTTAGAATAAATAATCCTACTGCTAAAATTATTAGAGTTTCAATAGACGCTTGTGCAACAAAATCTTTTTTTCTCACATTCTTTTTAATCATATAAAAACCCAATATTTTAATCAAAAAAAATATCCTAAAATAATTTTAAAAATTATTAACAAAAAAAATATTCTTTGATTAATGATTATTGTTTTTTCTAGTATAAAATCATTTTGAAAAGAAAAATTTTATATAAAAATGTGAAAAATAGCTAGTTTTTGTTTTTAAAGAAAATAATTATTCAATAATTGAAACAATATTAATATCTTTAATAAAAGGCATTTTTGAAAAATTATTATTTAGCAAATCTTCTAAACCACTTGCTTTTCTAAAATAAGCATTCCAACCAAAATATCTTGAATTATTTAAACTTAAATCATAAGAATAATTATTTTTCACACTCACTATTTCTTGAATACTGGTTTTATTAGAACACTCTGAATCAAAACAAGAATAAACTTCTAAATCAATTCGCTTAGAACTATTTTCAAATAAATCTAATATTTCTTCTGCAGATAATGCTTTGTCCCATAAAATAACTTCTTCTATTTTTCCATTTAAAACGGTTGATCCAGTTCGAACATCACGCCCAATATAAAATGGGCCAGGAGGAACAATATCATTACCAACCCCACTAAAAGTATGCACTAATTTTCCATTAACATAAACATTAAATTCATTATTTATTTTATCTCGAACATAAGTAATGAATTGCCATTTGTTTGGTTCAATCACATTATTTGTAGAAAAAGAATCAATTTGAGCAGTATTCCAATAAATTCTTAATCTATAATCAGTGTGTTTTTCTAAACTTATTGATGGCTTTACATCATGGCTCCCAAATAAAACTCCTCTAGAATCATCATTAAAAAAAGCCCACATTGAAACTGACATATCAGTTCCAAACACTTGTGGAAAATTATTTAATATTACTCCAGAATTACTCCCATTAAAAACACCAGCACTAGTATCCCACAAACCATCAGAAAAAGTAATATTATTATTTATCCCATGAAACTCATTACCAGAAGCATCATTCACATCCCCATTAAGATGCCAAAGGCCAACAATATTTTCATCGAATTGCGAATTTAATTCATTTCCAAAACTATAATTTAAATCTAAATTTATTTTTAGACTCTGCCATGTCACTTCATTTTCAGCACCAATAATATTATTATCAAAAAATTTTGAATTTAAATACGAGTTATAATCTGCAAGAATTTCAGTAGAAATTAATGCGCGAGAATAAATTTTTACTTCATCAATTAAACCATTAAAATATCCATTCGAACTCCCCCCACCCCAATTATTTCTCCCAATAAAACCAATATTTGGCAAAGCAGTACTTACGGCTCCGCCTTTTGTTGTAGAATACTCAATTCCATTTATATATATTTTTGCATTTGTTCCGTTCCAATTCGCAACAACATTGTTCCACTTATTGTTAAGAAATGAATTATTTATTGTTGAATAAGGATAACTTGCGCCATTTACAATATCTTGTACAATAAGAGATAACACATTGTTAGCAGTAACAATTAAAGCAGTCCTATAACCATTTTCTTGAGCAGTAACAAATATCCCATTATTAGAATTATCCCACTCTGAATAAAACCAAGCATTAATAGAAAAAGGGACATTAGAATTTAATTGTATATTATCAATATCAACATAATCATCAACACCATCTAAACTAAGCGCATTAGAATCCCACATTCCATTTGCATTAATATTTGCCCCATTAGTTAACACACCATCATTTCCTCTCGCAGAATCAAAAATAGTTGTTCCATTTACTTCATTAAATTTATAATAAGCAACTAAATCTTTATCAAGCCAATTCCCTTTTTGTAAATTATAAATATCTCTAACTTCGTTAGATGGAAGAGCTCTTTTGTAAATTGTAACTTCTTCAATTTTTCCATTAAAAAAAGAACTACCAGTTACATTATCTGCTGCAGTATAACTTCCTATTCTAAAAGGATTATTTGACCCCACATTAAGCAAACCTTTGGAAGAAATATCATAAGTTGCATCTAACTTACTATCAACATAAATTAAAAGATTAGAGTTTCTATCAATAACAACAACAATATTATGCCAGTATCCATCATTTACTTTTGTAACACCAGGGTAATCTGTATGCATACCATTATCCCATGCCACCATTGCATAAGCAACACCAGGAGTAGTACTAGTCGCACCAAGGATTGCAACACCATACCTATAATATTGACTCGCTGCTCTTGCTTTACTAACAATATACTGTCCAGCAGCAGCAAAGTCAGTTTTAATCCACGCAGAAATTGTCATATCATCTACACCCATGTCAAGAACATCGCCAATTACAATGTTGCTATTTGACCCATTAAACTCGCCAGCACTTGTGCCCCACAAACCATTTGCACCTAAATTTACACCATTGTTTGTTCCAACAAACCCACTTTTACTTGAATCAACTATGTCACCATCTAAATGCCAAAGGCCAATAACATCTTCTCTAAAATCAATTGACTGAGAACTATAAAGTGATTTTACTTCATCGTCAGATAATACCCGATTCCAAATAGCTGCTTCTTCGATTTTCCCTTTAAAAGTTAAATTTCTATTTACTCTTAAATCACCTATTCCAAAAACACCTGCAAGCGAAGTTCCGCCAGAATTAAAAGAATCAATTAGTTTTCCATTTACATATATTTTCGAAATACCATTTTTGACAGCTGAAACTGTTATATGATTCCACGCATTTAATTCAATTGGAGAAGAAGTTGTTTGAAAATAACATCCACTAGTTAAACAATTCGAAAAAGCATAAACTCGAATTTCATTATAATTTTGTAAAACCCATAACCCATAACCAGAAGATGCTGCAAAAATCGTATTCCCATAAGTTTCACCTTGAGTTTCAAGTCGAGTAGGATAAATCCACGCAGAAACAGTAAAATAATCATTAACATTTGATAAAACGTTTGCGCTTAAATAATCATCAACCCCATCAAAATTTTTACACTGTGAATTAAAAACACCACCAACATAATCTGGACAATTTGTACAAACCAAATTATTCTCTTTTCCACTAGAATCAACTAAATCTCCATTCAAATGCCAAACTCCTAAAATATTTGAGTCATTAAACAAAAAATTTGTTTCATCAAGTTCGCGACCATAATAAATTATATTATTATCAACCTTTGATTCACTAGTATCATTTCTAGCTAAATTAT
>JAQVNZ010000063.1 GCA_028702895.1 Candidatus Iainarchaeum sp. | reverse complement strand
TAAAGAAAAGATTTTTAGAATATTATTATTAAACCCGTTTTGTAAATTCACAATTTATTTACCAAGATTAAAATTTTTTGTATCAAGAGGAGATGTAAAAATTACAGGTTTACATTATGCTATTAAAGAATTTGAAGAATTAAAAGTAAGTTAAATTTTTTTAATAATTTAATTTATAACTTATTTAATTTATTTTTTTACCATTTATTCCATCTATTATTATTATTCTCTCTTCCCCAGTTTTCTTTTTTAGAACTCCTTCCCAAACTGGTAAATAAATTTGAGTTATTTCTTTAATTGTAATGTGCTTCCACAATTTTTTTAATAATTCGGCAGAATCTTTTTCGCTTATTTTTGGATTAATTATTGCTATGCCATCAACTTCTATGATTGGTCTTTTTCCAATACTAGATAATATTACGTGTAATGGATTATTAGGTATGTCAAAAACTTTTTTTAGATAATAATTAAAATCAGTTTTATTTTTTTCTAAAGTTACAATGTCTTTACTAATCAATTTTTCTAAAACTCTTTTAGCATTGCCTTCTTCCATTTCTAATTTTAAAGCAAGTTCTTTTATATCACTTATTTTTGCTAATAATTTAATTGCTTTTATTTCAACTTCGTTTAAATCAATAAATTCTTTTAAACCACGACTTTCAATTAACATTCCATTATTATCATGTATAAATTCGCTTGTTAAAGAATTAACATACGCTTCGCCTATTTGATATGCATCGGTTTGAGAAAAATAATTATATTTTATTTTATAAATTATTCCATATTTTAAATTCAATCTGTCAAGTATTTCTTCTTCTCCAAACAATCCTAGTTTCTTTTTTAATCGATGTTTTGCTAATAATAATCTAGCATCTTTTTCTTGCACACTATTTTTTAGAGCAGTTAATTCTATACTTTCAATAAATTCTTTTTTAACTTCTTTAGCATTTTCTATTCCATCGTTGGTTGTTTGGATATCATCTTTTGTATGAACTTCTTTTTTTGTTTGAGTATCAGCATTAGTTTCGTTGACAGAATCTTCGGTTTGGTTTTCTTCATTAAGTTTTTTTAATTCATCTTCTTCGTCTTGTTTCATTTCTTCAAGAACACCTTTTGCATAAACATATTCTTCATCAACATTCAATCCTTTTTTTTCTAATAATGAAATTATTAATTCTAATTTAACATTTTGTTTATAAGTATTATTTAATGTGTCTAGTGTTTGTTCAATACTATGTAAACTTATTCTAGGATCTTTTTCTAATTGTTTTAAAATAATGCTAATGGCTAAAACTTCTACTTGGTCTTTACTTAACTCATGTTTTACTTCAACAGTTTCAGCAGTTCTTCCCTCGTGCTGTGACATTCTTGGTCTAATATTCATTATGAATGCTCTTGAAGTTGTTTCTTGACTGTCTCCAGTTAAAGCAGTTCCTACGGGTAGTGTTTTAATAAAATTTGGTTTTTTGTATTGATTAGGTATTCTTGTTGGTGTTCTTTTCCAAATTGCTTTAACATCATCATCAAAAACAAGTTTGTGTGACATTATAATATCTAATTGACTTAAAACGCGTGTGTCAATTGCACTTGGTTGTTGTGTAGCAAATACTAAACTTAATCCTGGTCTTCTTCCTTGTTTAACATATTCAACTAATGCAGAACTTGCTGGTGTTTTTTGATTACCGCCTGGTATTAGTGTGTGTGCTTCGTCAATAAAAAGCCATGTTGGTGGAACATTTAATTCAACTAAATCTTCCATTGTTGTTTCAGAAAATTTTCCTGCAGCTTCTCTTCGTGTACTTATTTTTCGTGCAGATAATAATCTTCTAGCAATAATTCCAATTACTAGTGCGCTTACATTATCTTCTAAAAAACTAGTGTCTAGTATTGCCATTTGCCCAGCACGTGATAATTGGCTTAGTGGTGTTCCTTTCTCGTCAAATATTCCCCAATTTTTAGAAGCATCAAATCTTGAAACCAATGCTCTAATAGAATCTGTTTTGTAACCTTTTTCCCTATTATTTAGTTCAGCATCATCACTAAAACAAGCTATTAAATCCTCTAAACTAAAAGTATTTTCTTTTCCTCTAACTACTTTTCCTTCTTGAGTAGTATAACCTAATTTTACTTTACTTATACCTTTTTCCATTAATAATCCTGTTGGAGAAAAACGGTCTATACCAAATGTTAGGCACCAATCTTCAGCATTTAACAAAGCAGGTTGTATTGAGAAAGTAGAATCATAAGTACTTTTTGGAACACTACCTTTCATTCCAACTGGGATAAAAACTTTTACGTTATCAAGCCCTCTTGGCATTATTTCCCAATCAGCTAATAATTCCAATTCTTTATTTTCTTTATTAGGATGTTTCATTGACCAAAAAACACCTATTGGATCAACAACTACAATTCCAACATTCTTATTTTTTATTGCAAGTTCTTCTGCTAATACTCCTAGAACATATGATTTTCCTGAACCTCTTGCCCCACAAACAAAAACAACATGCGGGTTTAATCCATCTAAATAAACTTGTTTATGGTATAAATCTTCTTCTTGTACTCGTCCAATAAATAATGCTGATTCTTCACCATATTGTTTTAACACACTTTTTTTTCTACCAATAAAAACGTGGCCGGTTTCATCATTTGTTAAAAAAGCTAATTTTGGATTTATTATATTATCTTCTTTATCTTTTTCTAAACCAGTTTTTTCAATTATTTTTGATACAATATTTTTTTTAGTATTAATTCCTTCTTCTTTTATTCCTTGTTCTTTTAATAAATATTCTGCTAATTCATCTTCTTCTTTAATTGCTTTCACGGCCTTGTTTTCTATAACACTTTTAACGATATTTTTTTCTATTCCAGTTAGTTTTGTTATTATATTATCTTTTTCTTTTAACTCTTCTTCTTCAAATTCAACATTAATATTTAATTTTCCTGAAAGTTCTTTTTTAGGAGTAGTTGATTTATAATTTTCATTTAAAAGAGTTTTTTCTAATCCTTCTTCTACAATTTCATTAAAATTAGTTTTTCGTTTACCTGAACTAACCTCTAGTCTTTCTTTAGCTTTTTTTATTTCTTTTCTATCTATTGTTAAATCAACAATTTTTTTATTTTCTTTTATTTTATCAATTTTTTTAATAGTTTCTTTTATTTTATTTTTTTTTTTTTTTTTATTAATTTCTTTTGGCCCGTTATTTTTTGTTGTAT
>JAQVNZ010000062.1 GCA_028702895.1 Candidatus Iainarchaeum sp. | reverse complement strand
TCATTAAATGCTACTGGGGTTCTAGAACTATCAATTTTAACACACTCTTTTAAATTTATTACATCTACAGTAAATTTTGCTTGGGTTGGGTTAGTAGTTATTATTTGATTTTGAAATTTTGCTTGTAATGTTAAAGGAATATTAATTGTTTTTCCAACAGCTGTTTCGCTAGGAATATATGTTAATGTTCCAACTAATTTTTCTTCTCCACCAATCTCTGGGAGTATTGTTCTTGTCATAGAATCAATTGCAGTTCTACCACTCTTTGAAGTAGAATAAGATTGTATTAATAGATCCGCTGAACCATCAATTTCACTTGTGGATGTTACACTTAAATCTCTTATTTTTACGGGTATATCATTTGCTTCGCACGCGTTTAATAATTCAAAAGTAAATGTAACCCTTCCTTTTTCTGTTACTTTACTTTGAACTACATTACTTAATAATAAACAATCATTTCCAGTTTGTGCTCCTGAACCAATATTAATATTTATTGGTAAAAACGTGTCAAAAATAATATTAGTTTCTATTGCTCTTAAGGATATTATAATATTTCCTTGAATATTTATTGGTTCAATCATCATATCTTCTGTTAGCGAATTTTGTATTCTCATTAACACATCTAATTTTTCTACATCATCTTTTTCTATTATAACTCCTTTCATTCCATTCAAATAAGATTGTAATGCATCTTCATTAATCGCGTTCGCAAATTTAGCGTTTGTTTTAATAGAATATATTTCTAGTTTTTTTCCAGTGGCATTTCCTATTTCAAAAACAATTTTTTCATCTTTTTTTGTAATAGTATTTAATTCAAATGATAATTGAGTAGGATTATAAAATACAATATCATCACTTACACTTAATTCTAATCTTTTTCTAGAATAACCTTTTTTTGCAATTTCTATTATTACTTTTGTACTAGGGAAATGTGCGCCTGAATTAACTTGTGCTTTTCCTAATCTATTAGTAATATTTTCTTCTATTAAATATTCATCAAATCCAGGTTCTTTTGCAAACACTTTTATTATTGCTTCATTAATAGGTTCGCCAGCATTTTTTACATCAACAATTATTTGTGTATTAATTAAAGATGGTACAAAACTAGTGTCAAGTGAAACACTCATTTCTTTTTGACTTGGTACAGAAAAATTTTCTTCATTGGAATAAATTATTCTTCCATCTGATTTTAATCCAATTTTTAGTGCAGAGTTACCTGAATTATTTCCTTCTAAAGTTAAGATAATATTTATAGTAGTATTTTTTTCAAAAGAACCTATTTCTAAATCAGTTAAACTTTGTAGTGATTGTCCACTAACCTCGTTTTTAGAATCCTTTATTGTATATTCAATTACTTTTGCACCCATTCCTTGTTCGCTAATCATTTCTAAATTTAAACCCATTTTTTTCTTATCAGTGCCATAATCTGTATTAGAATTATTTATTATTTGAAATTGGTAATGGTATTGTTTTATTTGTTCTATTTCATATGGTTTATCCAGATATAATTGTTCGTCGGTGTCAAATAAGTATTCGTGTGCAATACAAAAATCGGTTATACAAACTGCTTCTTCTCCTTCAAAATAAATGTTTGAAGCATATGTATCATCATATAATTCTTCGCTAGCATTACTCTCTGGTTTTTTATTATCATCAAAACTAGCTCTCCAAAAAAATTGTAATTCTTTATTTGATGGAGTATTAGGTTTTATTCTAAAATGGATTTTTACTATTCTTGTTCCTTGTGTTATCCCATTCCAATTTATTGTAACCCATTTTGATAAACTATCAGTCAAATTTTCTGAGTCATAAGAGTATCCTCTTTGGGGCGAATAACTCTTTCCTCTAACTTCAACAAAATTTCCAACAGTTTCAATTTTATCAATTTCAATAAAATCATTTTCTAATAATTCTTCGGTACCAGCTCTAAAATGTAGTAATGCATTATTATATGTTTTATCAGAATCCATTCTAATTAAAGTATAATACTTATTCCCAGCTTTCATTGTTCGCACAATTTCATCTTGTTCATTAAAAATATTTAATTTACCATCAGCAATTACTTTTGGTTCACTAATCTCTGTATTAATTATTATTTGGAAAACTTCTTTTTTGTTCGGCCATAAAAATCTTGGTTCAGAATAATATGTTTCATGATTTTCACTATTTACTGCAAGATAAACTATTTTTCCAGCTTTTATTTTTGTATTAACTTTCCCATTTTCTATGGCCATTAATCCTGATACTTCTTCGTTTTGTAAATTATATAATCTTGCTTTTCCAGTAATATTTTCGCCTTTCTCATTTGTAACAATTATTTCTATTGGTGTTTCCCCAATTTGCATTATTATTTCAAATTCATTATCTCCTTCTAATGCAATTGTTTTTGAATTTGATTTTCCATCAAAGGGATATTTGCTTGCGTGAGCATATGCTTTATCATCAACTTTTCCCGCTAAAAAAGTAGCATATCCATTTATGTCACTTAAAACAAAATTTTGATTTTCATTTAATTCTACTAAAGAATCATCTTTTTCATATCTTAGTGTAATTCTAGCGTTACTAACAATTTCATTATCTTGGTCAATTACTTTAACAATTGTTTTGCCTGCGTTATTAGTTGTTATTTTACTTAATTTTATTTCAATATTATTATCAAGGCCAGGTTCTTCTAATTCTATTTCTTTTACAAAATAACCTTCTCCGATTCCACCAGCTTTCTTAGCTGTTATGTATAACTTGCCTTTGTCTGTTATTGCGAATATTGCTTTCCCATCTTCTTTTGTTTTATATTCATCAATAGTTTTTTTACTAACATTTTTTACATTAACTATAGCGTTTTCTATTAAAGCTCCGCTAATACTATCTTTTACTATTATATTTATTTTTGATTTTATAGTTTTGCTAACTTCTATTGTTTCATCAGTATTACTTTTATTAATAATAATTGTTTTTGTTACTGTTCCATAATCTCTATCTGGATCACTAATGCTCAAAAAGTATGTTCCGTAAACTAATTCAAATGTTTCACTAGAATTATTTGTTAGTTTAGTATAATTATTTTCTCCATCAAGTTTTATATTAAAACTAGCATTGCTTATTGGTAAACCATTTTCTCTAATATTAATTTTTAATTTTGCTTTTGCTGGTTCTGGTTTTGTTAGAGTAATTCTTTGTGATGTAGAGTTAATATGGTATTGTGTGTTCTCAGATC
>JAQVNZ010000020.1 GCA_028702895.1 Candidatus Iainarchaeum sp. | reverse complement strand
CACCTTACCATCAATCAAATCCATTGTAGGTGCAAGGATAAAAAATATTAAAGCTAACAACCAGTTTTGATAAAAAATAAAAAATGCTCCAATTAAAGCTAGAATTAAACCCATTACTGAAATAAAATTAGGATTAACTTTTAATTTTATAAACGGCCAAGCTAGAAAAATTTGTAATGGACCAATTTTACCTCTAACTTTTGAAATCATATTACTTCACTTTTAAAAAAAATTTAATACCCTTATTACTAACGCGTTTATCGTTCACTAATAATATTTTTTCTCGCAAATTGAGTTTGTAAATGTTGACTAAACCCAGCCTTATTATTTTTAATGATTTTTGTTTGACCTTTTTTTATTGCTTTTCTAAATTCTTCTTCATTAACCGCATTAATCTCTGTTAAACCATTACCAATTTCTTCAGGAGTGTGCGCATCACTAACCCCAAGAGCAGAAATCCTTTTTTCTTTAAAAATAACATCATGAAATTTTTGAGATTTTTTATTTAATCCCGAATAATATGCTCGCGCATTATAAACTTCCATTGAATCAAATTTTCGCCACTCATTAGAAAACTCTTTAAAATTTTTTCTTGGCCAATCAAACGGGTGTGGACAAGACAATAAAGCACCTTGTTGTTTTATTTCATCTAAAATATTTTCAAATGTATTTGGTTTAATTTCTTTGTTTAAAAAATAAGCAATTACTTCACCCACACATTTATCACTAACTAAACTATTTTTCGCATTAGATAAAATATCTTTTGAATTTTTAACACTAGATTTTTTTTTATTAACTGGTTGATTGGCAAGAACTTTTATTTCTTCGCCAGGTATTAAAAAAACTTTTTTTTCTTTAGCTATTTGTTTTACTTTTCCTTTAAAATAAACATCCATATTATTATGATCAGTTATTGAAATTCCAATTCCTTTTTTTTTACAAATATTAATCATTGTTTCTGGTTTAGAAAGAGCATCAATACTATACTTAGAATGAGTGTGTAGATCAAATAACATAATATTATTGTATAATAATAGGTTAAAATTACTTTCTTTTATTATTTTTTTAATGAATATAAATAAAATAAGAAAAGATTTTCCAACATTGAATAAAAGTGTGAATAATAAAAAAATTATTTATTTTGATAATGCAGCAACTTCATTAAAACCAATACAAGTAATTAATTCTCAAAAAAATTATTATGAAGAAAACTGCGCTAATATAAATCGTGGATTACATGAAATGAGTGAACAAGCAACTCTTCTTTTTGAAAATTCTAGAAAAAAAATAGCTAATTTTTTTGGTTCAAAATCAGAGGAAACTATTTTTACCAAAAATACTACTGAATCAATTAATTTACTAATGTATTCGTTAATAAATTCTAATTTTTTTAAACGCGGAGATAAAATTGTTTTAAGCGAAATGGAACACCATAGTAATATTGTACCCTGGCAACAATTACAAAAAAAAGGAGTTAAAATCGAGTTTGTTAAAATAAACGAAGAATTTGAATTAGATTTAGAAGATTTAGAAAAAAAAGTTAAAAATTCAAAGTTAGTTAGTTTAAGCGGAGCTAGTAACACTATTGCAACTATTCCAAATTTAAAAAAAATTGAAAAAATTGTTCATGAGAAAGATAGATTATTTTGTGTAGATGTCGCACAATTAGCACCACATAAAAAAATTAATTTCAAAAAAACAAATATTGATTTTATAGCTTTTTCAGGACACAAAATGTTGGCCCCCACTGGGATTGGTTGTTTGATAGGTAAAAAAAATATTTTAGAAGAAATGCAACCATTTATTTTTGGGGGAGATATGATAAAAACAACAAATTTTAATAAAAGTATTTTTGAAGAAATTCCAAAAAAATTTGAAGCCGGAACACCAAATATTTCAGGCGCAATTGGACTAGGAACCGCAATAGATTATATTAATAAAATTGGATTTGATAATATTATTAATCAAGAAAAACTTTTAAAAAAAATCTGTTTAAATAAATTAAAAACTCTTGAAACAAAAAATCCAAATAATAAAATAAATATTTATTGTAATACAAAAAGTAATAGTGCCCCAATAATATTATTTGATTTTAATAAACTAAATTGCCATGACCTTGCAATATTATTAAACGATGAAGGAATTGCAATTAGAAGTGGAATGCATTGTGCAGAACCAATTGTAACAAAATATAACAAAAATGGTTTGGCACGCGCAAGTTTTTCATTTTATAATACTAAAGAAGAAATAGATTATTTTATAGAAAAAATGGATTTTATTTTAAAACAAATAAAATAAATATATTCTATTTAAACCAAATAATCATTTAATTTTTTTATAATCTAATTTTTTTATAACTCAATTTTTTCAAATACTACATCATCGTTTGTTTGGATTATTGATGCAAGCGGGACTTTTAAGAATTTTTTTTCATCAACTCTACAAAACAAATATTCTTTTTTTTCAAAATAAGAATCAATTATTATTTTTAATCCATAAATTGAAATAGGTGGAATAAAACCTTTTTTATAACCCGTAATATTAACACACTCTTGTGAAGTTAACTCTATTAAATCTTCATCATCATCTAAAAGTAATATTTCTTTTATTTTTTGGATATCAACATTAGCGTTAAATCTAGTTATTAGTAAAACAGGATCATTTTTTAGAGTGTTAAACACTCGAATTTTAATTGCAACTGAAGAAGGGATTTTTTTAGTAAGAACTGCTGATTCCATAGACATTATTGTTGTAAAAGAAATGAATTTTGCATTTATCTTATTTGATTCTATAAAATCTTCTAACATAATAAAATTATAAAAGAAAAAGATTAAATAGGCTTTTTTTATTAAAAGCCTATTAAAATTATTAAATTTTTTTTCTATGAACTATTTTTTCTTAGAACCTTTTTTTTCATTACTTTTTCCAGCAACTAATAATATTATCCCAAGCAGTATTATTAAGAATAATACTCCTGTTGCAGGCACAATAAATTGTGTGAAAAATCCAGTTATTGCTACTTCATCATAAACTGGTTTGTCTTTAGATTCTGAGAATTTTATTAATTGATTTTTATTAAATTCTCCAACTGAAGTAAGAATATTTAATGTTACTTCTCTATCTAATGGTTCTTGGTTTTCTAAAAAGCTTACTGTAAGTCTAGCTTTTGTTGATTCTTGTGGTGACAAAAATACTCCACTATCAAATTTTACATCTGCATCAGGATATTCTTGTACTTTTATATCAACAATGTTAAAACCAACATTAGAGTCGTTGATTATATTGAATTCCACATCGATTTCTTTTCTAGTGAAAATTTTTGTTAATGTTACTTCTCCATCAACTCCAAGATTAGCATTTAATCCAACCCCACAATTTCCACCAAACACATTTAAGTTAAAGTCAAATATTTGTGATATTCCTTTTTGGTTAGAAACTAATATTGATCCGATTAATTGACCATTTGTTCCAATTGGAGGTGAAAAATATACATAAACTATTTTTTCTTCACCTGATCCTAAAATTATTTCTTTATGCGAGAAAGAAACCCATTCTGGAGCAATTTTTTCTAATGTTATTGTTTGAGAAAAATTACCATTATTTTTTATTAATAATTCGGTTATTACTCCATCACAACAATTAACATCTATTATTTCATTAGTTTTTTGAACACTAAACGCATAACACTCTTCTTGTGAAAATAGTGTTATAGGAATTGTTCTTACTATTTCAGAATTATTTGAAATTGCTGAAATTGAATAAATTGATCCTATTTCGCTAGGCCCGTTTAATTGTAAACTAATTATTTTTTGAGAATTAGAATCAACTATTACTTGCGGATTACTTATTGTAATCCATGGAGCAGTTGTTGTAACATTAAATGTTTGTTGTTGTGTTCCAGTATTTTTTAATACGACATCAATTAATTTGTTTTCAGTCGCACAAATAGACACACTAGGAACTATTAGTTCTGCACCATAACAATTTTCAAAGTTAATAGAATATTCTATCGTGTCTTTTGAATAATTTGTTTCTGCATTAACAACTATATTTTTTGTACCTTCTTGTTGTGAAAAATTTAATATTACTTCTTTTTCTTCACCAGAATTTACAAAAATATTTTTTGATTCTGCGTTTAATCCAGTAATTGAAACTAGAATATTGGCATCATGTGTTCCGTTGTTTGTTAACAAGTATTTTAAAGAATTGTTTCCAAAACAATAATTGTTTTGTAAATCTAATCTATCAATTGAAATGTTATAACAATCTTCTAAAGATAATTCAACATTTTTAGTATATGTTTTATTATAATTTTTTGAATTAACCAAAAAATTAAAATTTGTTGATTGTGGTAAAGATGATTTTATTGTTAAAACAATAGTTTTTGTTTCGTTAGACTCTAATTCGATTTTTTGAGTGTTAACAGAAACTAGTTCATTATCTAATGAAATTGTAAACTCATCTTTTTTATTAGAAACATTTGTTAACTCAACATTAATTTCTCGTCCTTCTTCAGCACATAAAACAATTTTTGACGCAATATTATTTGTTATTGGAACAAAATCGTTTATTTGTTGTACTAAATCTTTAATAGAAGAATTATTTGTTCTTGTATTAGACAATTTTAATGTGAATGGATAACTTCCTGACGGAGTAGAGCAAAAAGATTCTAATTTTAAATTAGTATTAAGTGATTCTCCGGGAGATAAAACAAAAGAGTCTCTTGGATAATTAACCCATGAATCATCTAACCCTTTTTGTAATAAAACATATTCATCAGTAAACTTTCCTGTATTTGTAACAGAAATATTGTAAATATTTTGTTCACATGGTTTAGAGTTATTCAAAACTGGATTTACTGAATAATTAAATGAGTGACATTGTTCAACAAATAAAGAAATATTTTTTGTTGATTCTTCTGGTCCAGAAACGTTTAATTCAAACGGAAATGATCCAGATGTCGCATAACATTCAGGAGTTACAAATAAAAATAAATCTTTACATGAACCGGCTGAAATATTTAGTGTTGAAGGTGCGAATTTAACCCATTTTGCACCAATGCCAGAAACCGAAACTGTATAATTTCCAGTTGTTTCTGCACAAACAGAAAACACTTGTGTATCAGTACTACATTGACATAATGAGATATTTGACTCCCCATTAATTGTTACTGCACTAACAGACACTGCCAATATTACTAGTATTATTGCTATTACTCCTAAATTTATTTTTGAATTCATTCTCTAACCTCCACCCATGAATTATCATAATTATTATTATAATTGTTATTTGAAAAATATACTCCTAATATAACTATTACGAGTAATAAAGTTAAAAAAGCCAACACATTCACTATAATGAATGAACCGTTTTCAAACATATTTGAATTTAATCCAAATGAACCCGTAAAGCCAGTTAAACCACTTATATTAGAAGAATTTGAAAAATTTCCTAATAATGAATTTGAATTCGAAGATACTATTATGTAGAATTCTTTTTTGTTTAATAATTCATTTTCCAATCCTTCAACTTTTTTTTCTATTACAAATACTGGTGAATAATTACCATCAATATTTTTAGAAATGATTTTTCCATTAATAGTAATAACTTGTTTTGATTTTATTACATCAATTATTTTTTGTTCTATTTCCATTCCTTGCGGAACATTCTCAAAATAAACTAACAAATTTTTTACATCAAAATCAGTATTATTTCTGATTTGTAAATAATAATTTGATTCTGAATTTGCATTCATTTCAACTAACTGAGTATAGCTCATAATTTCGATTTTTTCAAATGCTGCCCGAGATTTTATGTTAAAATAAATTCTTGATTCTAGTGGAATATTCCCATCTAATTTTATTAAAACACTTTGATTATCAGCAACAATTGACTCTGGTGATGTTGCAATTGAAATAAATATTGTTTTTGAACTCTTTTTAGGAACCATTACTTGTTGTTGTGAAAAGTTTATTGTTACTCCAATTGGTTTTTGTATTGTTGATAAATCAAATGTTTCATCAAAATCCCCATTATTAATTATTTCTAATTCAAATAATTCTGAGTCACACCAAAAAACATCTCTTGAAGTAGTCCTTAAATTTATTGAAGAATTACTAGTACCTTTAACATTTAAACATATTTGTTCTTCTTGAACAAACCCTGTTTTTTCAAATGGTTCACTTGCAATTTCTTTTCCAGTAACGGTTAAAAAAATTGGGCCAGCCGAAATATTTTCAGGCACTTTTACTGAATAAAATACTTTTTGAGATGTTGTTCCCACAAATGACAAAAGATTATTTGATAATTGGTTTTGTAATCCAAACATTGCCAATTCTATTTTTTTATCATTAAAAGAACAATTAATACAATCATTACTAACACGTCTTACATTAAAAGAACTTTCAAATATCTGTCCTTTTGTAACATCAAAACAAACGCTTGGTGTTTCTATTAAAAAATTTCGCTCTTTTAAATTAGAACAATCTTTAACATCAATAACTAATCTTTTTTCAATATGATAATTTTTATTAGTTGCACTTAATTGAATTGATTGTTTTCCCAGAGTTTTAGCATTTATTGTAAGCAATACTTCCCTTGATTCAAATGGTTCCAACGTAATTTTATCTTTTGAAAAATATGGTAATACTAATTGGTTTTCGGCATTCAAAAATAATTCTTGTTTTTGGGAAGATAAGTTTTTGATATCAACTACAAAATCTTTTTTTGTACCAGCACAAACTAATCCGTCTGATTCTCTTACACTAATGTCTCCAAAAGTATTACAATTCCCAATTTGATATTCAAAATTTAATTCAACATTATTTTCATAATCTTTTAATTTTATGTCATAAAATGTTCTGTCAGCATTACAAGTATTAACATTTAAATAAACTTTTCTAGATTCGTTTTTATTCAAACAAAATTTGTTATTAGTAAGTGTAGCATTTAAATAATTTTGATGCAATACATCAAAATCAAAGCAAGCATATGACTCATTATTTTTTAGTGTTATTTCTTGTGTGTGCGAAGTACATTCTTCTAAGCAAAAGAATTTTTGTTCAGAAAAAAAGTCAATTCCATTAGTATCAAAGCACATTGTTTCAATAACTAATTTTTCTTTTAAAACATTGTTTGCAGAATCTTTTGCAATTATTTCTAATTCATTAAATGTTTTTGAATTTGTTTTTATGTTACAAGATAATGAATTATTATTTAAAGAACAATCAATATCATTTTTATTAATTTGATTTAAACTAAATGTTAAATTATTTTTATCTTCTTTATCAAAAAAATAGTCTTTAAAATTTATTATGTTAGTTGAATCTTGATTAATACAAATTTTCGGGAATGGTTTTGATAAATATGGTGTTGAATCTTTTAGAGATATTCTAAATGAGGCTTGGCTACTCGCACCTAAAACATCAATAACATTTATTATAATATCAGAATAATTTGTATCACAAGAATTTATTTCACACGAAAGATAATAATTTTCATCAATAAAACAATTTAGCAAATCAGTATTTGATTGAGACACTATTTCAAATGATAATAAATTTATTTCCTCATCACTTGAACGATTTTTTAGATTAATAATTTTTATTAAATTATCAGAACAACTATTTTGTTGATTTGAAATATTTAATAAAGGGATTCTGTTTTCAACAGTAACCTTAAATTTTTTTGTTACTGATGCATCACAAGGATCAGTTACTTTTAATTCAATTTCTGTATCACCAAGCATTGTTGATGAACTACAATTAAGATAACGATTATCCAAAATAGAACAATCTAAAATATTATTACTTGTAGAAAAATTAAAATCTAGTTTACTTAAATTATGATTTGGACTTGGATCAAAAGCATAATCCCAAAAATCTAAAACAAAAGACGAGTTATATCTTATAACTTTGTCATTAATTTTTTTTAGTGTTGGAGGTAAATTGTTTTCACATGAATTAGGATCATATTGTTTAGTACAATCCAGTGTAACTGCTACAATCGCATGAGAATCATAACCATGAATTTTTAAAATATTATTTTCTTGTAAATTAATTGTTTTTGATTCTAAATATTGAGTATTCATATTACAAACAGTACAATTTTCGCTTTCTGGACCATTACAATAATTATCTTTTGTGGTACCAATATGTTGTCCATTAACATATAATGCAGTTTTTTCATTTGATTGACTTTGAGAATGAAAGGCTGTTACTTGTACTTTAATAGAACAAATATTTGCACCTGGTTGATTTGAATAAAAATTATATTCAGTTGGTTGTGAACCTAATGTATTATGTGTAGCTGTTCCTTGATGAACTAGTAACCCAGGCACTGCACCAGGAATGGATTGACAATATGATTTTATTGAACAGTTAAATGGATCGTCACAAGTAAACGAATAAATTTCTGCTTTAGCAAAAACTGTTATTGACAATAATATAAAAATTATTCCAAGTATTTTGAACATATGATTTGTTTTTCCAATATTATTCATTTTAAGCACCTCTTGAGATTCTAACAACTAACATTACTAGCAAAGCTAGACTAATTAAAATTAAGAAAAAAGTTAATGCGAATTCCATTGACACAAAATTTTCCATATTAAATAATAATGCGAATGCGAATAATCCTTCTATTGGATTAAAATTTTGTAAACCATTTTCAAAAGAATTTTGATTATTTACGGGATGAAATCTAATTGAAATTTCTCTTTTTTCTAATTCATTATCTAAGTATACTTCTAATGTTGAATTTATTTTTGTAAACTCAAAAAAATCGTTTCTAATAAATATTTTTGATACTATTGTTGAGTTTGGAGAAATTGTTTTTGGGAAGGATACTTGAATATCAGTTGGTGCAAAAAAATTTACAGTTACTTCTTTTGAAATATCATAAGGATTAGTTATTTCTACTAAAAAAAATGATTCTATGGAATTCACTTCAATTTCACTAGGAGCATTAACTGGAAATGAAAACGCGATTGATATTAAGAATAATCCTATTAGTACTAAGGACATATTTTTATAAAAATTTTTCACAAAACTTTTCATCACAACACCCACATAACCAATTATTAATTGACAAAGTAAAATCTGAATTATTCAAATTAACTTTGACCAATTACAAAGTTGGTTATGATTATTGAGTGGCAGGATATTTATAAATGTAACGTTTTAACTGTAATCGGTTGTTTGTTACAAATATTGTTAAATTAATAAATAAGATTATAAAAAATTAATAAAACTGTGAATAAAAAATATACAAACAAATATTATTTAAAATACCTTATTTTGAACGTATTCCAACTACTCTTTGATTAATTATTTTTAAATAATAATCTAATGGCATATCTGCTAAAATTTGTTGAACAATTTCACCATCTATAAAACTATCAAATATTGTATTAGGATCACCCATTGCAACTACTGAATAAGTAGGATAACCATACAAGGCAGTTGCTAAAAAGTATTTGTAATTTTTTAAATCTTCATAATTATCTTTCGAATCAATTAATTTTTTTATAAAAATAAGATCTTCTTCAGGATAAACTTTATTTAAAAAATTAAAACCAATTGTGGGTTCAAATGTTAAAAAATCATAATATTCTTCAACGAAATCCAAATATTTTTTTACATCATTTTTACCTTTTTCCGTAAATTCATCTTTTTCTAAATCATACATCTCACCCAATGCTGAAGCACAAAAAAATGATTTTGATTTTGAATTTTCAGGCAACTCAGTACTTAATCCACAATTTGTCGATTCGAAGAAATTTTCAAATCCATTTTTTAACTCATTTTCATATAATTTACCTATTGACAAATATGTAGGAATACCATAATTTTGTCTATAATCTATAATATATACCCCTTCAGGCAAATTTTTGTTAAATTGACAATCAATAACTTGTTTATTAAATGCAGTATTAGCAGCACATGCATAACCTCTTTCAACAGCAATAGGCTTTAAAGAATTAGTTGATAAAACGCTAATTGACCCACTACCAACAGGAGGCGATTCTTTAAACAATTTGTCTAAATTATCTATTGAATGAATAAAAGATCTTCTTCTCATTGAAGAAAAACCAAAACTCGCTTCATCAGCAACTCTAACAAAACCATACAAAAACGAATCCCAACCACTCATTTCACCAGCTTTTTCAGGTTCTTCAAAAAGCATTTTAGTTATTAACATAGTAGCATACACTTTTGAAAGATTTGAACGATGATTTGAAACTCTTAAAAAAATTTTATTATCAGAAGTTTCAAAAACAGGCAATACACCATTAACTGGATCAGCAGGCAAAATTTTATTTAAAAAGAAAAGATCATTATTTAAAATAAAATTAATTTGACTATTTTCAATATCATCAATATTATCAAATCTATTTAATTTTCCATTAGTTCCCGTAACGTTTTTACTAAATGTGCCAATATGCGTTTTTTCTGAATCAGTGTATCCTGCACCAGCGAAGAAAACATTTTCTAACTTTTTAACACTCGCATTCACTTCACCAATAACTTTGTCCATCATATAATATTCTCCAGCAACCCCACCACTAGTGAAACCTAAAAGAACAGCATTCAAAACACCAGCAGATGTTAATTTAGCAGCACTAACAGAAGTTGATCCCACAGCAACAACAGCTGTTTCAGCAGCTTTTTTTGAAAAAACTCTTCCAACTGTACCAAACAATAATCTCCCAATACCATACTTAGATAATGCGCCAATTCCACCACTAGCATATTCTACTACGCTTGTACCCCAAGAATCTCTTTCTATTTCAATATTCTCAATATCAAATCCAATATTACTTCTTGAAACAATTAAATCATCAACCCCACCAAGAATTGCTGCAATAGTCCAACCATTAACATATTTTGATAACTGGAATTTTGGAGTAGGTTCAATAGGATCAACAGGCTTAACAGGATCAACAACAGGATCAACAGGCTTAACAGGATCAACAACAGGATCAACAGGCTTAACAGGATCAACAACAGGATCAACAGGCTTAATAGGATCAACAGGCTTAGGAACAGGCTTAATAGGATCAACAGGATTAGGAACAGGCTTAGGATAATTAGGATCAACAACAGGCTTAGGAACAGGTCTGGGTTTAGGTGTTACTGGCTTTTTTGCTGCCGCCGCTCTTGTTGTTTTAGTTACAACATTTTGAGAATCTGTAACTGTATTACCTGAACCAACTTGATTAATTATTCTAGCATTATTCCCTGCAGTAATATTAACGCCTTTACCTGCGTCAGCAACATTTAACGCGCCATATTGTGCTTTTGCATGTTCAAGAATTTCTCCAAGTGCTTTTTCTCCAGCAGGAGAATTATAAGGATAAGTTGCGCCATTTAATGCTTTAACATGAGTTATTACACCATTTTGAACAGTAGTATATTGTCTTGCAAATTTAGATGCCCACGCATCTAATGTATATCCTCCTAAAGGAACATCAGGAACGGCCACTACTATTTGTGAAAATAAAACTAATGAAAAAAGTATAATTAATAAAAAGCTAAATTTTGATTTCATTCAACCAAACTCCTTTCATCACAATACATAATATCCTTATACATTGAGTCCCAAGCATAATTTAAAGTTTCCCAAGAAAACTCAAAGTCATAATCAATAACTAAAATATTATATTTTTCATAATAATAATGATTTTTCTCAACTAATTTTACTAACTTACTATTCAAATTATCAAATTCTACTGTTAACGCAGGATAATTATTTAAAACAAAATCACAATAAACTGATTCATCTTCAATTAAAGATAAATCAACACTCATTTTTGATTCAAGTTCTTTTGAAAAATCATAAAATAAAATATTAAAGTTTATTTGATCAACATAAATATCAACTAATTCATTAAATTGAGAATAATCTTTATTTTCAAAATTTGTTTTAACTAATTCTTTTAATTCTAATAAATCAGTCTTAAAATTAATTAATTTGTCTTCAGAATACACTAAATTTAATTTATTATTATCAAAACTAGTTAATTCATTTTGCCTAAATAAAACAATATTAATATCATTATTTTCAAATACTCCAGCTAAAGCAACATACGGATCATTTAATAAATTTAAATCTGAAACAAAAGCTTCATCAGATTGTGGAAAGAATAAATTAATATTTAAAAATAAAATGACTAAAACAATAATAATTATTAAAATTACTCCTAAATTCTTCCATCTTTTATCCATTAAATCACTTCAAATACAAAATTAACTTAAATCAACAATCAAACTAATTAAAAGTAGTATTAAGGTTATATAAATAACTTCTGTAAACGAAAATATAATTCTAAACAAAATTATAATCCTTATAAAAAGAACACTTAAACAATAAATAAAAAATAAACTCAAACAAACTAATTATTTTCGTCAGGCATCGAACTAATAGAAGATTATTAAATACCTTTCACAACAAATCTTTTTACTAAGTGATTACAAAATGGCACAAATTATTGATGGAAAAATTATTTTAGAAAAAGAAGAATTAAACTTACTAGCAGGAATAACCAATTTAGAATTAGTCCCTAATCAAAAAGGAATCTTCTTACTAATCGACAAACAAATCGCCATACAAAAAGAAGGAGCACAAGTTTGTGTTAACTTACCCTTAATAGAAGAACATGAAGAAGTAATTGGGTTAATAAAAAAAAGCAAGATAAGCGAATTAGTAGAAGGAAAATTTGAAGAAAGTCTAAATGAAAAACAAAAAGAAGCATTATTAGAATTAATAATAAATAAAAAAGTTTTTGTATTCAAATTAAATAATTCTTATAAAAAAGGAATTTATAGAATAAGCGAGGAAATTAGAGAAAAAAAGGATAGTGAAGAATTCAACACAGAAAAAAAAGCATTACCTGATTATACAATAGAAATAGATGGTTTTATCTCAACAAATAATACTGAAAGAGCACGTTCACTTTCAATAGATTATAAAGAACAAATAGAAAAAAATGAGTTAAAAGGTATAAAAAATTTTGAAGGAGTTTATTATTTAATAGAAACAAAATTAATAGACAAATATTTAGAAAAAATATTAAATGACATACGTAAAAATAAAGAAATTAGCCTAGAAGAAATTGCCAAACAAGAAAACATTTCAATAGAATTAACAAAAATAATTATTGAATTTTTAAAAGACGAAGGCGAAATATTAGAAAAAAGAAAAGGATATTACAAATTTATTGAATAATAAAAAAACTATTTCTTTTCAAAAAAACTTATTGCTTGTGCTAATTCTTTATGTGTTTTTGCATAATCATGAATATCAATGTTTTTTTC
>JAQVNZ010000061.1 GCA_028702895.1 Candidatus Iainarchaeum sp. | reverse complement strand
AAAATCATTTGAACATGCTCTCCAAACACCGCAATCCCAATTTTCTACACATACATCATCACAATCTCCAGGACAATAATATTCTGAATTTAAATCTTTTTCTATTTCTTCACAAATACCATCACCACAAACAGGACCGTTTATTATTTCACATTCTCCATAATAATCTATTTTTACCCCTACTTGATCTGCATAACAATAATTCAAATATGTTTTCCCATCAACACCACAAACAGGATACCAAATATCAGGACACTCAAAAATACAATCTTGCGGACAATAAAAAACAGAATTAGGATCTCTTTCTATTTCTTCACAAATACCATCACCACAAACAGATTGTTGATCAATACAACCACTCAAAAAAATAGCTATAAAAAATAAAAATAAAAATAGTAAAATATTTTTCTGCATAACAATTAAACTATAGCGACATATATAAAACAATCTATTCTAACGGTTTTGGGACAAAAATATTGATTTAGACACGAATTTGTATGTTGGTTATGCAGTTGGTTTTAAATCAGAAAAGCAATTGTTTAAAGAAGCAAAACGAATCTGCAAATTCAAAAGACAAAAAAAGTTATTCGTTGATAAGACAACATTTATCTTCACGAATCAAAAGCGCAACTCAAACGAACATAGTTTTGCACAATTTATCAACAATTTCACTTTACCCATAACCTTTTGTCCCAGAGCCTATTCTAACACTTAAACGCCTTAAAAAAATTTAGTTGTATAACTAATCAATATCTTACCGAAGGCGCTTTATATTAAAGGTAAATTGTTAAAACTTAATTTTCATTAAAAATTAAATATTCATAATTCAAAACCAAAAAATTCTTGTACTTGTTTTAAATTTTCATTAAGTATTATTTTTTTATCTAGTTCTAAAAAATCCCAATATTTTTTTATTATAGAATCATCACCAATCTCATGCAAAAAATGAGCATCACTACCAATAATTAATTTTTTCTTATTACTTTTAACAACAGCAACCATTTTTTTAAAATATAATAACTCTTCTTTTGAAGCACCCTTTAATTTATCACAATTTAATTCTAATAAAACATTTTTATCAATCGCTTTTAACCAAACCTTTTCTTGATCATAAACCGCTTTTTTACCACAAGGATGTGCAATAATATCAACAAATGGATTATCCAATGCTTTTAACATAACTTTAGTTAACTCATTTTTATTTAAATTAAAAAATTTTTTACTAACACTTCGAACATTAATAGATGGTTTATGATACCCAAACATTACATAATCCATTCTTTCTTGTATAAACAATGGTAAATCAAGATCACCATTTTCTTTTACAACATTTAATTCTCCACCCCAAAGTAATCTAACACCATTAATATATTTTGGCGCACTATATCCCATTAAAAAATGCCATTTTTGATAATCATTTTCATCAAAAGGGCCATGATCACTAATACCAACAACTTTCATCTTGTTTTCAAAAGCAGTTTTACAAATATCATAAATTGTGCCATATGCATGATAAGAAGCAACAGAATGAATATGTAAATCAACAGACAACATAATTAATTAAAAAATCAAACATAATAAAAATTTAACTTAAAAAAACTAGTTTATTAAAAAATGTTATTAAAAAAAAGAAAATAGGAGAAAATTATTCTCCCAAACATTCTCCATCTGAATAATAATTTATGTTTTTACTAGCACAAGCAGAACACTTGTTACCATAAGTAATATTATTATCCCCGCAAACAGGCATATACTCTAACGTACAAATATCTGCTTGCTTTTGATCAACAGTACAATAAATTTTTTTAGCACCATTTTGATCTAATTCATCATTTTGAGTACACCCAAAAAGCATGAGACTTAAAACTAACAAACTTGTTAGAATTATTATTAATTTTTTCATAAAATCACCAAGTAAAATATATTTGAGCCCTTTTAAATAGGTTTCTAAAATGTTAGGGTAAAAAATAAAAAAATCAACTTAAAATAAATTCGTAAAAAATATTAATTAAAAAAATGTGAGTTAATAAATAAAAAATAAATAATATAAAAAAATTTAAGAAATTTAAAAAATTAAAAAAATTTAAAAAATAAAAAGGGGTTTTTTAAAAACCCCAAATTATTTTAAATAATTACCTATTTCTTTTTTTTAGGTGCTGCTTTTTTTGCTTTTGCTGCCATATAATCACATCCGTAACCTGACTGCAGAATCAAATAAGTGCCAGAATCAGTTTTCTGCCACAGCTACTTTAATGCCACGCATTAATCTTAATTCATACAAAGTAGTATAAAAACATTTCTTTAAAATATTAAATTATGACTAGTAAAGACATTAAAATCGCATTAAATAAAGTTTCAAATCCAAAAAAAGCAATTATTTTAAAAAAATTTTTTAAAACTAATAAAGGAGAGTATGGTTTTGGAGATATTTTTTTAGGAATTACTGTTCCAAAACAAAGAATAATCGCAAAAAAATTTAATAAAATTAATTTTAAAGAAATTCGAAAATTATTATATAGCAAAATACATGAAGAAAGATTTGTCGCACTAATTATTTTAATGAATCAATTCAAAATTAGTAAAAAAGAAAATAATAAATTAATACAAGAAAAAATTTTTGATTTTTATTTAAATAATATTAAACAAATAAATAATTGGGATTTAGTAGATCTTAGTGCTCCAAAAATAATTGGAGAATATTTATTAGAAAATAAAAACAAACGAAAAATATTATTAGAATTAGCAAAAACAAATAAAAAAAATAATTCGTTTGAATGGATGTGGAAAAAACGAATTGCGATTGTTTCAACATTAACTTTTATTAAAAAAAATGATTTTGAATATACTTTAAAACTAAGCAAATTATTTTTAAACGAAGAACATGATTTATTACACAAAGCAACTGGATGGACGCTAAGAGAAATGGGTAAAAAAAATGAAAACAAATTAATTGAATTTTTAGAAGAAAACTCAACAAAAATGCCTCGAACAATGTTAAGATACTCAATAGAAAAGTTTGATGACCATACTAGAAAATATTATTTGAATAAAAAATAATTTAAAAAAAATAAATTGACCAAAAAAATAGTTTAACAAAAAATTAATTAATAAAAAATATTTTTTATAAATAATCTCTTACTAATTTAATTTTATTAGAAAATTGTGAAACATTTTCTAATTCAATAAAAGACATTTTTTTCATATTAGCATTTATTTGATCACTTATTGAAAAAAATGCTTTATTTTCACTAAGAGGAATATCTTTTGCTATTTTTTTAATCATTTTACTACCAAACATTGATTGAGTTACAAAACTAACAGGATACCAAATTTTATCTTGACTAATATTAACTTCTCCAAGAAGCATGCTTCGGCCTTTTTTATCAAAAAGAATTAACGCTTTTTCTTTTGCTCCCCTAATTCTTAATCCTTTTCTTAACAATTGATATTCAAATTTTTTTTCGCCCAACTTAACTCCTAATTTTAATCGTTTATTATTATTTTTTAAAAGTTCTTTAAAAAAAGGCATTTTT
>JAQVNZ010000019.1 GCA_028702895.1 Candidatus Iainarchaeum sp. | reverse complement strand
ACAGACAAACATTAAAAGGAAGCTTAATTATTGATAACATACAAACTGAATTACAAAATCAAGAAATTATTATCACAGATTCTGAAAAATTATTGAAGATAACTTTGACTCAAACAAAAATAACTGTTTCAGATATGAAACCAGTAATCATTGATTTTGACTTAACTGTTGCAGATAAAACATTAAAAAAAGCAAAAGATACAAAAATAACATTTACTCTTAAAGGAACAACAATTTCAAGTACTTTCACAATCACAGTCCACCCAACTATCCCTTTAACTGAATTTATTGAAAGCGCAAGAGAAACAAATAAAACTATTTTAGATGAAACATTAAAAGCAGGCGAATTAAAACCAATTATTTTAACATTTCAAAATAAAAATAAAAATATAACTGCAGAAAATCTTTTATTTGAAATTGTTGCCGATGAAGGATATGAAGATAAATTAAGTTGGATTAGCATGACTAATGATAACATCATTAATAAAATAGAACCAACAAAAAAAGAAACAATTCAATTAAGAGTAACTCCTCCAATAACATCCCAAATAGGAGATGATTTTAAAGGAAAATTAATCATTAAATCAGATAGTTTAGAAGATAAAAAGGAATATATTATTTCGTTTAAAGTTAAAACGGCATCAAATGTTAACTTAGTTTTTAATAAAAATACGTTTAAAACAAAATGTACATCTGAATGTATTACAATAAACACTGCTACGGAAGGAATGAAATTAAAAAACGCAGGTAACGCTGACGCAACAGATGTAAAAATCGAATTAGATCCAACAAGATCAAACGAATGTGATACGGATTGGATTGTTGAACTATTAGTCAATTCTTTTGATGTCATTTCTGCTGGAAAAGATAAAACAATTGAGATGGCCATAACTCCAAGATATATTAATAATACAAAAAAGACAACTTGTTATTTTAAAATTTCATATACTGATCCTACAAAAGAAGATAGACAAGTAATACTTGTAGACCCGCCATTAATAATTGAAACAACTTATTCAGAAAAGTAACTAACATTTAACACTTTAATAAAAAACAAAACAACTCATCAAACTCAATACTCTCAAATCAATAAAATAGCAACCATTAAATATTAAATTTACTTATTAGAATAATGGATGACTTAAAAACAAATTTTGTGTATTCTATTATATTAATCATTTTTGCTCTAACAACAGGTTATTTTTTTTATATGGCCGGAATAAAATTTCAAAATTTTTTAACAATAAATATTTTTGAATTATTAGATCTAATGTTAACATTTAATTTTGTATTATTTATTATTTTTGCTTCAATCACAATTGCAATAATAGAGTTAATAATAAAGAAATTTAATCCAAAAATAGCAATTATTATTAGCACGATTTGTTTTTTAATAAGCGCAATACTAATCGGATTTTTTTTCGGATTAATAGAATTTATAATCCCTACATTTTTTGGAATCATCGGAATTTTTTTCGCAACAATAACACAAGCTAATAAAGAAAAAGAATACAAAACAATGCCAATATTAAGATCAGGAATATCATCAGGAGGAAAAATAGTATTATTTATTGGACTAGGAATGTTATTATTCACCTTAATGATAACAATACAAAATCAGGAATTTTATGAAGCTGATTTTGTAAAAGAATTTCAAAATATTACAATTGGCGAACAAAAAAGCATACAATATCAAATACAAGAACCACTAATAAATTCAATAATCCAAACACAAAAACAAACTATTAATGCAATAAAAAAAATAAACGGTTTTAATGAATTAGAAAATAAAAACGACACAGATGTACTTACTTTTATAAGTGGTTTTAAAAATTTTGAAATAACAATTAATTCAGAAGAATACAAGAAAACTTTAAACGAACAATATACAATTCAACAAGAAGAACAAGATATAAGTCAACAAATTTTAGAAAGTATTCCCCTAATAAAATCACTTTCAAAATATGCTTGGTTAATATATTCAATACTATCATTTTTATTAATAATGGGAATAGGCAATATAATAATAAAAAATTTATCTGGAATAATATATTCTATAATCGAAGCATATACAAATAACAAGCCCATAGAAAAAGATATTTATTAAGAAAACAATTTTAAAAAAAATATAGGAAAATTAATGAAAAAGCATGCGAGATTATTCAAATGGAAAAAAAATTTATTTTAGATAGTAAAAGTTTCAAAGCACTATCTGCAAAAAGCAGAGTTAATATATTAAAAAATTTGTTAAATAGACGAATGACTCTAAGTGAGTTAAGTCAAAAACTAACTTTAAAAAATTCTACTACAAAAGAACATTGTGAATTATTAATGAACGCAGAACTCATAAAAAAAATTGAAGATGGCCGAAAATGGAAATATTATGAATTAACCAATAAAGGAAAACAAATAATTCAACCCAATCCTTTAAACGAAATAAAAATATTAGTAATGTTAAGTTCAAGTGCAATAATTATCACGCTAATACTATTAATTATCATGCAAACAACAATACTCAATAATAATGATTTTTTAACAAAGGATTATTTTAACGACACGACACCCCAAATAATGACAATGACTATAAACTACAATGAAACCATTGAGAATACTAAACTAATAAACGAATACAATACAAATTCTAATTCAAACGAAATTATTTCATTGCAAGGAATAAGCTATAATTTTTATTCTATAGGCATTATGATAACCCTAATTATTGGTATTTTTGCAGGTTGGTTCGTTGGAAAAAAATACAGTAACGCATAAAAAGTTTGCCAAGTAATTTTACTTTATGTACGATGTTGCAATCATTGGAGCCGGCCCAGCGGGATTAACTGCAGGATTATATTGTGCAAGATATGGCCTAAAAACAATCATAATTGAAAAAGGATTGATTGGTGGAACAGCAACACTTGCAAACTCCATACAAAATTGGCCCGGAATAAAAGATATAACTGGTTTTGAATTAATGAATTCTTTTAAAGAACAAGTATTAAGATTTGGAGTTGAAATAAAACAAAACCAAGTTCTTGAAATAAAAAATAATACTATAATATTACAAGGAGAACAAATTGAAAGTAAAACCATAGTTATTGCAGTTGGTAGTAAGAGCAAATGGTTGAAAGTAAACGGTGAAAAAGAATTTTTAAATAAAGGCGTGCATTTTTGTGCTACTTGTGATGGCGCAATTTATTCTGGAAAAGAAGTAGCAATAATTGGTTATGATAACAGAGCTGTTGATGAAGCGAATTATCTTCAAAAAATAGCTAAAAAAACTTATTTAATTTCTCCAAAAAAAGAATTAACTGCTGAAAAAGCAAAAATTGATTCTTTGACTAATGTAGAAGTACTGCATAATACTAATGTAACTAGTTTTGAAGGAAAACAATTTTTAGAAAAAATAAATCTAAAAGATAATAATGGCAAAGAAACTAGTTTGAATTTAAACGCAGCATTTATTTATATTGGAACAGATTCTAACAGTGGTTTTGTTGATTTAAAAAAAGATGAATTTGGAAGAATTATAGTTGATGAAAAAATGAGAAC
The DNA here is from genome assembly GCA_028702895.1 of Candidatus Iainarchaeum sp. Taxonomy (GTDB): domain Archaea; phylum Iainarchaeota; class Iainarchaeia; order Iainarchaeales; family JAAZKV01; genus JABIDZ01. The sequence continues at coordinate 10,751 of JAQVNZ010000019.1, read as the reverse complement.
TAACAAAGAAGGAATTTATGCTATTGGAGATTGTGTTAAAAAAGATTTAATGCAAATAATAACCGCGAGTGCAGACGGAGCTATTGTTGCACATTCAATATCTAATTATTTAAATTCTAAAAAAACAAATTGATAAACAAATATGATATATTTAATTACAAAAAATCAATAAAAAAATAAAACTTGATCAAAATTATATAAATTAAATTTATATAAAATTAGATTTATGAAAAATTGGTTTAAAAAAAATTATTTTTTTAAAGGTTTTCGTTTAGCAATAAAATCAGATTTTTTTTCATCAAAATCAATACTAACGCCTTTTAAAAAACGCCTAGCTTTCGCATTTAATAATAACTCAATTCCCGCATCAACTATTATTTCATTATCATATTTATCACTAGTAGTTTCAAAATCAAAACCACCAAAAATAGGGAAAACTCTAACATACTTGTCTTTAGATTTAGATAATTTTTCTTTTAAATTTAATAACGCTTTTTTAGTTAAACTTAAATCAGGTAATGAATCAAATAATTTTATTTGAGCATTTGCATCTTTTACTAATTTAACAATATCTTTATCACTAAGCCCGTGAGCCATACAACCTTCTTCAATTGATTCTACCGCAGAAACATGACAACCAATACAATGTAGCCCATAACCAGCCAGAATTGGGCCAATTTCAGGAAAATTATCTGATGCTGTTTTTAAGTTATCTTTTCTTGTAATCATAAATAAATTAAGACCAGAAATAATATATACTTACTGGAAAAGTGAAAAAATATTAAAAAAACTAACTACCAGTCATAACAAAATTTAAAAATGAAAAAATTTAATAAAAAATAAATATGAACATTAAATTTAGTTCACTAAATTTTTCTTATTTTTTCTAATAACAAATCTTTTTTCTTTTTGCTAGTATTAGTTTTTCCAAAACGCACTAATATTTGATTAATAGAAGACCACTTTTTTTTAGGAAAAATGTTTTTTAAATCAGTTTCAATTTTTTTAATATCCTTGTTTTTTGTCCAACCAAGTTTTCTTGAAATATAAAAAACATGAGTATCTACCCCAATTGCACTTTTACCAACTTCTGATAAAAAAACATTAGCTGTTTTTCTACCAACTCCTGGCAAACTAATTAATTTATCAAAATCGTGAGGAGGAATAGAATTATACTCTTCAAAAATAATTTTCGAACAAGCAATAATATGTTTAGTTTTTGTTTTATTATAATTAAGGCTTTTAAAAATATTTAAAACTGATTTATATTTTGCTTTTGAAAGTTTTTCTAATGAATCATATTTTTCAAAAAGATTCTTAGCAATTTTTATTGTGATTTCATCTCTTGATTGCGCAGACATTATAATAGTAACTAATATTTTCCATTCAGCATCCCAGTTTTCACCTGCTAAACGCATTTTAACAGAATATTTTTTTAACTCATTTAATTGCAATAATTCTTTTTCACCCATAATAAAACCTTTTATTAAAAATCTAATAATTTTTTTTGAAACCCATAATCTTCATCAAAATTAGATATTCTAACACCAACTCTTCGTATTAATTTAGTAGAATCAGAAATATAATCTCTTAATAAAAAATAAATTATCTCTTTAAATTTTTCAAAATCAATTTTACCATCAAACGTTTTAGACCGAGTAATTGTTTCAAAATCAGATTCTATTACAATCAAAGAACAAGTCTTAAATTGTTTTTGTAATTTTTTTGACTCGTTAAAAACTATTTCACAAAGAAAATCCAAACTATTTTTTATTTCATCAAAAACAATAGAATCTTTTTTTAGAGTAATCATTCTAGAAATTTGTTGCTTTTCCCTATTAACAATAATAACCCTATCATCAATTCCTCTAGAATAATTATACAACATACTACCTTTACTTTCGCCAAATAATTCTATCAATTTTTCTAAATGAATTTTTCTTAAATCACCTATTTTGTAAACCCCGATATTTTTTAATAATAACTCTAAATTCGGGCCAACACCATGAATTTTTTTAACATTTTTTTTTAATAAAAAATCATCTTTTTTAGAATAAGGAATAATTGTAAAACCGTCTGGCTTTTTTTCTTCACAAGCCATTTTTGCTAAAAGTTTATTAAAACTTAATCCAATAGAACAACTTAAACCTAAATCATTTTTTAATTTATTTTTAATATTTAAACAAATTTTTTGCGCTTTTTCAAATCCTAAAGGATTAGTAAGATCTAAATATGCTTCATCAATCGATGTTTGTTCAACACTATCACAAAAAAAATCTATTATTTCAAATACTTTCAAAGATATTTGTGTATAATACTGTTTATCAGCATTTATAAAAATTGTTTCATTATTCGCAAGTTTTTTTGCTAAAGAAAGGACCATGCCAGAACGAATTTTTAAATCTCTTGCAAGATAGTTACAAGTTGCTACTGCTCCTGATCCTCTGATTGTTTGAACAATTATTACTACTGGTAAATCTTTAATTAATGGATTTCGTATTGTTTCACATTGTGCAAAAAAATAATCTAAATCTAATAAAGCTATTTGTTTTTGTGGAAAAAAATTAGTTAATTGTATTGACGAGTCTAAAGATTTATTTGTCTCATTTACACTCAATTGAGTATTAAATAAAAATTTATTTGAATGAATATCTTCATTTAAACTAATATTTTTGTCTAAATCCATAAATCAATTTAAAACAAGGTTCTTTTAATTTTTCCCAAATAAAATATTTTTATGAAACAACATAAAAAAGAAGAATTAGTTAAAGAATTATACGAAAAATATCCTTACCCAAGTAGAAATATACAAGATAAAGAAAAACTAATAAATTATAGTCATTGGATTTTACAAATTTTTAAAGAAAAAGAAACTTTTTGGAAAAATAAAGAAATTTTAGAATTAGGTTGTGGAACTGGAGAACTTGCAAATAGTTTAGCATTAAATGGCGGAAAAATACTTGCAATTGATTTTAGTAAAAACTCTATAAAAAAAGCAAAAATACTTTCAAAAAAAATGAAAACAAAAAACAGTACATTTTTGCAAAAAAATATTTTAGAATTTAATTCAAAAAAAAGATTTGATGTAATAATCGCACTTGGTTCATTACACCACACGATTAACGCAAAAAAAGGTTTTGAAATAGCAAGTAAACATTGTAAAAAAAATGGTTTAATCATAATAGGATTATATAACAAATATTCTAGATTTAGACATAGAATAAAACGCTTAATTTTATTATTAACCTGCAGAAACGATTTTGAAAAAAGGATTAAAGTAGGAAAAAAACTTTTTAAATCAAACGAAAGCCCGTTTTGGTGCGCAGATAAATATGGCCAAGTTCACGAAAGTTATCATAGCATAAATGAAGTTTTGCAATGGTTTAAAGAAAATGAAATAGAATTTATTAGTTCTAAACCAAAATTTAAACACCCAATTTTTGACGAACTCAAATGGTTAATAAAAAAAGAAAATGCTTTTTTTGTAATGATTGGTAGAAAAAAATAATTAAAAAAATTAAATTAAAATAGAATTAAAAAAATAAACTAATAAAAAAATAAATTAACCCTAAATAAAAAATAAACAAAGAATAAAATAAAACAAATCCAATGTTACAACAAATAACAAATTAATAGTATATAGTTAGGATTCCAAACCAGTAATTTTTAATAACGCTAACAAATTAATGGTTACAGATGCATGGTAAATCTATGTAAAAAGAATAAGGGGTGCAACTTAACCCGGTAGGGTTCCCAACAATTATTTATATTGGCACCCCCTCTATTCCAAAAAAATATAATAGTGCAAATAATATCTTATTTTTCAACAACCAAAAAGGTTTTTTAACTTAAAGCAATCCAAATAAATTGGTGATACAAATGTCAGTAAAAGTATATTCTACAAACGCTTGTCCTTTTTGTGTAATGGTAAAGGATTGGTTAAAAGATAAAAAAGTTGTTTTCGAAGAATTTAATGTGGGTGTTGATCAACAAAAAGCACAAGAAATGATTGACAAAAGTGGACAAATGGGTGTTCCTGTAATAGACATTAGCGGAAACATAATCATTGGTTTTGATAAACCAAAATTAGAAAAAATATTAAAAGAAAAGGGATTATTAAAATAATTCCTTTTAATTCTAATTAATTAACAACAATACATTTTATCAGGAGTTTTTCCTTTTTCTATTTTACCAAAAGGATTACCATATTTTCTAACATTTTCAATCATTTCCTTATTTGGTTTTGGTTCAATCCCAGCTTTAACTAATTCTATTCTAAGTTTTTTAATTAAATCAGATAAATCTATATCTAACGGACAATTTTCTTTACAAGTTTTACAAGTAGTACAAAAAAAGGCACCATTATGAAACGAATCTTTTTTTGATTCATTAAAAAAAGAATATAATACACCCTTGGCCCCTAAAAAAGTCTTAGAACCATACCTACCAAATATTTGGTGAAACACCGGACAAAAATTCAAACAAGCACCACAATTAATACAATGTAATAATTCTTTAAACTGTGAATTTAATATTTTTTCCCTACCATTATCTAAAAGAATTAAAAAAACTTGCTTTGCACCTTGTGCGCCAGTAATTAATTTATTTTGAATATCAGCAGTCTTACTTGGGCCTGAAATAATATTAACATACATCGGATAATCTTGGCCTGTGCCAAACACACTAGCTGCTTTAACTAATTTTAATGCATCTTCTCTTGTTGGAACAATTTTATCAAAACTAGAAATAATGATATGTTTTTGTGGAATTCTTGAAACTAAAGAAATATTACCCTCGTTTTCTAAAATAATTATGCTCCCATCAGCACTAATAAAATTTGCACCAGTAATGCCTATTTTTGCTTCAAATATTTTTTCTCTTAAATGATTTCTTACAAATTCAACTATTTTTTGAGGATCGGGTTCTATGTTAACCCCTAACTTATTTTTTATAACGCTAACTATATGTTGTGGAGTTAAATGTAATGCGGGTAATACTGGGTGCAATTCGTCTTGTTCACAAAGCTGTATTAAAAAATCACCTAAATCAGTTTCTATTAAATCCAAATCTTTTAACATTTCATTAAGTTTAATTTCATTAGCAGTATTGGATTTTGATTTTACTATAAGTTTTTCATTTCCAATTATTTTTCTTAATTCTTTTTCTGCATCAATCTCATTTTTAACTTCAATAATTGTTACCCCATTTTCGCCTAATTTTTTTAAAGTTTCTTTTTTTAATGAAATTATGTTTTCAATTGAAAACTCTTTTATTTTTTTCAACTCTGCTTTTAACAAAACTTTTTCTTCCTCAGAAATAAGTTTATCACGTTTATCTTTATAGGAATACATTATTGACAAGAAATTTTTTTGTTTTTCTTGAGAATCTAAAATTTTTTCACCCAAATCAATTTCGTTAGATAAATTCATTTTTATTCACCATTTTTTTCTAAACTTTCTAATAATAATTCGCTAAGTTCTTTAACTTTTAAATCCCCTGCATTTTCTTTTAAATGATAAAAACACATTGGGCAAGAAGTAGTCAAAAAATCAGCATTTGTTTCTTTAGCCATTTTTATTCTTTCTTTTGAAGCAGATTTTGCTAATTTTGGATAATTTGTTTTTACTCCAGATCCACCCCCACAACAAAAAGAATAATTTTTATTTAATTTCATTTCTTTTAAATTACCAAAAGAAGAAATTATTTCCCTAGGTTGTGAATAAACAGTAGAATATCTTCCCAAATGACAAGGATCATGATAGGTTATATCAAAATTAATATTTTTAGGATTAATTTTTTTTTCTTTAATCGCCCGTGCAATTACTTGGGTTGCGTGTTCAACATTAATATCCCAATCTTTTAACAAAGAAGGATAAATTTTGTCAAACATATAATAACAAGAAGGACAAGCAGTAATAATTTTTTTTACTCCATGTTCTTTAAAAACTTTAAAATTTTTTCGAGCTAAATTAATTGCTTCTTCTTTGTAACCAGCATTTAAAATTGGACTACCACAACAAACTTCTAAATCTTTTAATTGAATAAAATCTATGCCAATTTTATTAAAAATTTTTTTATAATTATCTTCCAAATCCTTTCCAACAAATTTAGTTAAACAACCAGGATAATATAATGTATTTCCACCCATTCCTTTTAATTTATCAAACAAACCCATAATTACACCAACAAAATATTAAATTAAAAATGGCAAAGCAAAATAAATTGCTATTAAAATCAACATCACACCAGATAATAATTTTAATTTAGTTTTATTAGCTTGTATTTTTTTATCAATATCCTCAACACTAATCCACGAAAAATATGTACCCAAAACAATCAATAATAATGGAAGTATGTAAATTAAATTATAAAATGCAATCCATAAAATTCTTTCAGCACCAATCATCCCTTCTGCTAAAATAGTAGAATAAACCATCGGAAAAACAGCAGTACATGGCAACTCAACAAGTGAAGCTAATAATGCAAAAATGATTGTTGAAATTAATGTTGCTTGTTTTAAATATTTTTCCAAAATAGGTTTTGCTGATTTTGGAACAGATAAACTAAATCCTTTTCCGTAAAAGAAAAAATCTTTTATTAATAATGCTCCTACAAACAAACAAGCAGATATTATAATTAATCTAATATAAAAACCAAATTCCAGTATAAAATTATTTATTATTGTTGACAAAATGAGCATGAATAAAAAATAAAACAAATAAATTACAATTATAAAAACAAACCCAGTTTTTAAAACTCTTTTTAAAGAACCAATAGAAACCAAATAAACTATTAAAAACAATAAAACGGTTATAGAACAAATATTCAAACTATCTAATCCTGCTAAAATAACAGTTGAAATTAATAATGCAGTAAATGTGTCCCCCGCTAAATAAACACTAAATGGCAAGAAACCAAGAATTGTAGTATCAATTTTTGTAGAATTATCAGGATTAATTATTACAGAATCATTAGAATCAGAATTATTTTCAAAAAAATCTTTTGCTAACTTATTAATAGAATCCGAAATATCAGAACTAAACCCAATAAAATATTTATCATTTATAAAAACCGTGGGAACATACCCTTGCCTATCCGCAGGAACACCAAAAGATAATAATTTTTCAGAAAATAAATTGGAATTTTGAGGAGAAGATATTTCATAAGAGTTTAATTGAACAATAATTTCATTTGAATTATATTCACTGACTAGTTTTTCAAGAAATGGGCCCATTCTAGCACAGGCCGAACACCCAGTCATATAAAAATAATCTATTACAAGAACATCCTTTACTTCACTTATAACAACAGGAGTTGTCTCACTTTCTAAATATACATTTGATTCAATTAAAGACACAGAGTCTTGTGCAAAAACTAAACTAAATAATAATAAAAAAATTAAGAAAAAAGAGAATATTTTTATTTTAGAAAATTTAAAATTCATTTAATCAACCCTTGTTTTAATGCATTGTTTAATTCAACAATATTAGTTTTACTAGAACGATTAACTACAACAATATTTTTTTCTTCAAGTTTTTTTATTAACCTATGAGATTTTAACTTCCCATAAATTTTGGATAATTCTGGTTGAGTAATTAAACCATTATTTTTAACTAATTTATCAATTAAATTTTTTTCGTCCACATCCAAAATAGAATATAATACTTCAATATTGCTTTTGATTATTTTTTCTTTATTATCAATTTTTAATGAAAATAAATAAAAGGATAAACAAGAAACAAAAATAACTGATAAAACCACAAAAATGCCAATAAAATTATGAGAAACCATATTAGGACAACCACAAGAAGGAACTTGAAATTTATCAGCAAGTAACAAAGATAGAGAAATTACTAATACTACAAAAGAAACACAACCCGTTATCAAAACAAATTCTTTTTTCATAATCAAATATTTAAAATAAATGTTTTTAAATCTTTTTAATTAAAAAATTCCAATTAAAAAATAGTTTCAAAAAAGAGAAACCTTTAAAAAACAGAAAAAATAATTGAAAAATAAATAAAAATGATATATAACAGGTTTCAAAAAAAAGAAACCAGCTAATTAAATGCAATTAAAAAAATAATTATTTAATAAAAATTAAAACAAATTATGAAAAGATTTAAATTTTTAATTTCTTAGATAAAAATTTTTCATATGCTAATCCAATAATCATTAAAAAAATTAGAAAAAAACCCCATCTTTTCCAACCAATTACATCAACTAAACCAAAAAATTCAAAAATATAAAAAATTATTACTATTAAAACCCAAATGGAAAATCCTTTTAACATACCTTTTTTCCACCAAATATTATTAAACAAGCCATGACTTCGCAAATGATTACCCGTACCATTGCCAATTAATTCTTGCGAATCATTAAAATTTGAATCTTGAGTATCATCAAAATCATCATCTGAATTAGAAAAATCATCACCAGATTCATCATTCAATTCAGAATCATCTGCCTGCGAATCATCTAATTCAGAGGATTCATCAAAATCTTTTAAATCATCAGAATCTTCAAATTTATTAGTTCTTAAAATTTTTTTATTTGAATACTTGCTACTACTAGATTTCAGTTTTTTCTTAATTAACTTAGCCATACTTAATTTACAAAAAAGAAGTATTTAATCCTTATGGAATGAAAAAAATTACAAAATAAAAAAACAAGTGTTTAAAAAAGTAAATTAAATATAAAAAATATTCAAAAATAACAAAAAAATTAATTAATATTAATATCATCTTGAATTAATTTAACAAAAATATCTCCAAAAAATTCTTCTTGATATGCAAGCAATTTTCCAGAATTCATTAAAAATAAAATAGGTAAGAACGTGTCAACAATAGTGTCAGTTTGATTATCATTTAAAAGTGATTTAAACATTACCAATCCTTGACTATCAACACTTTGTTTTACAAGATTAAAAACCTCTTCTAATCTTTCCTCAATAGAAGTAGTATTAAAATCAAAATCCATTCTCAAAACTGGTTTATTATATTTTTTTGACGGAGTAGTATTTTGTATTATTCCTTCAATACTTTGAACTAACTCATCTAACGAAATTCTCCCGTCTCGCATTGATCTTGAAGCAACCAAATCAGGAATTTCAATAAATAAATTTTCATTAACTAACGTAGAATTCTCTCCTAGTTCAATATCATCTTCTTCAATACTACTTAATTTTAAATAACGACTTTTAGTTTTAACAAGAATTGCACAAGCAAGAATCGCATTAGCTGGAACTCTTAAAGACGAACTTTCAAGATTATTTATTTTATCAATATATTTTTCAGTTAGCAAAGAAACATCAATATCCCATGGATCCATTTTATTAGATTTAACTAAGTCAATTAAAATTGATTTCCAAGCAGGTTGTTCTATTAAATCAACCAAATCTATTTTAGAATAATCTCTTTCAAATTCAGTTTCATCTTGAATTGGTAAAATAGACACTAAATCAGACATAATTAATAATAAGTCAAAGAAGTTTATAATTTTTTCTAAAAAAACCAAGAAAACAAGAAAAGCATTAAATATAAGAAAAATATAATATTAATAGATAAAGGTGAGAAATTGGAAAGAGTAAAAACAGGAATACCCGGATTAGACGAATTATTAAATGGTGGAATACCAAAAGGAAGTAATGTTTTAGTTGCAGGTGGAACAGGAACAGGAAAAACTATTCTAACAACACAATACTTATACAACGGAGCAGTACAATATGGTGACGCTGGATTATTTGTTACCCTAGAAGGAAATATTAGAGACATAGCATGGAACATGGAAAGTTTTCAATGGGATATCAAGTCATTACAAGAACAAAATTTAATGACAATATATAGATTAAATTTAGGACATTTAAAAGAAAAATCAATGATTGAAGATAGAATAGAAGAACAATTATTAGAAATAGAAAAAGAAGTCAAAGAAATTGATGCGAAAAGATTAGTTATAGATTCAACAACTGTTTTTGGAGCATATTTAGACCCAAGCATACTAAGAACAACATTATTTAGATTTTGTGATAAATTAAAAGATCTTGGCTGTACTACATTAATGACTAGTGAAACACAACCAACCAAAACGGTTTTCTCTGCATACGGAGTAGAAGAATTTGTTTCAGATGGAATAATAGCATTATATTTTACCCCCCCAAATAGGAGTGTTTTTGTTAGAAAAATGAGAGGAACAAAACACGATGCTGACCCGCACCCAATAAACATAAACGAAATGGGAATCTCAATAAATGCCAGAGATAAAATAATTTGGGAAGCAATAAAATAATTTTATTAAAATTAAAAAAAATAATACTTCAGTCAATTATTTTAAAAAAAATTAAATACAATTTTAAAATTAAATATTATTTTAAGAAATCAAATATTATTTCAAAAAATTAATAATACTATAAGAAATGTTATTTTATTAATTCACTAATTATATTTTTTGCTTTTAAAATAGATTCGTCTGGAGAACAATTACCATCATAACTTTTCAACAAATTTTTTTTAGAATAATAATTTATTAACGGAGCTGTTTTTAAAGAATATTCTATTAATCTTTTTTTAATTGTTTCTGGTTGATCATCAATTCTTTGAATTAATTGTGAATTATCTAAATCACAAACCCCATCTATTTTAGGAGGATTAGAAATTGAATTATACACTTTTTTACAGGAAGAACAAGTCCATCTTGAAGAAAGTCTCTTAACAATGTTTTCTTCACTAGATTCAATATTAATTACTAAATCA
>JAQVNZ010000018.1 GCA_028702895.1 Candidatus Iainarchaeum sp. | reverse complement strand
TTGAATGTTTTTATCCAGATACAAAATCAATTGTTAGAAAATCAAGGATTGCGTCTATTAATAAAATTAAAAACGGAGTTATGCCGCCACACCAAGGCGCATTTGTTAAAAAAAAGTGGTTGCAAAAACATCCTTTTAGTTTAAATTATAAATCTTCGGCAGATTTTGATTTTTTTTGTAATCTTTTAAAAGAAAATATTAAAATAAAAAAAATTGATAAAGTTATTGCTCAAATGACTATGGGTGGAATAAGTTCAAATAATATTTCTTATATAGAAACAGAAAAAGTTGTTTTAAAAAATTTTGGATATTTTTACTATTATAAATTATTTTTGAAAAATAGGTTTTTTATTTTTACACGCTATTTCTTAAAAAAAACTAAATTAATTTCAATGTGGCGAAAAATAAATAATAAATTAAATATCAATTAATTTTTTTATTTCTTCTACCAATTCTTTTGAAACGTTTGGTTTAATTATTTTTTTATTTGATTTTTTTAAATATTTTTCAATATTCTTTATGTTAGTTATTGATTTTATATCATATTTTTTTTCTAGTAATGGTGCAATTTCTAATTGATGATCATCAATCGCTTCGCCAAATTTTTTTTGTCTTGGCACGATTATTACTTGTTTATTATTTGATAATGCTTGTGTTATTGTAACTATTGCTCCATGACAAATTACAATGTCTGCCCATTTAATTTTTTGTTTAAATTCAGTTTGATTTAACATTTTTTTCCATTTAATATTTTTTGGTTTTAATTCACTTTCTCCAATTTGGGCAAAAATTTCGTGTTTTGTTCCAATTAAATCAATTTCACTTATTAATCTATCAAATGGTTTCATTGAACCTATAGTAACAAAAATTTTCATTTAGAAAACACTTCCTACATATTTTGCTTTTGGAAAGAATTTTTTTGATTCGGGCCATTGAACATAAAAATTTGTTACAAAGGGATAAACAAGTTTTCCACATAAACTAGGGCTTATTCTTGACATTGTTTCAATATAAATAGTTTTTTTTCTAAACAACCGTCCTAACATTAAAGCTGGATAACCAATTTCTGCGCCAGTAGAAATAATTATGTCTGGCCGTTCTTTTAAAAAAATAAGTAATGTTTGAATAAATGCAATTCCTGTTTTTGTATAACTTCTTCTTGGAGGTAAAATAAAATATACTTTTTCTTTTTTATATAAACTAATTGCGTTAATACGATTATCACTTATGTAGAAGTAATCTTTTCCTTTCCAAATCTCTTTAAGTTGTAAAACTTCGGTTAAGTGTCCTCCAGCTGAAGCAGCGATACAAATTTTTTTATTTTTCATTTAAAAAACTCCAAAGTTTTTACAAATATTAAAATTTTTATTCATTTAAAATCATCTCAAATTGATTTTCTATTCTTTTTAAGTCCATCCACTTATTTAATTTATTGCCACGAAGCCAAGGTTCATTTAACATTTTTAAATATTTTTTTTCATTAGAATCTAAATCAATTACAACATCAAAAACTTTTTTAAAATCATTATAATCATGATAATTTACAAAGCTTTTTGTATTAAAATCTCGAGAAATTTCTGGGTTACCAAAGTAAATGGGTATTGAATTAGCTAGCATTGGGTGATATATTTTTTCAGTAGTATATCCAGGATAAGATGAATTTTCAAATGCTATTGAAAATTTATAGTCTTTTTGATAATTTATTATTGCTTCTCTCCAATTATCTAGGTGTCTTGAGAGTAAAGAACTAATAACATATTTTCCACTTAGTCCTTCAGCTTTTTGAATTATTTTTGATAAATTGGTTAATTTGGAAGGTGCTATTGGCTCACAATTATTCAAGCTTTTACCAGGTGCATCAACTTTCTTATATTTGCCTAGATCATCAAAAAATTTTACTCTTTCTTTCGCATCCTTTGAATAAACATAATTACAAAATCTAGTTTTTGATTTTAAAATTTTATTAGAATCATAATTTTTTGGTTTAATCAAATTTTTTCCAGCGCCAAAATAAACATAAAGAGGTAATCTTAAATAATTTTTATCATTAATTTCTTCTTCATAATCAAATCCAAAAGCAAAATCACATTTATGCATGTCGATTCTAATATTTTCTCCAGTATGAAAAACCTTTTTACCACTAAATTCAACAGATGGAATTTGTCCAATATTTTTTCCATTAACAAAACTAGAAAAAAACATTACTTCTGCTTCTTTTTCACTAACAATCTCACAACCAAGCTTCCTTAAAGAATTTTTAAAAAAATCATCATCTTTGTTTTCACGCGGCCAGTATTTGAAACAAATCTTTTTCATATTAAAAAGATGTTTTAAGTGGTTTTTAATTTATTGGTTTAAAATTAATGTTTTGTTGGTTTGAAAATAAGACTATATTGTTAACTAGTGTTTTTGTCTATTGTTAATAAATGATTTAATAAGTTTAATTTTTTTAATATTATAATTTATTAAAAAAATTGTTTATACCATTTTTCGTAATCTTTATGGTTTCCAACAAAGTAAAATCTTATTTCTTCATCAAAGATTCTATAAGTGATTCTATTTTGTCCGACTTCATCAACAAAAAATTTGGCTTTTCCTCCAAGGTGTCTTTTACTAGGAAATTCTAAAATAGTTTTTATTTTTTTACTACTCTAATTTTTGCTTCATGGTCTAATTTTTTAAAGTATTTAACCCAGTCTTCATCATACTTATCTGTGTAAATAATTAATCACTTTAAATATTTAGAATATTCTCCAAGTGCTTCATTTGAATTAAGTAGTTTTCTTTTTCCTTTAGAAATTTGAGAATCGATTTTATCAAGTTTTTTATTAATTATTTCGTTTTCATTTAAATGGCGTTGTCCAAAATTCATTATTGCCATTCTTATTGCTTCTGATTGGGAATTTGCATAACCTTCTTTAACCATAGTTTCAACAACTGCTTTTGTTTTCCCTCTTAATATAATATTCACTTAGACCACCTAAAAATATAATATAACAAATGATTTAAATATGTTTTGATTATGATTCAAATTGAATCATATATTAATTTAGTGATTCTAATTTTGTATCAAATTTAATAGTTTATTTATTATTAGTATTAATATTTCGTCAGTTGTTATTGCTATTTGTGTAATTATTATTGATTTGTTTATTGGCATTATTTTATCTGTTCTAATTTCGCTATCGTGTGCAATTCTTCCATTAATTAAATTTTCTTTAGTTATTTTTAATGAATAATTATTTTTGTATTTTGTAGTTATTGGTGCTATTAAGATGTCTTGATTATTTTGGTTATATGAATTATTTGAAAGGATAATTCCTGGGCGAATTTTGTTTCCACTAAAATCAGAGTAGGGGCAAGGAAAAAGAATTATTTCTTTTTGTAAGTATTCTTTTTCATTATTTTTACCCATTCACTATCATCTTCATCTTTGTATAATTCTTTTAGTGATTCCATATTGTGTGTATAAATATCACTAAAATCATCTGATAAATTTAATTTTCCTTCTTTTATAAGTTTTTGTAATAACTCGTTAATTGCCGTTTTGTTATAATCATTTTGTTCCAAGGCTTTTTCTATTTTTTTAGTAGTTTTTAGTATAGTTATTCTTTTTTTTAAAAATTCTCTTGTTTCTTGTGACCAATTAATTTCTTTAAATAAAAGCAATTCTTTTTTCAATTCTTTTGGGATAGAAAGGGTCAAGGTAACATTATTCATATTTAACACTAAATACACTAATATTAGTGTAGTATTTTAAATGCTTGTTTTTGTATAAGAAGTTAGGGTTTTTTATAAATTAAAATTAATTATTTTATTTGTTTTTTATAATTTTATGTATTTATAACAAATTATTGATAAAATTAAAATGAAATTTGAATAATATAAAATTATTTTTTAATTAGAAGTTTTTATTTCAATTGAATTATATTTTGGTAATGCGTAAATTGTTTGTTTTATTTTTTTTAATGTTATTAATTCTAAATTATTCAATTGTTTTATGTCTCTACTAATCGCTTCTTTTTTTCTTTTTAATTCTAATGCTATTTTTGATAATGGTTTAGGATTTGTTTTATCTTGAAAATCTATTAAATAATTAAATAAATCTAATTTTGAAGGGGATAATAATTCGTTTAATTGTTTAAAAGAATCTAAATAAATAATATTTTGAGAGTGTTTTTTTGGATTAATTTTTCCATTTAATAAATCATTAAAGTCTTTGTCAAAATCTCCGCCAATTATTATATATAATTTATTATCATTCATAACAATCACTTAACATAGATGTTAATTAACATAAATGTTAATAAGCTTATTGTTTAAATTTTATATTTTTTTCTATATTGTTTTAGATATTCTTTCCAATTACTCAAAACATCTGTTTTAAAGATTTGAATTGAAGTTGAATTTATTTGACTAGGCAAACAATTTTGTCCTTTATCGTTTAATTGTTCAAAATATTTGTGAACATGGCAAAAACTATGTTTTCCATCAAACTTTATAATTTCGTATACTTTTTCTTTTTTATAAAAAATTAATAATATACAAAAATCAATGGGTTTTTTGTTATTAACATCAAAGTTTATTTCTGTTATTAAAAAACATTTTGGACGAACGCCTAAAACTTTTTTTTTCTTAAAATTTATAATTTCTAAATGAGACATTCTAATTAATAATAATTATTTTTGTTTTTAAATATTCTTTAAGTTATTTGCCAGGGCAGATTAGTTTTATATCAAAAAAAATATTCCTAACACTGTTAAACAAACAATTCCTTGTAAAAACAATATTGTCATTGTTAAATGCCATTCTTTCATAGGTTTAAATTTTAAAATAAAATGTGTTATTGAACCACCTTTAGGATTAGCTGTAAGTAAACCATTTTTTGTGGGTATTCCAAAACACTCGCTTTTCATTTTATGTTTTGCTTTAATTAAAAATTCAATGAAAAAAATCGTAAACAATATTGCTCCAAAAGTTTGCATATTACCAAGAATACTCATTACAGCCAGATTAGCCCCAACCATTAAAGTTAAAGAATCTCCACCAAAAATCTTTGCAGGAAACCAATTAAATAACAAAAACCCGCATAACGCTCCAATCATTACTATTCCTAGAATCATAGCAGTTGTTTGACTACTTATAAAAGCTATTATTGTAAGAGTCAAAGTTAGAATAATTCCTTGTCCTGCTTCCAAACCATTTAGACCAGCAAGCATATTGTATGCGTTACTAGCACCAGTGATCGCAATTGGGATTATTAATAGTGAATAAAATATTCCAAAATCAATTAAACCAAAAAAAGGTATGCTCATACTCGTTTTACCAATGCTAATAGCCATTAATGGTAATGCAGCTAGTATTGGAAATAATGCGTGTTGCCATTGTTTAATTCCTTTTTTCCAACCAATAATATCATCTATTAATCCAACAAAAACAATTATTGCAATAGTAGAATAACCAGCTAACAAAAAATCTAATTTAATATTAAATAACCCAAAATAAGTTGCTAAAAATATTGCACTAAATAATCCTAGCGTAAAACCCAAGAAAACGATTACTCCACCTAATTCAGCAACACTTCGCTTATCATACTTATTCATGTCCTTTCCAACAAAACCTTGGGAATACATTCGTTTTATGAAAGGCGGAAATAATATTACTACAAATATTAATGATATTAGAAAAGGTATTATTTCAAACATAATAACACTTAGTTATTTTTTCTTTATAATTTTATTCTTCTAACGATTTTTCGATAAAATTATTTTTTTTAACAATTTTTTGATAAAATTATTTTTTCTAACAATTTTTCGATAAAATTTATTATTTTAAATAATTGTTGAAAAAAGTTTATTTAAAATGTTATTAAATTTTGTTTATGCTAACAAATATATTTATAATATGGTATAACTACCATAATATTATGGTAAGATTATATGTTTAGTGATTTTTATGGATTTTGGTAGTATTATTTTAGATTTATTATTTTTTACAAAAACAGGGTTTATTTCAATTACAGGTATTTCTAAAAAACTTAAAGAAAATGGTTTTAGTGGAGATTATAAAAATACTTATACAAAAATAATGCAACTAGAAAAAGAAGATTTAATTTTAATAAAAAAAATTGGAAAATCTAATATAATTTCTTTAAATTATGCTAATTCTAAAACAATTTCTAGACTAGCTTCTATAGAATTACTAAAAAAAATAGATTTTTTAGAAAAGAATACTTCGTTTGAAAAAATATTATTAGAATTGTTAAACATTGATTCTGATTGTATATTAATGTCAAATCCACAAAAAAATTTTAATTTAAATAGAATTGAATTACTCGCATTAACTAAAAATCCGTTGATTACATTAAAAAAATGTGGAATAATATCAAAAAAATTTTCTATTAGAATTGATTGTTTAGCTTTAAAAAATAATGATTTTTTAAAATTATTAAATGCTAATAATCAAACTATCCTATCTTTTTTTTCTAACAAACTAATTTTAACTAATCAAGAATATTTTTTTGAATTAACTAGCAATACTTTTTTTGAAAAAAAATTGATTAAAAAAGAATATTATTTAAACGATTTAAACGAAAGTGAATTAAGATATAATTTATCAAAATATGGTTATTCTGAATTTGGTAAAGAAGAAAAAACAAAAGAACTTTGTTTTGAAGAAATAATAATTTCAACTTTATTAACTGGTACTGCTAGACAAAAAACTGCTTTAACAAAATTGTTAAATGAAAATGAATTTAATCCAGAATTAATAATCTTTTTATCAAAAAAATATTTGGATCAAAATGATGTTAAAAAAATTATTAAAAATAAAAAATTAGAAAATTTATTAAAGGTGATTTATTGTTAAAAGAAAATATTCCAAAAGAACCTCTTTTAGAATTAATAAAAGAAATAGATTTTAATTTAAATAAAAAAATCGAATTATTCGCGGTTGGTGGAACTGGCATGACTTTATTAGATTTAAAAGCATCTACAAAAGATATTGATTTTAATTTAAAACCAAATGATTTCGAAGAATTTAATAAAGCACTAAAAAAGACAATTCATGGTTACAAAATTGATATTTATTGTAATGGAGAAATATTTTCACAACATTTGCCATTAGATTATATTAAAAAAGCAATTAAAATAAAAACTAGTTTTAAAAATATAATATTATATTCCATTCACCCAATTGACATAATAGTAACAAAAATCGGTAGATTAAATGACAGGGATTGGGAAGATATTAAAGATTGTATAAAAAAATATAATTTAACAAAACAACAAATTTTAGAAAGAGGAAAAAAAATAATTTATATTGGTAACCAAGAATTATATGAATATAATTTAAAAGATGTAATAAAAAAAATGTTTTAATTTATTTTTAAAATAGCCTATTTTCAAAACAAAATTATTTTACTCTAAATATTTTCATTCCATTATTAGAATAAACTTCTTCATACAAATCTTTTGTTTCAATTGAATTAAAATAAATTTTTGCTAGATTAGTATTATTATAAGTTTGACCAAGCATGATTAATTGTTGTTCGCCAGCATAATAATAAATTGGTGTTTGACCATTATAAAAATCGCTAGGCAATTGCTTCCATGAATCATTCAGTCCATCGTATTGTTCTTGGGAAATATTATTTCCTTGACAATTCATTCCTTGTTCTGTTTTCACACAATCAAGTATTCTTGTTTGAAAATCATAATATTTTTGAGTATATTTATTATCCACTGAATCTTGTACATAAAATTCAAATGTTGGTCCTGAATAAAAATTATCTGATGGTAAAATAATATATTCTGCTCCAATTTCTTTTGTAACAATTTCATAACCTCTATTAACATCAGTTGTAATATTAAATTCAGCATATGCTCTATTACCAAATCCAGAAGCGTTTCTATTATCTACTGAAAATTTTCTCTCAGTTACAAATGCTAGTTGGTGACCATCTCCCCACCAATTAAAAAATTTTGCGTTAACATCAGTATTCTCTTGCATCCAATCCATTGTATCAATCCAATAAGGACTAGAATTAGCAAATGGTGCAAATTGTGTTAAGTACATGTCAGCTCCACTAATACCAAGTATTAGTAAGAAAATTGTTGTTAAAATAATTGTTTTTCCCTCAATTCCTTTTAACTCATATTTTTTTAATAATTCTAATACAATATAACAAGTTAGTGCGGCTCCTGCAACTAAACCTAATCCAAAAAAGAAAGTGAATTTTAATTTATACCATGCCATAAAAAGTGTTATTATTGCCCAAAACCAGAATAGGATTTGCGTATGAGAATCTTTTTTCTTAAAAAAATATAAGCTAATAGGGAAAACAAATAATCCTATTATTGGTAGTATGATTAATGAATTATATTTTATTGAAAAAGAAGAATTTCCTAAACTCTCTTCACCTACTAGTGAACCAATACTTTGCCTACCTTCTCCTGAATAAAAAAAATCTGGTTCGATAACAAAAATCATTAACATTGCAATTAATCCAATATATAATATTGCAATTGCTATTGTTGGAGCCAATTGTTTAATATCTTTTTTCGCATTATAGAAAAAGAAACAAATTCCAATAAAAACAAGGGCTATAATACTAATTCCAATTAAAACTATTTCTGGAGTAGTTCTTGCGACACCAGCAATGCTTCCTGCAAGTGAAACAAACCAAACACTAGCATAACCTTCTGAGATCATTCCATATAATGTGGAAATAATAGTGTATAATCCTAAAGAAATAACTATTTTTACTAAAAAATTAAATGGTTCTGACTTAGTAATCTTCTTTTCTTTTTTAGCATTACCACTAATAAAAAGTAACATTACCATTGCTGAAGGAATTAAAATTAATGGTATTAGAATATTAGCTCTCCAAGTAATAGCCATTAAACCAAAAAATATTCCTGCTAAACCAGAATTAATTAATTCTTTTTTATCCAAATCCTTTGTTTTTATTGCACGTATTAAGAAAACGAATCCAATTACCATCCAAATAAAACCAAGTGAATCATTACCCTCTGCACCAGCCATTGT
The DNA here is from genome assembly GCA_028702895.1 of Candidatus Iainarchaeum sp. Classification (GTDB taxonomy): domain Archaea; phylum Iainarchaeota; class Iainarchaeia; order Iainarchaeales; family JAAZKV01; genus JABIDZ01. The sequence goes on along the minus strand of JAQVNZ010000018.1, from coordinate 5,293 downwards.
TCTATAAGCAAAAGCAGGAGAAATAGCAGTTAGAAACCCAGTTGCTAAACCAATCTTTTTACTATTAAAAATTTCTTTTCCTAAAAAATACATTCCTAAAGAAATAAGTGCTCCAAATAATATTGGGGCAATTTGTATTGTAAATGCAAGTGTAGCTTTACTATAAACGCCTAAAGATAATAGTAAATACATTCCTGCCATTATATAGTGTTGTAATTCTGGAGTTGAATGTGGCATTCCGCCTTCAACAAAATAATAAACGTTAGGATCAATTGGGTTAATGTGGCCAATTGTAACTATGTCTTGTACTAGTCTAGCGTGATAATATGCGTCTGGTTCAAATAAATAATTTCCTTCAAATCTAACTAGATTACTTCTAATAGAAATTGCTAGAAAAAATATTATTATTAACGCAAATAACATTTTTCTATTATCAAAAATTTGTTGTTTGATTTCTAAAAGATTCATTATATCACAATTAATTATTTGTTTTAACTATTAATCTTAATTATTTGTTTTACGCAAACATTAAAAATATCATTTGTTTGAATAAAATCCTTTTTTTGAAAAAATTATTCTTCAATGATAATACATTGTACTGGACAAGCGTTTGCTGCGTCTTTACTTAATGTAACATTATCAGATTTTTTTTCATAAATCCCGTTTTTTAATTCCGCTCCGCGTAAGATTGCTTTGTCTCCAACCATTTCCCAGTTAATAGGGTCTATTGCAGCACATGCTCCACAACCAATACACTCATTATGTTTTTGAATTATTTTAGCCATTAACAATCACCTAAAAAATAAAGATTGTTTTGTTTAAAAACATAACTCTGAAATTTTTTTTGTAAATTATTCTAAAAAAAATTATTTGGTTTAAAATAATTGTTTATTTTTTGTTTTCAAGTTCTTTTGAGATTATTGTTGCTAAAAAATAATTCCACATGGCGTTTAGCGTAATTATTATTGGTTTTGATAGTTCTGGTTCTACTATTCTGGACTCAAATAATAGTGTTGTTGGATTTAGAATAAAATTAATGAACCCTTGTAATAGAATTGTTGGAATAAAAGGCATGATTACATAAACGTATAATTGTGCGATAAAAAAGATTACAAAAAACCATTTTAGTTTTTTCCAACTTGGTTCAAAAAATTTTTTAAAATTCATTATAATAAACTAGTTTTTTAAATTTTAAAAATATATTGTTTTCATAAAAAAAGAAATTTTTATTAAAAAAAATCATTTTTAGTAAACTTCGCCAACATAAACTTCGTCTTCATCTACAATTGACTCGTCTATATCTTTTATTATTTCATCAATAATTTCTTGGTTTTGAACAGTATTATCAAAAGAATCAGTTTGACTGTTATCCGCCATTTTGTTTGCATCTAAATTTTGGTCAGCATTACTTGTTTGTTCTTGAATACATCCAAATAATAATCCGCTTAAAAGCATTATAATTAATAATATTATTATTTTTCTCATTATATTTCCTCCATCAAAAAAATCTTTTTTTTCAAATTCATTTTTATTAAAATTATTTTATTGTTCTTTGATTATTCTTGTTTAATTTTTGTTCTATGTTTTCAACTATCTTATTTTTATTCATTATTTTTTGTTCTAATTTTTCTTTTAATTCTCCACTAATATTTTGAATCTTTTTTTGTGTTAATTCTTTTTGAGTTTGTTTGAATTTTGAATTAATTTGTTCTGCAATACTAATTTTTTTATTAATTATTTTACTAGCATTTTGCATAATTTTTTCATTTAACATATTATTATCTTTAATAGAAATTTTTGCATTTATTTTTATTGTTAAAGCTTGTTTTATTTGTTTACTATTCATTTCATTTGTTCTACTATTGGATATTAAATTAGAATCATCAATCATGTTTAAGTCTAATAATTTTGTTTTAATAGTTTGAGAATTCACGTTATTAATTTGATTTTTTATTTGGTTATTTAATTGTTTTAATGAGTTATTATCATTTAACCTATTTCTAATTCTTTCTTTTTCATTTAAAGTTAAATTATTTTGAGTATTAAATTTAAATTCTTTTACTAAATCAATTAATTCTTTTTTAATAGTAACAAATTCTACTAAAATATTATTTGAATCTTTTTTAAGTTCTAAAATTTGTTCTTTTAAAAGTTTCATTTCTTCATAAATAATTTTTAATTCATTATAATCTTCGCCTTTGTCAATATTAATTACTATTACTTCTGTTGCGCCTTGCATGCTTCTAATAATTTCTCTTTTTAATTGATTAATTCTTAAATTAGCACCATCTTTTGATAATTCGATTATTCTAGATTCGCGTAAAGTATTTGCATCTATTTCAAAATTGGTTATAATATTATTTTCAATATTAAGTTTATTTTGAACATTTAAAGAAAAATTTTCTTGGCCAATAAAAAAAGGCATTATTAAAATTAATCCTATAATCAAAAAAATTGTTTTATTCATACAAATCATCTCACTCAAAATTTATTTTTTAATAATTTTAAAATTTATTTTTTTTATTAATTATTCTATAGTATATTAATTGTTTTTATAGTTTAAAAAATGTGTTATTTTTAATTCACATTAACAAAACAACCAATGCTCCCTCTCATTGTAAGATTTTCTCTAATTGCACGAGGACTAACAAATACTTTAACGCCCGTATTTTTTAATAAATTAATTGTTTGTTTTGCATCAGAATTAACAATTACTTCTCCATTACCAATATTCAAAAAATTTGCAGGATAAGAATACTTTTCTTTTTGAGGTATTTTAATTATTTTAAATCCAGTTGCTTTAGAAATTCCTGTTATGTTAGAATAATTTTTTTTCAAATAATCTGGGTCAACTAATAAAACTTTTTTTTCTGGAATAGAATTTACAAATACATCTAGGTGGTCAAACCAAGCTTTTTTTAGTTGTGGGTTGCCTGTTCTACCATGTGGGCTAAAATCATGTCCTGGTAATTCAAACACGTTATATCCTTGTCTTTTTAGCATAGAAATTTCTTCTCTAATCTCTTTTTCTATTCTAGGGTTACCACTTTCTTTAACTGTATTAGATACAATTATGCTTTTTTTTCCTTTTAGTGTGCCTAAGTCAATTACTCTTCCGCCTTCTCCAAAATAGCGTCTTAATTGTTCTGGTACTCTTGCTCTAATATCTCGCATCCTATCCTTGTTATAATATCTTGATTTTAGTTTAGTAAACGAATCTCTTTGCCAAGCCGTGTTATAGGGACTATTATTTTCAACATTAATTATTTTAACATTTCTTTTTTTAGTAATTTGTTTTAAATATTCATTTTCTATTTTATTAATTTCTTTTGGTACAAAAACGACAACTCTTTTACCCTTGGATATGAGTTGGTTGATTATACTAATTCTTTCAAGATTTGCTCGTTTAATATTTTGTTGTGCGCGAGAATGGATTAGGGATGTAACAAAAGTTTTTTTTGTAATAGCTTTTTTAGCAATAGTTTTTTTTATACTATTTTTTTTAACAATTTGTTTTTTTAGAGGTAATATTTTTTTTGCTTTAAGTTGCATACTAATACTTGTTTTAAATATAATAAAAACATATCTTCAAATGTGATTTTTGTTAAAAATGAGAAATTACAAAAAGCGAGGCAGCTTGCGACATCCTGTTTCGCCAGGATTAGACGAGGCATGTTCGTGCTATTTTTGTAATAGCACTAGCAGTAATTAAAATTAATTTTTTTTTATTTAGAAAATAGTTTGTTTTATATTAAAAAATTTTTTTTACAAAAAGCGAGGCAGCTTGCGACCGGTTCCACTACAAAGAGCAGTACCAAGCCATTCCCAACGAGACTTAACTTCCGGGTTCGGAATGGGTCCGGGTGTATCCCTCGTGGCATGACCGCCTCATAATTATTTCTTTTAAGAGTATTTAAAAAGGTTTCTTTTGGCCTCTTTTCAAAGGCCAAATAATTAGTAATTATTCTTCTTTATTTTTTTTTGTTTTCTTTGTCTTTGGTTCTTTTTTAGCACTAGTTTTTGCTAGTACCATTGCTTCTACTATTTTTAATCCTTTTTTTAAGTGTGATTCTTTTTTTGCTCCTGCGCAAATCATTTTCCCATTTTTGAATAATAAGAATGTTAGTTTTGGTTCATCTAATCGTAATATTGCTCCGGGGAATTGTTCTGGTTCGTATTCAACGTTATCAAGGTTCATTGCAACTTCGAATAAATCTAGGTTCATGTCTAGTGATGCTGTTGCAACAAAATTAACGATTTCAAATTCAACGTTTCTTTTTATTTTAACATCTGGTTGAACATCGTGAATCATTTTATTTGCTTTTCTAATTCCTTGTTCTATTTGTTTTTCGTTGCTTGCACCTGAACAAATAATTTTACCATTTTTAAATAAAAGCATTGATACTTTGGGTTCTTTTATTTTTAGTATTGCTCCGGGAAATTGTTCTGGTTCATATTCAATATTTGGTATTCCAACAGCAAGAGAATAAAGATCTAGCATTTGGTCTATAGAAGCAGATGCAACCATGTTAACTACAGTATATTTCAAAATAACACCCCATTTGTCAAAAAATTTCTTTTTCGACGATTTCTTTTTCAAGTCAAAAAGCGTTGCTTTTAAACCTAATATAAAAGCAATACGCAATGTTTAAAAAGGATGTTTTTAAATGAATTATTTTGCCATATTTTTGAATTTTTTTCATAACCAAATAAAATTATTTTTATTAAGTATTTTTAATTAAAATATTGGATTAGTTTGATTGATTTTTTTAGGTTAATTATTAATTTATTTGTTTTAATTTGTTTGTTTTAATTTATTTGTTTTGATTTATTAAAATATTTAGTTTTATTAAATTATTTTGATTAATTAATTTTTTTATTTAATTCATTTTTTTTAAATTAATTTTTTTAATATTACGTTTATTTATTTTTTTTGATTTTTTTGTTTAAAGTTAATAATAAATACTACTTTTGCACTAAAATTTTACATGGATAAAGATTTAGTGGATAGCGATATTTTGGATACTGTTGAAATTCAAATTAAAGATTCAAAATTCATTTTTTTTGAAATACTAGTTGGTTTTTTAGGAATAATTTGTTCTTTTGCAAGTGTTTTTGTTGCAACATTTATTGGTGTTACACAATTGTCTCTTCAAAATGGTTCGCTATTATTATTATTAGCAATTCTAATTTTTATTTTTTTGATTATTAGATTAATAAATTATATTTTTGAAGATTCTAAAAAAAATATGTTAATTTGTTTTATTATTTTATCATTAAATATTCTTGTTTT
>JAQVNZ010000060.1 GCA_028702895.1 Candidatus Iainarchaeum sp. | reverse complement strand
ATAAGAAATTCAAAACAAATCTTATTCGCAGACCCATCAATAATACTTTATAATGAGTCAAAATCAAATATCAGTGCAAAAATAAAAGATAATGAAATTAATTTATTATTTAACCCAATTGATTTCAAAACTGATTTATTAAAATATTTTATCGAAGTTCCATCCACTTATTTAAAAGGAATAAAACAAGAATATCAAATTAATCAAACAATTAATTTTTTGTTTAGTACAGAAGCAATAAATAATATAGAATCAGATAATTTTTCAATCATAAAAAGATTTGATCCGTCTCTAAGCGAACAAGTAAATTTTTATTTAATCCCAGATAAAACCCAGAAAAAAATAAATATTTTAGAAAAACATATTTGCCGAGACATCGAACAATTACCAACTAACTTTAAAGGAATTTTAATTGATGAAAGACTAAATATCCCAAAAATTATAATATTTGAACAAGGTAAGTTATACGAAATATTTGATGGAACATACGATCCAACATTAATTCTAAACATTCCATTAACAAACGAATCAAATACTAGTCCAACAAAAATCTTTGAAAACGCACATTTAATGGATTGTTTTATTAAAACAAAAAATAATACTCAAATAAAAATTAATTCTAAATGGAACACACAAATTAATGAAGAAAATATTCTTAACACAAATTATCAATTTAATTTTACACCAAAAATAATTTTTGATAATAATTTACACAAAGAACCATTTAATGTTGTTTGCAGACATGAATGAGAATAAAAATAATATTTAATAAAAAATAGAAAAGAATATAAAGTCAAAAAAGATTGTATTATTATTATTTATGAATTCAACAAAAGCACAAGGTGCTATAGAATATTTACTTATTATTGGCGCAGCAATATTAGTTGTCGCGATTTTGATTATTGCACTGGTTAGTTTAACAAGTTCAATAGACACGCCAAAATCAAAAGACACATTTAATCCCTTAGAACAACAAAAAGCAGAAATGCAAAACGAATATTTTATCCCAACCGGTTCAACAGAAAATTACACCTACAATGGAGAACCAATAACAATACAGGAATTACAAAGCAAAGGAAAAAATTTATTAATTTGTTTAGAAAATGATTGTGATTTAAGTACAACAATAGAAACAGGAACCACTATTCAAATCACTGCCGTAGAAGGAAATGCTACAATTTCAAAAATTGCACTCGAAACAAACACTATGGTACCGCCAACAACACCAACACAAGAAAAAATAGGAAACTGTAGTGACTTTAATAAAAACCCAATTCCAATTTGCACACTAGTGGATTTAAACAGAATTCGCGAAAAAATGGATGGAAATTATATTTTAATAAATGATATTGATGCAAGTGAAACACAAGAATGGAACAATGGCGAGGGATGGAAACCAATAGGTAAAAAATATTATGAACCTCAATTTAGTGGAAATTTAAACGGAAACAATTATGCTATTAATAATTTGTATATTAATCGACCTAACGAATCAAGCGTTGGATTAATGGGATATATTACTTCTAATTCAATTATTTCAAATCTTGGATTAAAAGACCAAAATATAATTGGAGATGATTATGTTGGTGGATTAGTAGGTATTTCAATGGGAACACTCACCAATGTATATACAACAGGAAATACTAAGGGCGCAGATGTTGTTGGAGGAATAGCAGGAGATTCTTGGGGAACAATAACCAACGCATATACAACAGGAAACACAATAGGACAAACTATTACTGGTGGATTAACTGGGAGTTTGAGGAGTTCAATAATAAATTCATACACAACTGGAAATGTGAATGGAGCATCAATTATTGGAGGATTAACTGGATCCTCTTACCCTGATGGTAATATTACTAATTCTTATACAACAGGAAATGTTACTGGAACAAGTAATTCTATTGGAGGCATCACAGGACAAGCATCAGGAAAAATCACAAACACATATTCTACAGGAAATATAATTGGAAAAACTTCAGTTGGTGGAATTTGTGGAGAATCAAACGGGATTATAATTAATTCTTTTTCAATTAGTCCAGTAAATAGTACGCAATCATATTCAGGCGGGTTAGTAGGAAAACCAAGGTTAACAGCAGTTTTGAGTGGAACACCTAATAATTTAACTATGACAAATTCATATTATGACATTACTCTTTCAGGACAAAATTTTTGCTATTATAATTCAGATGTAAATTGTATTAAAACAAACAATGAACTAGAAAAATACTATTTTGAAATTCCAACAACGCTTGAATGGTCAACAGATAATTGGAATATAACTAATTACAATATGCCAACATTAAATGTTTTTGAAGAAAAATTCACTCCGATTAATATTAATATTGAACTTTTTGACGCACAAAATAATAATTTAATAAATGTAGGAAATAATGCAACAAATATTGAATTAAATTATTCAAGTAATTCAATACCAAAAACCCAATTAAAAACAACATTGACAGAAAACCCAGCAATAATAATTATTGAAGAGGTTTCAACTGAAAATTTATTAGAACTAAATTTAGAACTTAATATTCATATTAATAATTATGAAGATCAAACTATAACAAAAACCTCGATGCAAGATAAAACAAAAATTACAATTACTTTAATTAATGATCCATTTTCTAATCCCAGTTTACCAAGTTATGGACTTAGCACTTGTAATCATTTAAGTAGAATAAGGGAACATCCTGATTGGAATTATTATTTAACACAAAATATTGATTGTGCTAGTTTTGGTAACTTCTTACCAATACCTAGTTATGGTTCAACAACAAAAGCAAATTTATTTGATGGTAAAGGGTATAGTATTAATAATTTAAAAATAGTTGATCAACCTGAATACTCAGGAGATTTAGATTTTAGTTCATCTTTGTTCAAAACAGTTAGAACTGGAACTATAATAAAAAATTTGAAATTAAATAATATTATTCTTTCAACACCAAACGCAAAGTCTAATAGTTTTTTTGCAGCACCACTAGCTACTACTTTAGAGTCAGGTAATTCAAATATTTTAGATATCACTGTTGAAAATATTACTTTTATTGCAAATATAAATTCAAGTAGTAGTGCAAAAAACACTTTTTCAGGGCTAGTAAATAGTATTGGTAGTCAAAATAATTTAAAAAATTCAATAGTTAAAGGAAACATGAATTTTACGCTTACAGGAAAAACTATATCAACAATAAATGTGGATTTTGGAGGAATAGCTCAAAGTAATAGTGGAAATATTGAAAATGTTACGTTTGATTCTCCAACTACTATTAATTTTAATACTGGTTCAAATATTGGGGGAATAGTGGTAAACAGTAGTGGAAATATAAATAATGCTACTAATAAAACAAGTTTGTCTGGTGGTGATGTTGGTGGGATTGCAGTTAATCAAACTTCTGGTACAATTAATAATTCTAAAAATTATGGTAATTTAAATAGTGGTTATGTTGCAGGCGGTTTAGTTGGTTCAATGGTACCTTCTGCAGCACTAACACCAAATATTGCTTATTTAAAAAATTCAACAAATAATGGAACAATATCTGGACTAACAGATTCTAATATTGGTGGAATTGCTGGCAGAATGATTTCAATTTCTTTTAGTGGCGGTTACACTGGAAGAATCTATGTGGAAGGCAGTTGTAATTCTGGAACAA
>JAQVNZ010000017.1 GCA_028702895.1 Candidatus Iainarchaeum sp. | reverse complement strand
AACATTGGAGCTTGGCCAAGTGTCCTAGGAAACCCATCAAAAATTGTGCCAGCATAATCACTAATCAAAGATAATTCTCTTAATTTTTTTTCAAGCATTTCGCCAACAATATCATCACTAACTAATTGACCATTATTAATTATGATAGAAAGTTTTTTACCTAAAATAGAATTACTAGCAACTTCACTTCTAATTAAATCACCAGTAGAAATTTGAGTTAATCCAAATTTTTCAGAAACTGCTTGAGCAACAGTACCCTTGCCCGCACCAGGTGGACCTAAAAAAATTAAATTCAAAACCATTTTTTAAAACCATTTTAATAATATTTATTTTTTAAAACAAAATCCTTTAAAGGTTAAAGGCACTGTCCCAAAATTCGTGTTTTTAGATTATTCCTAATTTTAACAAACTCCCTAACCCAGTTGCCAAACCAAGAATTGCAATAACTGTTTTAATAAAAAATATTAAATTTTTATCTTTTATTTCTTTTGAATAATCATCTAAACTCCAGCACAATAAAACTGCGATGATAATTTTTACTACAATAAATAAAACTGGGTGAATGTCAATTAAAATTGCTGAAAAAACATGTTGTTCTGAAAATGGAAAAAAAGTCACCGCAATCGCCGAAGCAATACCATCAATTGCTTGACCCAAAATTATAAAATAATTTAATTTATCATCTAGAATTTTATAAGAAGAATATTTATTTATTAATTTCAAAATACCTGTGGCAACAATTAAAATAATTATTCCTGTTAAAATAAAATAAAACCAATTATTATAATTCAAAAAATTAAATAATACAGGAATTAAACAAATAACTAACCCAAATGCAAAAACTTTTTTCACATCAATTTTTCCAAAAATATTTCCAATTAACAATCCAACAATAACCAAAAAAAATGTTAAAAACCATATGCCTGGGGTGAAAAACCAAAACCCTAATTCTAACGGATTAGCCGTTTTTATTATATAAGGAATAATAATTTTTCCAGATTCTATTTGATGCATTATTACTCTTAAAGAAACACCAAAAAAAATGTAAGGCAACATTGAAATAAAAAAATCATGATTAAAAATTATTTTTTTTCCAAGACTTTTGTAAATTATTGCACAAGCAAAGACTAATAAAAATATAAAAACAAGTGTATTTACTAAATTATATCCTTGTATACCTGGCACAACCATTGGTTTTACGAAGAATTCATAAAAAAAATCCATATAATAATCATAAGTAGTGTTTATTTAAGTTTTTGCACAATTATTTTTTTATGAACCAACAACCTAAAAATCTAAAAGAAGCTTTAAAAAATAAATTATCAAAAAAAGATTTTAAATTCGCACCAAAAGCATATGACTCGTTTGGAAATATTGCAATAATAGAAATTCCAAAAGAACTTGAAAAACAAAAAAAAATAATTTGTGATACGCTATTAGAAATACAACCCAGGTTTGAAACAATTTGTTCTATAGAAAGTAATCATGAAGGAAAATTTAGAATACAAAAAGTAAAAATTATTTCTGGAAAAAAACAAAAAATCGCATTATACAAAGAAAGTGGTTGTTCATTAGAAATCCCCCTAGGAGAAGTATTTTTTTCACCAAGGTTAAGTAACGAAAGATTAAGAATTGCTAAAGAAATAAAAGAAAATGAAATAGTAGGCGCATGGTTTTCAGGTGTTGGACCATACCCAATAGTATTTGCAAAAAATTCTAAAATGAAACAAGCAATTGCAATAGAATTAAATCCAAAAGGACACGAGTATGCTATTAAGAACGCAAAATTAAATAAAATAAATGATGAAAAAATTATTTTTATTAAAGGAGATGTAAAAAAGCAATTCAAAAAATTCCCAAAACATTTTCATAGAATAGCCATGCCATTACCACATACTGGTTATCAATTCTTAAAAGAAGCATTTTATTGTATAAAGCCAAAGGGAATAATACATTTTTATGAAATAATTGAAAAGGGAAATTTTGATTTGCCTTTAAAACAAATAAAAGAAACAGCAAATGAACAAAATAGAAAAATAAAAATAATTAGAAAAGCAGTAGTAAGACAATTTTCTCCAACAAAAGAACAAATAGTATTTGACATACAACTAACAAATTAACACAAAATATAGGACAAATTTTATTATTAAAACCTTTCGAACTTTAAATATTTTGATTAAAATGTTTTATTTAATAGGAATTGGATTAAAACCAAAACAACTAACTATTGAAGCGTTAGAAATTATAAAAAATTCTGACCAAGTTTTTTTAGAAAATTATACATCAGAATATTCACAAGGACTATTACAAGAATTTGAAAGTCTTATTGAAAGAAAAATAAAAGTTTTAGGAAGAGAAGAAATTGAAACTGGTTTTGAATCTGCATTATTAAGTGCCAAGAAAAATAATATTTGTTTATTAATATTTGGAAACGCCTTAACCGCAACAACACATGTACAATTATTATTAGATGCAAAAGAAAAAAATATTAAATACAAAATAATACCCGGAATAAGCATCACAAACACAATCGCAGAATCAGGATTAGATGAATATAAATTTGGAAGAACGATTACTATTTGTTATCATGAAAAAGATTTTGAACCCGAAACATTTTATGATCAATTAAAACAAAACCAAAAAATTGGATTACACACTCTTTGTTTACTTGATATTAAAAAAGATGAGAAACCAAAAAGATTAATGAATTGTAAAGAGGGAATAGAAATATTAGAAAAAATAATGAATAAACGAAAAGAAAAACAAGATTTAGAATATATTGCATTAATTGGAATGAGTGGAGATAAACAAAAAATTATTTTTGGCAAAGAAAAAATTTTTCAATCAGAAGATATAAAAAATATTTTTCCTCAAACAATAATAATTCCAGGAAAAATAAATGAAAAAGAAAATGAAACAATAAAAAAATTATTAAATTAAAAAAGTGATAAAATGGATGATATTGTTAAAAAAGTTGAAAAATATGAAACATTAACAAAAAAAGGATTAGAATTAATATTAAAAAATAATAATTTAAGTGAAAAAGAAGAAAAAATTGCTAACGATTTTCTTTCAATGGCAAAAAATTATTTTGAGGATGGAAAATTTTTCAAAGAAAAAGGCGATTTTTACACTGCTCTTGCCAGTTTTTCTTATGCCCACGCTTGGCTTGATGCAGGAGTTAGAGCACATTTATTCAAAGCAACAGATGATCAATTATTTACTTTACCCTAAAAAAATTTAAACCTAAAATTTTTAATTTTTATTTAAACTAAATTTTTCACTATTTAATCCAAAAAAATATTTTAATTACAAAAAATTATCTTATAACAAAATTTAAATAAACCAAACACATTAATTAATCATGTCAATATATGGCCCAAGATTAAGATTACCAAAAATAAGTTTACCTAACATAAACATTCCAAAAATGAATATGAAAATAATAGGAATAATTTTAATATTAATATTAGTATTAGCAACAATCTTATTTATTTTTTCAACACCCCTTGATTTTAGCCAACACATATTAGTTAATTGGCGAAATAATCCGTTGAATTTAAAGGAAAATCAAGCTGAAAACGCTGAATTAAATTTAACAATTATTAACAACACTCAACAAACACACACAATAGACCTTAATGTTATTTCAGAATCAAAAGAAATAATTATTTTCTGCCCAGATACAACATTCCCTAATGTAGCACCAAATCATAAAAGAGAAATAACTTGTTTAATAAAAAGAAATCCTAAAGAAAAAATATTTGCAGGAACATATCAAATAAATATTAATACAAATATTGGAAAAACTAGCACAACCCTCGAAATTAGAAGATGAAATAAATCAAAAAATACAACTAACTAAAAAAATCAAATCAAAAAAAATTAAATTAAAAAAATCAAAAAAAACTAAATTAAACAATCAACCAAATCAAAAGATAAACTTTTAGGTTTTAAATTTTTAATATGCCTTACAAAGAATACGATACTTACTTAGCAAAAAAAACTGCTAATTTAATTAGAGAAAATTTTTATGAAAAAGAAATCACTAATTTACTTGTTGTTAAAACTGGGAAAAAATGGAAGCGAACATTAGGACACATTAAAACACTTGAAACTAAAGAATACGGATCATTAATTGAAATAAACCCACTATTATTTGATATAGAAACACCCGAATTTATTTTAGATTATGTTATAATGCACGAATTAACACATTATTTTCAAGGTTTTGCTAGTAATCATGAAAAAAAACACAGATATCCTCACAAAGGAAGAATTGTTGAAAAAGAACTGGAAAGATTAGGTTGGAAAGAAATACAAGAAAAATCAGATTTATGGTTAAAAGCTAATTGGACAAAAATATTATTAAAAAATGGTTTAGATCCAAGAGTAAAACGAAAACCAAAAAGAAAAAAATTATTTAGACTATTTTTTAGATAAAAAAAATTAAAAAATAAAGACATCTTTGAAACAACAAATTAGAAAAACTATTTTTTAGAATAATTTTTTTCCAAATAAGTTATAATGTTTTTTTTAAACTCTATTAAATATTCTTTTGGAAATTTAGCAGCACTTGCCGGAAAATGTCCCCCTCCAGACGAATTATCAAAACCGTTTATTGAAAATTTTGCCAATTCGTTACAGTTCACTCTAAAATCTTGTCGCCTAAAAGAACATTTCACAAAAATCTTTTCTACAGAATAAACTACTACAGTTTTACTGAATTTCACAGAAATTAAATTACTCAATTTTGAAGGCAATTTAGATTTTGTTTTAAAAAAAATTAAATCAAGCTCATCAAAAAATAAACCATCTTCTTTTACCCTATTTAATTCAGATAATAAAATATTTTGAAATTCACCATTTAATTTTGAAAAACTTGAATTTAAAAGCGCTTTTGGATCTTGCGTCTCAAATAAAAAATTAAACAAATCATTAATTTTTTTTTCATGCATTGAAACAATACAAGAACAAATTTCAGCTAATTCAAATAATTCTTTTAGCGAAATATTTTCACAACTTTTTTTTATAAATAAATCCCATTGTTCAAAAGAAAAATCTCCAATAACACCAATTCCAGCAATCCAATCTATTCCCCCAAATAAATCAAAAACCATTTTACTAACAGGATATTTTGAAGGATCTATTTTTGAAAAATTTCCTGGTTTTAATATAAGATGATTTTGAGTTATGTTAACCAAAGCATTACCCAAATGATGATCAATAACAACAAAATCCTTTAAAGCCAATCCAATATTTTGCATAATGTCAAAAACAAAATTTTCATTCAAATCAAAAAAAAGAGTTTTATCAGGTTTAAAAGAATTAAATATTGTATTAATAGAATCAAATTTTGGGTCCGAGTGATTATAAAAAAAAACTTTTGTAGATATTCCTTTTTTTTCAAAAAATAATTTTCCATTAAGAGCAGAAGTTAAACCATCTTCATCATTATCTGAAATGATTAATACTTTTTTTATTTTATCAAGTTCAAGAAAATCAAAAAGAGTTTTCTTAACATCCTTAATGTCACGCATTAAATCACCATAAAAAAATAAGCCCAGATAGCATTTTTATTACTTTCTTAAATTAAGATTATTAATAAAGTTGATAATAATGAATACTAAAAAAGATTTTCAAATAGCCTTAGCAAAATATCTTTCAGAAAAAGATTTTATTTACGGGCCAGAACCAGAATTATACGAACCAGTAGCTGGATTTTATTCTTACGGTTTATTAGGAAAAGCAATGAAAAATAATCTTGAAAACGATATAAGAAACATGTTCATTGATAACAATTTTTTTGAAATAGAATATCCTATTGTTTCACCACAAATAATTTGGAAAGCATCAGGACACCTAGATGGATTTAATGACCCAGTAGTAATTTGTTCTAAGTGTAAAAGTTCCTTTAGAGCAGATAAATTAATTGAAGAACAAACAGAAATCGCAGCAGATTCTTTTAAAGATGAGGAATTATTAGAAACAATAAAAGAAAAAAATATTACTTGTCCTAATTGTAAGAGTAGATTTGAACTTGAAATAAAAAGACACAATTTAATGATGCAAACAAAAATTGGCTTAGATACTATTGCATACAATAGACCTGAAACAGCAACAACTACTTATTTACCTTTCAAACATTACAATACTTTTTTTAGAGGAAAGCTACCTTTTACTGTTTTTCAAATTGGAAAAGCTTTTAGAAATGAAATTTCCCCAAGACAACATTTATTACGACAAAGAGAATTTACCCAAGCAGAAGCACAAATTTTTTTAAGTAAAGAACAAAAAGAAAATTTTGAATTATTCAAAGATTCACAAAATGATTTTTTACCATTATGGACACAAGAGTTACAAGAAAATAATAAACCCCCAAAAATAATTTCTTTAAAAGAAGCTATTGAAAAAAAAATTTTAAAAAATAAAGCATATGCATGGTCAATTAATTTAACATATAAAATGTTTATTAGTTTTGGAATACCAAAAGAAAAAATTAGATTAAGACAACACTGGGAAACTGAAAAAGCTTTTTATGCAGATGATGCATGGGATTTAGAAATTGAATTAAACTCTTTTGGGTGGACAGAGTGTTGCGGAATACATGACCGATCAGATTACGATTTAACACAACACCAAAAATTTTCTAAACAAGATTTATCTATTAGACTTGAAAATGGTGAAAAAATAATACCAAATATAATTGAAATTGCTTTTGGAGTAGATAGACCATTTTTCGCATTACTCGATTTAGCATTTTTTAGAAGAGATGATGCTAAAAGAACAGTATTAAGTTTACCTAGAAAAATGTCGCCAATAAAAGTTGGAATATTACCTTTATTAAAAAAAGATAATTTACCAGAAAAAGCAATTGAAATAAAAAAAGAAATTGAAAAAAAATTTAGAACATATTATGATGAATCAGGAAGCATTGGGAAAAGATATGCTAGATTAGATGCGATTGGTGTACCATTTTGTATTACTGTTGATCATCAAACAATAACAGATGATACAATTACTATTAGAGAACGAGATTCTTTAAAACAAATAAGATTAAATAAAAAGGAATTGTTAAATAAATTAGAAAAATTTTTTAACGAACCAGATTTTTTTGAGTGATTAAAATGGATAGAAATGATTTAAGGAAAAGATTATTAAAAAAAGCAAAAGAACAGATTATAGAATCTCTTTCTGAAAAAGAAGTTCATATTATAAAAACTATAAAATTAATAGAAGATTTGGATGAAATTAGTAATTTGTTAAGAGAAAATGTTTTAGATTGGGATAAACGAAGCCCAACAGGAAATGCTTTAAGAATTTTAACAAAATTAAAACTTGAATTAAATAATCTTGAAACTGAAAGAGAAGAAGCAACACAATTTGTTAAAGACGAAATGCAATCAGAATTTCCTGAATTTTCTAAACTTGCTGGTGAAATATTAGCCGCGAAATTATTAGCAACAGCAGGATCTAAAAGAAAACTTGCTTTTGTACCTGCATCCACAATACAAGTTTTAGGTGCTGAAAAATCATTGTTTAATCATTTAAAAAGAAGAGGACAATGTCCCAAACATGGCCACTTATTTAATCACCCATTATTACAAAAATTACCTAAACAAAAACGAGGAAAAGCTGCAAGAATAATCGCTGGAAAATTAAGTATTGCCGCGAAATTAGATTATTTTGGAAAAAAATCAGAAATAAACTTATTAGAAGAAGTTGAAAAAAAAGTTAATAAATTATAAAAACTAAAAAATAGTTAGAAGAAATAAAATAATTTAACAAAAATATTTTTTAATATTTAAATTTAATAAAACACAATTCGGAATAATTATTATGGAAGAAATTTTTGAAGGAATTTATTCGATTAATGGAAAAATTTTTACAAAAAATATTATGCCCGGTAAAAAAGTATATGGCGAAAAATTAGTTTGTGAAAAAAATATTGAATACAGAGAATGGAATCCGTTTAAATCAAAATATTGTGCAGGAATAAAAAAAGGTTTAAAAAAAAATATTTTTAAAAAAAATTCTACTACGTTATACCTTGGTTCAGCAGAAGGAACTACAGTTAGCCACGTTTCAGATATTATTGGAGAAAAAGGAATTATTTTTTGTGTAGATATTAGCAGTATTGCAATGCAAAAATTAACTTTATTAGCAGAAAAACGAGAAAATATTTTCCCAATATTAAGTGATGCAAATAACACAGAAAATTATTCTGAATATATTGAAACCATGGTTGATTCAATATTTCAAGATATTTCTCAAAGAAATCAAACCGAAATATTATTAAAAAATTCAAAATATTTGAAAAAAAACCATTATTGTATATTATCACTAAAAACTAAAAGTATTTCACAAGATAAAAAAGAAATTACTTTAAACAAAGAATTAAAAAAATTAGAATCTGTTTTTGAAATAGAACAAACAATTAATATTGAACCATTTGAAAAAGAACACTATTTAATCTTATTAAAAAAACGATAAAAAAATAAACTAATTAATAAAAATTTAATAACCATATAAAAATCCACTAACTAAACACAAAAATTTTTTTATTATAAAACCAAATTAAACTATAATACTCACAAAATTAATCAAAAAATAAGAAAATCAAATATTATAAACATTTTTACAATAAAAATCTTCATAGGCCCGTAGTATAGTGGATAGTATAGCTCACTCCTAAAAAAAGTAAAATATTAAAAGTAGAAGTTATGAGTAGACTCGGGTTCAATCCCCGACGGGCCTGTTTAAAATTTAAATAAAAAATCCGTTAAATTTATTTTATTATTAACTATTTTTATACCTTCTTTCTTTAAAATAATTCTTTTTTCTTTTTGGCCTTTAATATAACCGCCAATTTCTCCATTGCTTTTAATTACCCTATGACAAGGAATATTTTCAAAATCTCTATTTTTATTTAACACATTCCCCACAGCTCTTGATGCATTTTTATTTCCAATCGCTTTCGCAATTTCTTTATAGGTAGTAATTTTACCTAGCGGAATTTTTTTTACTTGTTTAAAAACTAGTTCTAAAAAAAGACTCATACAAAAATATGTGCGACAAAAGTTTTAATATGACATTATTTTTTTAACACACCCAAATGTACAATTGACGAAACCTTTTTTAATTGGTTTTTCTTTAATTTAGTTATGGATAAACTTTCAATGACCATTGCAGGAGAGATTACTCTTTCATCTGATCCTGGCGGTTCAATGAAAAAATGGAGAGAAATTTTTGCAATACATCAAACCGAACTTGCAAATCATTTAAAAGTTTCATCTTCAACTATTAGTGATTATGAAGGTGGACGAAGAAAAAACCCAGGCATAACAGTTATTTCAAGATTAGTAAAAGCATTAATTGATATGGATACCAACAGGGGCGGAAAAGTAGTAAAACAACTTGAAAAAGATTTTAAACAAGATGAAAGTAAAGCATTTGAAAGTCATGAATTTTCTAAAGGCATTAAAGCAACGGAGTTAGTTAAAAAAATTAATGGAAATGTTATTTGTTTACCACATAAATTAAAAGAAGAACAAATATTTGGATATACTATTATTGACTCATTAAAAGTAATACTAGACGTTCCAGTTCACGAATATATGATGTTATATGGAAAAACACCTAATAGAGCATTATTATTTAGACACGTAGAGAACGGTAGAAGCCCATTAATTGCGGTTAAAGTAGGCAGATTTAGCACTGATATGAAACCCAATCTAATAATCTTACACGGGGATTTTACTAAAAAAGAAGTTGATCCAATTGCAATAAAAATTGCTGAAAGTGAAAAAATACCTTTAATTACAACAAACATGCCAATGGAAGAACTAGTAAAAAAATTACAAATTTTTGAACAATAAAAAAAATATTTTTAAAAACTTAAATAATACATTAAAATTAATTCAATCAAAAGATTAATCTATTTTTATACAAAAAGTATGGCGATATTTTCTTTCACCATTATCATCTTCACCAATAAGTTTTTTTGAAACTATTGGCCTAACTTTATACAATCTAGATAATTCTCGTGAAACTTTAGAGGTAGCTTTTTTTGATCCAATCCACAAATCATAACCGTTTTTTAATTCACTTAATTTTGATGTACCACTAAGAGAATCTTTTTCCCTTTCTTTTATTAAAAAATTTTGTGCAACCTCTAATAATGCACTAGCATCACGCTTAGTTTTTGCCCTTAATTGTAAAATTGCTTCCCTATAAGACGCATTTAATTTCATGCAAGAATCGCAAGTAGTTTCTCTTAATTGAAAATTAATAAACATTGATTTTTCAACTAATTGATTTGCCAAAAAACCTTCTACTTTAATATTTGCACTATAATCCAAAATAGATTTTTTTTCTAATTCTACAAAAATTTTTGGGCTATCTAATTTGGGAACTATTTTAACTTGTGATGCCACTTCTTGAGCTATGGATTCATCACTAAAATCAGTCCACTTATTATTTAATAATAATTTTTTACAATGTTTACAAAAATAAACTTTTACTCGTTCAACATTAAATAAATTATTTTTTTTCAAAAAACAGTTAACACAAATATTTTCAACAAAAATATCTGTTTCATCACCACATTTTGGACAAAATTTTTTAAAACTCATAATAAAACCTTAAACAATTATTAACCAAATTATTATTCTTAACCTTATTATTTTTAATATTATTAAACATATAATTCTTTGTTATAATATTTAAATAATTCAAACCCATTCCAATTTTTCACATTTTCTTTTGGCAAATCTAATAATTTTATTATTTCTTTTATTTTTTCTTCGTTTTTTGCTTCAATTTCTAAAAAAACAGGTATCTCTGCATATTCATCAATTTCTATTAATACATCATTTAATTTAAAAGTCGTCCTATGTTTAGGTTTAATTTCTTTTGCTATTAAACCAATTTTTTCTAAAAATGTTTTTGCTAAATTAAAGTCACTAACTTCAAATTCTATTTCTTCAGCTTCTCTTGCAAAACCATTACTAGCTTTATCTTTAAATGTAATAAACACTTTTCCTTTTTCTCTTAAGCGAATTAATTGTTTTTTTTCATTAAATTTTTTATTAATATCATCAAAAAGATTTGCTTTAATATCATACTCGCCAATTTTAGTAGCACCTAATTCAAAAAGTTTTTTTATAACACGTGATTTATCAATTTCTATTACTTTTACTTCAATTTCTTTCAATTTAATCAAACTCTATTTTTTTCCCTAATTCCAAAATAGTAGTATCAATACCAAGTCTCTCTTTAATCTTATTTTTAAAAACTGGCATTACATCTTTATCCCCATGAACCAAAAATATTTTTTTAGGAGACCACTTTTTTAAAACACCAATCATTTCTTCTTGACTTGGATGTGCACTTAAAACATATTTTTCATATTTACACGAAACTTTTAATGGTGTTTCACCAGGACCATAAGGTAACATTCCTTCATCTTGTAACATTCGTCCAGGAGTTTCTAAAGCTTGATAACCAGACAAATGAATCTTACTATTAGGATCATTCATTAATTTTTGAGCATAACCAACTACTGGACCACCCTTCATCATTCCAGAAGTTGTTACTACAACACAAGGTTTTTTTAAAATTTTTTTCCTATCTCCGATTCCAGTAACCCATTTAACTTGACTTAAACCAGCTTTTAATTTTTTAGGATTTTTTATTAACTCAGAATGTTTTATATAAAGATCAGCAACTTGTTTTCCCATACCATCTAACCAAATGTCTGCTTGAACACCATATCCAGTAAGAATGTCAACTAATTCTTGACTTCTACCAACTGCAAACGCTGGAATAATTGCCCAACCACCATTATCAATAGTTTGTTGAACTGATTCACAAAGACTTCTTTCAACATCTTTTCTATTTGGATGTTCTCTATCACCATAAGTTGATTCTATTAAAACATAATCTAATTTTCCTACATTAAGATCCGCACCTACGTGTAATTGTGTTTCAGTAGCTTTGAAATCACCAGTGTATAAAAAAGATTTATCATTATGCGTTAATTTTACAAAAGCTGATCCTAGTATGTGCCCAGCATCAAAAAATTCTAAAGAATTGTCATTAGATAAATGCATTTTTTTCTTATAATTACTAATAAAATTGTATTTGTGAGTTCTTTGAACCTCTTTTTTTGTATACCTTGGCATTAACCCTTCAAATTCAGCTATCTTAATAGAATCTAACCACAAAATTTCTGCGATTTCAAGTGTTGGTTGTGTCATAAAACTAATTGCTTCTGATTTAGTATAAAAATAAGGCAAATAACCTGAATGATCTAAATGCGCGTGAGAAATTATTGCCGCTTTAATATTAGCATTAACATCTAAAGGATACTCAATTCCTTTTGGATTTAATTTTAACCCATAGTCAAGTAAAAATTTTTCGCCAAAGTCTAATAAAAATCCACTTCTACCAACTTCTTGACAAGCCCCTAAACCAGTTATTGAATACATGTTATCTTAAAAAGTAAAAGGGGAAATAGTTTATATATTTTCCTAATTTTTAAGAAATTAGATTAATAAAAAAAATATTAAATTAAGCCTTATTTTTTTGAAAAAATATAGAAACAAACAATACAATAAAAACACTGGATAAAATTGAGAATACTTTTACTTCTAAAAATAAATTTGTGTCAAAAAAAGGGTGTAATAATAAAACGTAGTCAAAAAAATCGTTTAACAAAAACCAAAGTATAACAAACAAAACGTGTTTTATTTTAAATTCAAAAAAATTATAAAAAATAATTGTTTGAAATAATAATAAAATATGACTTATTGTAATCAAATATGAATTAAAAATATTATTCATTAAAAATAATACAAACAAAGTCCACAAAGCATATTTTATGCACCCTGTTATTACAATTAATCCTATTAATGGAAAATGTTTTTGTTTTAATTTAAAAAATAATAATATTCCAAATAAAAAAGAATATAACGGACAATCAATTACAAATAACCATAACCAAAAATTTGTTTGATCTAATTGTGGAAGGTAATAAGTAATGGAATAAATTGCTGCTAAAAAGTTTATTAGCATTAAAACAAAAATAATTTTTTTGTTATCGCAAATATTTTCTAAAAGATTTTTTTTAATCACAATTAATTAATAACATATTAGAATAAATATTTTTTGAAAATTAAAAAAAGATTTGAAAAGGCATTTTTGCCTTTTCATTTATATTATTTTAACATGCTCCGCCTGAAACAACTAAGTCATCACCTAATTGTGCCAAACAAGCTTGTGGCGCTTCATTAAATGTATTACAAATAACACCTAACATACCATCTGCAGTCCTATTAAAGTTATTTAATTTTACACCATTAACTACTAGAGATGGAGATCCAGTAACACTCATTGCTTTTGCTTTTTCAGAATGTTCTTTTAACAATTCATCTCCTTTCAATTCAACACAATCAAGAACATTTTTTGAATTAATATTCAGTGAATCCATTAAATTTATTGATTCTTCTAAATCACAAGCTTTGTCTTTTGTTGAACCACATTTAGGATATATTTGATCAACAAAAGTTTCTGCATAATCCCAATATTTACCCTTATCTATTTCTTGGATACATGCTTGAATTTTATTTTGTTGTAATTCATATTCTCCATGACCAGCATAATACAATATTACGCTCATTTGAGTTTCGTTACCAATAGTTTTAGCAACTTCTGAAAACGGAGCTAATGCGGTTACACCATATGGACAATATGACCAAATATATAATTCAGCATCTGGAACATCTGCCTTTTGAGTTTCAACTTGTTGTTCAGATTCATTTGTTTCAGGTATTTCTAATGGTTCATTCATATTAAACATTTGTCCTAAAAACAAACTTTTGTTTGTTGCATAAACAAAGCCATCTCCAACCAAAGCATCATCCTCTTTTACAGTGAAATATAATCTATAAATCCCTAAATCTATTTCATCAACTTCACCAATTTTTGCGATAACTGATTTATCTACTACAAGATTATTATTCAAATAATCTTCTACTTTTAAAGTCAAAGCATTAACATCTATGCTTAATGTTTGATTATTATTTTCAGCTACAGGCGCAACTGAAAACGCTCCAAAAGTTATTAGCATTCCAACAATTAAACCAATAATCAAAACTATCGCCATTGAAATAATAGCATTTTGATCTTTAGGAATAAAAGATTCAAGCATACTTGTTTTTTGTTCAACTCGTTCAACTTTTACTTTTTGAACTTTAGCAGAACTTGTTTTTTTCTTTTTAGCCATAAACACCCCTCACTTACATACTAAAATGTTTTATTATTAAGAAAATAAAAAAGGAAAATGCTTAAAAAGCAAATCATTTAAAACTAAAAAACAAAAAATATTAAATTATACAAATGAAACTAAAAATAATCATAAATAAAAAATAAATGAAATTAAAAAATAAAAAACTATTAAATTCAGAAAAAAATATGAATAAAAACAAATAAAAAAAATAATTACCAACCAAATAAAAAAAATAATTAGCAATCAAATAAAAAAATTAACACTAATTAAAAAATAAAAAATTAAGCACCTTTAAACTTATTTTTTAATAAATCAATTTGTTCTTTTTCTATTTTATCAAATAATATTCCGACTGGTTTTAATTTTGTTCCTGATTCTAATTCTTCAAAAGCTTTTTCAAAACCATCTTTAATATTAAACTCAATTATACTAGCAATTTTTTCACT
>JAQVNZ010000016.1 GCA_028702895.1 Candidatus Iainarchaeum sp. | reverse complement strand
ACATCAGGCTGTAGTAAACTTCCGTGGGGTCTTCTCTTCCCGTTGGAGGTCCGCAGCGTATACACAGCGAGATATGTTCATTTGGCTCAACCTAGGGACAGCAGGAATCTCGTTACTTCATTGGTGCAAGCCGGCAATAAACCGGCAAGGTATTACGCTACCGTGAGAGCCTCAGAGTTAGGCCCGCTCTTCACGAGGGCTTAGATCCGTTGAAACAGATTTTCACCTACTCGCAGTGAGCAGAAGTCAGCCTCTATACAAACCATTGCTGGCTAGCAGAGACCTGTGTTTTTGATAAACAGTCGGACACCACTTGTTATTGAAACCTGCATACTGCTATGCAGGCACCCCTTATACCTAAGATACGGGGCTAGATTGCCGAATTCCCTTAAGTCGATTCCCCCAATACGCCTTGGTCTTCTCAACCAGGGGCACCTTTCATGGTTCTCGGTACGGTTTTACATAATCAAATACTCTCTCTTTTCATGGGCACCCGGCCTTGCTATAACATTTCTGCCATTCCAAATTTACTCTGTTTCTCGTCATTATGGCTCTCCACAGAGCTATCTTTGTTAGATCTTCTGTAAAGAAGACTGCAGCTAGCCCGATACGTCAAAAGAATATCTTTTGTCGCCAAACTTATATGTAAAGTACATGAATATGAACATGTTTCCCTTTCCTTAGACATCCAGCTAGGAGCTAAGTTAGGACCGACTAACTCTTAGCTTATAATAAGCGCTAAGAAACCCTGGCCCTTTCGGCGAAGTCGATTCTCACGACTCTATCGTTACTACTATTGCGAGGATCCATATCACGAAAAGCTCCATATCCACTCACGTAGATACTTCTATGCTATCCGTGCACCCCCTTACAAACCGTTTTATCAAAAAACGATTTCTGTGTATCGGCAGCCGGTTTTAGCCCCGATCATTTTCGTGGCCATTGGTCTAGGTGGGTGAGCTGTTACACTTTCTTTAAAGGATGGCTACTTCTAAGCCTACCTCCCCACTGTTTTAGAACAACGACACACTTTGCTAACACTTAACCGGCATTTAAGGGCCTTAACACAGAGCTGGGTTCTTACCCTTACGGACATTAACCTTACGCCAATGCCCCTACTCCTGTCTTCTACGAAGAACATAGATTCGGAGTTTGGGAAAAAAGCTACCCCTTTCGGGGCAACACTTCTTAACCAGTATCTCTACACCATATTCATTCTCAGACAAGGCTATCCTGAGAGATATTTCAGGGGGAGCCTGCTATTACTAGGCTCGATTCGCTTATTACGCCTAATCCCAAGTCACCTAAGCAGATAGACTAGCACTAGTTGCGGCCTTCCACCACCTTGTGAGGCGGCTTCAGCCTGCTAAGGATTAGATCGCCTAGTTTCAGGTCTGGTCGCAGTGACTAAAGCTACTAACTTGATGCCTCACAAAAGCTGCGCATCATTTGGTTTCCCTACGGCTACCTGCTTGAAAACAGTTAACCTTGCCACTACAACAAATTCCCTCGCTCGTGCTTCACGACGTACGACAGAACGCTGGTATAAATACCTTTCACGCCCTGCCTCCCCGTAACTAGATAGTTTCAGGTGCTTTTAAACTCCTATTAAGGATGCTTTTCAACTTTCCCTCGCGGTACTAGTAAGCTATCGGTCTCAAGACATATTTAGGGTTAGAAGTTAATACTCCCATATTCCCACGCACAGTCATGCGCGGTACTCATTTATTAGCAATTAACTTGAACATAGTTCAAATACGGGGCTTTCACCCTCTATGGCCTTCTGTTCCAAAAAAAGTTCTTCTCGTATTTCAAGTTATAACTAATACCACAACTCTCTTATCTCACGATAAAAGATTCGGTTTGCCCTCTTCCCCTTTTGATCGCCTCGTATTGGGGAATCACAATTGTTTTCTTCTCCTACGGTTACTTAGATGATTCAGTTCACCGTGTTATTCTTCCTTGCGGAATGATTCAGACATCTCTGGTTCAATGAATGCGTGCTTCTCGCCAGAGCTTATCGCAGCTTGCCACGTCCTTAGTCATTGCTTGAGCCTAGTCATCCACTATCTAGCGTAACGTTGCCGAACGATTATATTTCAATAATCATTGGAAAAATCACTTTGCTGTGTTTGCTCTAACCTATGCTACAACTATCTGTTAATTAATAAAAAAATAATATCTTCGCTAATGCTAAATACTATCTTTTTACTATTAACCTAACTTTCTTTGACAAAAGAAAGTAACAGTTGCCTGTCCTTCTATTATAGAATAACCTACAATAGGAGCACATAATAAAAAATTATGTACAACCCAATTCGTCCGCTTTTTCAAGCAACAAATTGGCTGACTGTAGTAATCAGAGATTTAAGATTTGCTAAAAGCAAACTTCAAATTCTTCATACTTCACTGTTAAACAGTGAGTGGACTCTGAGGGAGTCGAACCCCCGACCTCCCGCGTGCAAGGCGGGCGCTCTACCAACTGAGCTAAAAGCCCGCAAACGACTTTGCGATGCTCGTGTTATTTTTGCTTGCGCTTAATACCACTAACTCTTTTGGTTGGGCGCTTGCACCGCTTGGTCAAAACCGTTCAATCCTAACTGCCATTATTAGTTAACACCAACGTACAATTGTTAAAGCAATCCTACTTAATTATTAACTAATGACAATTTTAATAACACTTACTGCTTTGCAGCGTATTATTTTTTTAAATATTAATTGGTTAGTAGTAGTTTTGTTTGTGAAACAAAACCCTTATTGAAGAACGCTCTAAAAAAACTCCTTTTGAGAAAAAACTAAAATCATACACGAGATTCTAATTATTTTTTTTAGGAGGTGATCCGTCCGCAGGTTCCCCTACGGACACCTTGTTACAACTTAGCCCCCCTCGCAAAGCCAAGAATCGGTCGCATCACAAAGAAGCGAACTCATCCAAACTTCACTCGGCTGGCTTGATGGGCGGTGTGTGCAAGGCTCAGGGACTTATTCACCGCGAATTAATGATTCGCGATTACTGGGGATTCCAACTTCACGAGGGTGAGTTACAACCCTCGATCCGGACTGAGGTTAAGGTTCGGAGATTAGCGCCCCCTTTCGGGTTAGCAACCCATTGTCTTAACCATTGTGTGTCGCGTGTTGCCCAGGAAATTCGGCTCATACAGACCTACCGTTGACCATACCTTCCTCTACATTGCTGTAGCAGTCTTACTAGAGTGCCCCACTCGAAAGAATGAGTAGCAACTAGTAACATGGGTCTCGCCCGTTGCCTGAGTTAACAGGATGCTTCACAGTACGAGCTGGCGGTGGCCATACAGGACCTCTCAGCGTGTCAAGAAAGCCCTTTAGACTGTCTATCACTCTGCTGTCTTCCCTGGTAAGATTTTCGGGCGTTGTATCCAATTAAACCGCAACATCCACCCCTTGTAGTGAGCCCCCGCCAATTCCATTAAGTTTCACCCTTGCGGGCGTACTCCCCAGGCAGTGGACTTAATGCCTTCGCGTCGGCACTCCAAATCCATGTAGGAAATGGAACACCTAGTCCACATCGTTTACGGCTGGGACTAACAGGGTATCTAATCCTGGTCGCTCCCCCAGCTTTCATCTCTCACCGTCGGGATAATCCTCGTAAAGCGCTTTCGCTACTGGAAGTCCTTTTGGGATCATCACATTTCACCGTTACCCCAAAAATTCTCTTTACGTCTTCTTTCCCCAAGCATGACAGTATCTTTTGCAATTCAAACAGTTAAGCTGTTTGATTTCACCAAAGACTGATCACACAGGCTACAGGTGTTTTAGGCCAAATACAAGTGGAAACCACTTAGGGGTTACGTATTACCGCGGCGGCTGGCACGTATATTGCCCCCCCTTTATTCGCTAAACTTTTTACATTTAACAAAAGGCCACAGTGTGGCCACTCGAAATCCCCCTATCACACTTTCGTGCAGTGTAAAGGTTCCGCGACTGCTGCACCCCGTAGGGCTAGGGACCTTATCTCAGTTCCCTTCTCCGGGCTTCCCCTTTCAGGGCCCGTACGCATCATCGGCTTGGTGGGCAGTTATCCCGCCAACAACCTAATGCGACGCAGTCTCATCCTCAAGCAATCATTGTCGGAATAGACAAATTTTTTTGACAAACATACATTCCAGTATTGTTTGTCTATGGAGCATTAGCCCCAGTTTCCCGGGATTAACTCCTCTTGAGGGTAGATTGACTACGTGTTACTGAGCCGTTCGCCAAGTACTCTTCCGAGCCTTTTGACTTGCATGTCTTAAGCCGGATTTCGATAGCAGTTTCCGCCAGTAGGATCAGCTGGAATTCAACTGTTTCCCTGAATTAATAAATTAATTCTGGCTAAACTTGTTTTTTTGAAACTTATATAGAATTGGTTTTGAGCTTTCTCTTACCAATACTTTTCTACTAACCAACATCACATTATCAAAATCGATAATGCTCACGTGAATTTTCAACGCCTAGCAAAGCTAAGCTCGAATTCTAATAAAACAAATTGAATTCCTTGCGGAGTTTTCAATTCGAGAACTTGTATCTAGCAGAAAACCAAAAGGCTCCCACCAAATCAATTTTACTCTTGCAATACACTACAAGTAAAAACACTTGTAGATGCTCACCAGCATCATTGCTATATCTATTTGGTATTATCAACCTTTAAAAAGCTTTCTATAATTTTTCTAAAAATCTAAAAAAACTAAGTTTTTTTACGGTGTAAACCAATTTTTACAAATTTAAACAATAAACTTGTTAAACCATCCAATAATTTAGAAACTAACCCTATTTAATAAAATTTTATTAAAATTCTGCATAATAAACTAATTTTTTCGATTATTATAATAATATTTTTATAGATCACAACACAAACTACTTTAGTTTTAATAATTTTTTTAAATATATTTTACTATTACAAAAACAGATTAATTTTTAAAAAAATTAATTTATTGTTATTTTAATACAAACAAATAAAAATGCTTTGAAAGATAAATATTGAGTTAATAAAAAATAATAAATTAATAAAAAAACAATAAAAGAAAAAAATCTGTATTTTTAGTTTTTTTAAAAACTAATTAATGGTGAGCAATTGGTTAAAAAATTATATAATGGCCCCCCTTTACGTTCTTGGCAAATAGAAGCAATTAAACGCTGGAATGTTAGCAAAAAAGGAATAATACAAGCAGTTCCAGGTGCAGGAAAAACTTTTTTCGCAATAAAACTTTTTTGTGATGTTTACGAACAAGATAAGGATGTAAAAATATTAATTGTTTGCCCAAGATTAAGTTTAATAGAACAATGGAAAAATGTTATACTTGAAAATTCCGCTTTTAAAGAAAAAGATATTTATGAAATATCTAGTAATAATGATGTTAAAGCCCATAAAAAAGCACAAGAATTATTTCATAAAAGCAAAATTTTTATTTCTACATTTAATCAAATAAAACAATTTTTTTCTTTTAATGAATGGAAAAAGCAAAAATGGTTTTTGATTGTAGATGAAATGCATAATACTACTGAAGGATTTAAATTTCCAGAACAAATAGAATACAAATTAGGATTATCTGCCACCCCTAAAAAAAAGGGAAAACAAAGTGATTTTAATTTAGGCGGAATAATATTCACTTACACTTTTGAAATGGCATTAAATGACAAAATAATTTTAGAACCAGTTTTCAAATTAATTCTTTATTCTGTTGAAGAAAATGTTTTTAAAAAAATACAAGACAACAAATCAACAACAAATGAATTATTAGATGAGGCATATGATTCAATATTAAACGATAAAAAAGAAGATTCTAAAAATAATTCACTTGTATTTACTGAAAAAAATACTGATTTTATTGGAATACAAAAAATTTTAGAACAAAAATTTAAAATTGAAGATAAAGATTCACAAAAATCATTAATTTTTGTAAACAGGATAAAAAAAGCAAATTTATTAAACACAATTCTTTCAAAAAAATTCGATAAACAAATATCCCATTCGCATCATTCACAATCAGAAAATTATTCAAAAAAAGGTAATTTTAATACTCTAAGAAAAAATTTTGAAAAAGGAAAATTTAAAGTATTAATATCAGTTAATGCTCTTGGTGAAGGAATTGATTTTCCTTATGCTTCACAAGGAATAATCGCTTCCCCAATATACAATCCAACAAATTTTATTCAAAAAGTTGGAAGATTATTAAGAACATATCAAAATCACAAACAAGCAGTAATATACTATTATATCCCATCTGAATTAATATCAAAAATCCTAACAGATGAACGAATCTCCCCAAATTATTTAAAATCCGTTTTAAAAATCGCGAGTGACAGAAAAAAATTATTTTTTGTTGATCGAGAAACATTAGAAGAAACACCTGGAGATTTTGCAGATTTATTTATACAAGGCGCAGCATATGAAAGAAATTCTGAAATAAAAATGTTAAAAGTCCCTTCAAATATTGATTTAATATTAAGATTTTCAAAAAAATTATTCCCAGAAAGTTTTAAACATTGGCGAACATATTGTGAAGAAAACGATTTTTCAAAATTAGAAGAAAAAATTATTGGTCATAGTAAAATATTATTACGTTGTGCAAATACATTATTAAAAAACATGAAACAAATTAATATTCTTCAAAAAGAATTTTTAAAAGATAATTTTGCAGATTATGATTCAATAAAAGATTTTGTTAGAATAGGTGTAAAAAAAGGTTTTATTATAAAAATAAAATACGGAGTGGATTTATTAGAAAATCCAAATGCTTCTGAAAAAGAATTATTACAAACAACAATTTCGGCCGAATTAATAGATTTTGTCAAAAAATATGAAACACTTTCAAAACAAATAAAAATATTAGAAAAAAATATTAATTCTTTTGAAAAAGCAAATCAATCTAATAAAATATCTGTATTACAAAAAATTGCTAAAACTTTTTTTGATTTACAATCAAATTATTTAGACCAATTAGATTTAATAAAACTTACAAAAAGTTTTGAAGAAGATGAAAAAATAATAGTGACATTTGGAAAAGATATTTTTATAATGTCAAATTCGAAAAAAGTGTTTGCTTATCCTGAAGATATGGGGTTAAGCAGATGGAAAATGGATGAGGAAGAAAAAATTGAAGAAAAAATTCCCCAAGAAGAATTTGTAAAAGAATTATTAGATATTGAAAAATTATTAGGGGAAAAGAATATTTTAACAAAACAAAATTTTGAAATATTGATAACTGAAATTTCTACAAGAACAAATTCTAAAAAATATTCTAAAAAAGAAATTATTGAATTACTTGAAAACGCAAAACACAATAGAAATTTTTCTTTGGTAAAAATATTTTTTGTAATAGAATTAATAAAAAAAATAAAATAAATATTTAAAAGAAATCAAA
This sequence comes from Candidatus Iainarchaeum sp., assembly GCA_028702895.1. Taxonomy (GTDB): domain Archaea; phylum Iainarchaeota; class Iainarchaeia; order Iainarchaeales; family JAAZKV01; genus JABIDZ01. Next base: position 7,409 of record JAQVNZ010000016.1, on the reverse strand, counting down.
ACACTGATTATTAAATTTATTTTTTAAAAACGAAAAAAGCATACATTGAAATTTTTTCTTTTTGAGGAATGAATTTATTTAAAGTTTGACTCATCGTTTGAATATATTTTTTTTCAATTAGTTTTAATGGTACAAATTCATTTTCTATTTCTATTGAGGTTAATAAATTTATGTGCCCCCTTGTTTTTTCAGGAGAAAAAAATATTGAAAAAATTCTCCAAAATAAAGATTTTTCTAAAGGGATAGTTATTATTACTAAACCATTTTTTTTCAAAACCCTTTTTATTTCTTTAATTGATTTTTTCCAATTAGGGATATGTTCTATAGTTTCAGTACATAAAACAAAATTAAAAAAATTATTTTTAAACGGTAATTTTTCACCACTAGTAATTTGCACATTAGCACCCGTTTTTTTCGCTTTAGTAATAAATTCTTTTGAAATATCAATTCCAAAAACATTCTTTGTTTTTTTAAAAGCTTTTTTTAAATAATGTCCTTGAGCACAACCAACTTCTAAAAAATAATCGTCTTTTTTTAATTTATTAATTTTTTTTAAAATTAAATTTTCTCTTGTCTTACAACCTAAAAGTTTTCCAGATAGAGAATCATAATAATATTCTTGATTATTAGTTTTTTTTCCAAAAATTTGTTTTGTTTTTTGCTTAATTTCTGTTTTTTTGTTTAATTTCGCATTATTCATTCTAATCAAAAGAACACCAACAATTTTAAAAACAAGTTTTATTTAATTACTATATGGTTTTAAGAAAAAAGAATAATGATTTTAATAAAAAATTAATGAAAAAAAAATCCGTTGTAAAAAATCAAAAAGAACAAAAAATACAATATCCTTTAATTCAAAAAATTTTTGGTTTAATCGAACTAGGCCGTCCAATAGAATGGTCAAAATCATTATTAAACATGTTTTTAGCAGCGCTAATGGTTTATTATATTTATAATATTTTTCCAAACCCAATCGTTTTTTTAATAGGCTTTGCTTCTGTTGCATTTCTTTGGTCAGGATTATATGCATTAAATGATTATACTGATTGGAAAATTGATTTATTACATCCAATAAAAAAGAATCGACCCATCCCTTCAGGAAAAGTTACTCCAAAACAAGGTTTTATTTTTTCAATTATATTAATTTTAATTTCTTTTAGCATTACTTTTTTAATTAACAATTTTTTATTATTTTTTTGTTTATCTGCAATGTTATTAAATCAATTATTATACACAATGGAACCATATAGATTAAAATCTAGAAAAGTTTTTGATGTTATATCAGGTTCAATGATAAATCCTTTTTTTAGATATTTTTCTGGAATTGTTTTATTCATTTCTTTTAGTAGATTAGTTTCGAATCCGTTTCCTATTTTGCCAATAATATTTGTTGTAGGAATACAATTTAGTGGTTATTCATTATATAGATTATTTTCTAAATCACATGATACAAAAATTAAAATGAAGAGTAGTGTTGCTTTATTGCCTGAAAAATTAATTAAAACAGTTTCTTATTTTGTTTTAGCAATTTCTATTTTATCTTATTTTTTATTATTAGTAAATGGTTTGTTTTTTCAAAATAAATTACTTGGTTTTTTACCCCCACAATATTTTTTAGCAATAATAATAGTCGCATTATTCGTTTTAAGTATTCCTAGTTTAAGATTAGCTATTTTAAATCCTCAAAAAGCAGATATGAAATCTAGTTATAGATTATTGTATTTAATGAATGTTTCTTTTGTAATAGCAAATTTGATAATATTCATTTTTTTAAGATAAATTTAATATAATTCTTTAAAACTTATTTGTTTAGATTTAAACTTTTTTATATTTTTTATTAAAACGAGTCTGTAAGTTAGATGAATAGTTTTTAAAAAAACCATTTTTGTAATATTCAATTTTATCAAGTAAAAAAACATTAGTAAAAATGGTTTTGTAAAAAAAATTTAAAAAATGAAAAATAATTACTTAGATTTTTTTCTTAAGTATCTATTTTTTCTCATTCTTCTTCTTTGTTTTTTCTTAGTCCATTTCCATCTTTGTCTTGATCTTGTTTTTTTGAATCTAGATGTTTTTCTTGTTCTTGTAGCCAAATATGCTCACCATTAATCTATATTTATTATTAATAAAGAAGAGTTACATGCAAAGCTTTAAAAATAAAATCCCCAAACTTTTTTTTTGATTAAATAAAAATTTAGAGTATATAAAAAATATTTAAGCAAAATTATTTTAAAAACTAATATAATTGTATTAATTCTTCCCAATTAATAATTTTGCTAACTCTAGTTTTTCAGACTCCGTTAAAGAATCAAATATTTTTTTGATTAGCAAAGTTTTTTCCTCTTTGTTTAACCCTCTAAAATAATTAATTGCTACGTCCTCAAGCATTTTTTATCTCCTAATACCTATAATTCTCTGGCTTATACGGCCCATCAATATTTATCCCTAAATAATTTGATTGTTCTTGTGTTATTTTTGTTAATTTTACGCCTAATTGTTTTAAATGAAGTCTTGCAACTTCTTCATCAAGTAATTTTGGCAAAGTATAAACTCCAATATTATAATTATTTTTCCATAAATCAATTTGTGCAAGAGTTTGATTTGTAAAGGAATTACTCATTACAAAACTAGGGTGCCCAGTTGCACAACCAAGATTTACTAATCTTCCTTCAGCTAAAATTGTTATATAATGACCATCAGGAAAATGATATTGATCAACTTGAGGTTTAACATTTATTTTTTTAATTCCAATATAAGCCTCTAATTTATTCATTTGAATTTCGTTATCAAAATGCCCAATATTACAAACAATTGCAGTATTTTTCATTTTTTCCATATGCTCTATTTTAATAACATCCATGTTACCAGTAGTTGTTACAAAAATATCTGCTTTGTCTAGCACATCTTCAATTATTGTTACTTCAAAACCTTCCATTGCTGCTTGTAATGCGCAAATTGGATCAATTTCAGTTATTATAACTCTTGCACCAAATCCTCGCATTGACCCAGCACAACCTTTTCCAACGTCACCATAACCACAAATAACCACAAGTTTTCCTGCAACCATAACATCAGTTGCTCTTTTTATTCCATCGGCCAAACTTTCACGACAACCATATAAATTATCAAATTTAGATTTTGTTACAGAATCATTTACATTAATTGCAGGAAATAATAATTTTTTTTGTTGTAGCATTTGATATAATCTATGTACTCCAGTAGTTGTTTCTTCACTAACTCCTTTCATTTTTTCTGCAACTTTAACCCACCTTTCATTATTTTTTAAATATTCTTTTTTTAATAATTTTATTAATTCTTTAAAATCTTCACCCTCATTAGAATAATCCATTTCTAAAAGAGATGGATTTTTTTCTATTTCAACACCTTTATGTATAAGTAATGTTGCGTCTCCCCCATCATCAACTATTAAATCCGGGCCTTCGCCATTAAAATCAAGAGCGCGTTCTGTGCACCACCAATAATCATCTAATTTTTCACCTTTCCACGCAAACACTGGTATTCCTTTTTTTGCAATTGCTGCTGCAGCGTGATCTTGTGTTGAAAAAATATTGCATGATGCCCATCTAACATTTGCCCCAAGTGCTACAAGTGTTTCTATTAAAACAGCTGTTTGAATTGTCATATGTAAACTTCCAGTAATTTTTGCACCTTTAAGAGGTAATTCTTTACCATATTTTTCTCTAATTGCCATTAACCCAGGCATTTCTTTTTCAGCAATTTCTATTTCAGCCCTACCAAAATCAGCTAATTTTATATCTGCTATTTTATAATTTTCTGTTTCAATCATTTATTCACCAACCAAATAATTATTTTAATGTAATAATCCTTTTATTTCTTCTGACAAATTATCCAAATTTTCAAATCTTGCTTCATTTCGTCTAACAATATCTGCAGAAAAAATACTCGCAATTTTCCCTATTTTCTCAAAATCTAAATTTTTTGATAAACCATATAAAAATGCTGCTTGATAAGCATCTCCTGCACCATTAGTATTTACCATATTTTTAACAAACACTGGGGCTATATTATAATTCTTTTTGTTTGCTCTAATAATACTTCCTTTTTCACCAAGTTTAAGAATTACTATTTCACAACTTTTTTCCATTTCGTTTAGAGCGCGTTCATCAGAAAATCCAGTTAATGCTTTAGCTTCATTTTCATTCATAAATAAAATATCAATATCTTTTAAAAAATTTTTTAATTTTTCACCTAATCTATTTATTACTCCAACATCATTTACATCAAGTGAAACTTTCGCGCCAATCATATGAGAATATTCAACTAATTTTTTTGCTGTAAAAAAATCAATTTCATGTTCTAATTTATATCCTTCAATATGCATTATTTTTGTTTTAAAATTATAATTAATTTCATTTGGTGAAATATAATTACTTTTTCCAAGATTCACTGCGAAACTTCTTTCACCATCAGTCGTAATAAAAGTTAAACATTGCCCAGTTAATGCACCTTTCTTTTTTATAAAAAAATCTGTTACGCCAAGTTTAAGCATTTCTTTTTTATAAAATTCACCATATTCATCATCACCAATACCACCAATATATGCTGTTTTTCCTCCAAGAACGGCTACTCCTGCAATAGTATTTGATACACTTCCACCAGGACTTTTAATAACTTTTTTATCTTTTAAAAATTCATTAAAAAATTTACTTTCATCATCATTAATTAGTTTAAAATTTCCTTTAATTAAATTAAATTCATCAAGCATTTGATCATCAACGTTAACCATAATGTCTAAAACAGAATTACCAAAACCCACAACGTCAAATTCATTTTTTTCCATGATTAAATTTATGTAAAAAAAATTTATAAAAGTAGTTAATTTAAAAAAAATTATTTTATAAAATATTATTTAATATTTAAATTATTTATTTTTTAATTATTGCTTTTAATAATCCAAAAAATAGAGGCGATGGTTTTTCTAATTTTGATTTAAGCTCAGGAAGCGATTGTGTTGCAACAAAATAACAATGTTTTTCTTTTGGTAATTCAATAAAATCTACTAATTTTTTATCTGATGATAAACCAGAAATAACCAAACCATTTTTTTCTAAAATATCATAATAATTTGGATTAACTTCATATTCATGGCGATGTCTTTCACTTATTTCACACGCAGAATATAATTCAAACACAACACTATTTTTTTTCAAATTAGTCTTATATGCACCTAATCTTAGAACCCCATCTTTTTTTACAATTTCTTTTTGCGCATTAAGTAAAGTAACAATTTTATCTTTTATGTTAGAATTTATTTGTGTTGAATTTGCATCTAATCCGCAAACATTTCTAGCATATTCTATAATTGCTGCTTGTAAACCTAAACAAATTCCTAAAAAAGGAATATTATTTTCTCTAGCATATTTTGCAATATTTACTTTTCCTTCCCACCCCTGATTATCAAAACCGTTAGGAATTATTATTCCATCTATTCCATCTAATACAAAATCAATATTTTCCCCATCTTCTATTTTTTTAGCTGAAATTAATTTAATATTTAATCCAATATTCAAATTTGCAGAACAATGTTTTAATGTTTCAATAATACTAGCATATGAATCACTCAAATCAGTATGATCCCCACATATCCCAATATTAATTTCTTTTTTAGAATTATTCATTTTTTTTGCTAAATTATCCCATACTAAACAATCATTACATTCAAATTTTATTTTTAATTTATCCTCAATTATTTTATCCAAATTTTGTTTTCTTAATTCCCCAGGAAGCAAATAAACTGAATCTACATCAATTCCCGTTAAAACATTTTCTTCTGGCAAATTACAAAATAAACTAATTTTTTTCTTAGTGCTTGAAGTTAAATACTCGCAACACCTACAAACAATTATGTCAGGCTGAATCCCAATTTCATTTAATAATTTAACACTCATTTGAGTTGGTTTTGATTTTTGTTCATTTACTCCAACTGGAATGGGTACATATGATAAGTGTACAAATAAAACATTTTCTTTCCCTTGTTCCCAAGACAATTGTCGCATTGCTTCTAAATATAATGCGTTTTCTAAGTCACCAACAGTCCCGCCAATTTCAATAAAAACAATTTCAGCATTTTCTTCTTTAACAATATTATTAATTCTCTCTTTTATCTCATCAGTAACATGTGGAACAAATTGAATAGTTTTGCCAAAAAATTTATTTTCTTTTTCTTTTTCAAAAATTGATTGAAATACTTTGCCCATGGTAAAACTCCAATTACCCTTAGCAGTAACTCCAACAAATCTTTCATAATGCCCAAAATCCATATCACATTCAGTACCATCATCTAAAACAAACACTTCTCCATGTTCACCAGGATTCATTTTCCCAGGGTCAATATTCAAATAGCCATCACACTTAATAGTTGCACATTTTTTACCACTAGAAATTAGATTACCAATAGAAGCGGTCAAAATACCTTTGCCTAAACCAGAAAGAACTCCGCCAGTAACAATGATAAATTTTGTCATGAAAACTCGTATGCATTAAAGAACATTTTCCTTAATATACTTTCAGTTCGAAAAACAAACTTTAAAAAAATACAATAATAAAAATATGCTTAAAAAAATTAAACTCTTTTTTTTCTTGTTTGTTCCCATTCAACAGGCCGATCAAACTTATGCTCGTGTTTTAATTTTGTTAATTTTTTTTTATTAAACTTATAAGTAATAAATTTCCCAGTATGTAATTCTAAATTTGGAATATCTTCATCACTTATATTATCTAAGTATTTTATTATAGATCTTAATGAATTTCCATGCGCTGAAATTATAACATTTTTTCCTTTTTTTAATTCTGGAAATATATTTTTTTTAAAAAAAGGTATTGTTCTTTCATAAACATCTTTTAACGATTCACCATTAGGCGGTCTAACATCATAACTTCGTCTCCACAAAAAAACTTTTTCTTCACCATATTTTTTTCTCATTTTTTCTTTGCTTTTTCCTTGCAAATCACCATAGTATCTTTCATTTAAAGAATTACTTGAATGAATTGGTATTTCATCTTCTTCAAATTGTTTAGGGTGATTACTCCAATCAAACTGTTTTTTTTCTTTGTGTAAAAATATTCCGGTTTTTTTTTGTTTTGCTAAAATAAACGCGAGTGTTTGTTGGGCTCTCTCTAACTGCGAAGTAAAAGCAACATCAATATCCAAATTTTTTAATCCTTCAGCAACTTGTAAAGACTCCTTAATACCTTGTTCACTTAAAGAAACATCTACCCAACCAGTAAATTTTTGTACTAAATTCCATCTACTTTGACCATGTCTAACAAGAACTAAATAATTAACCATTATAATAAAAATAACTTTATACAATTTAAACCTAACTATAAATATTAAAAAAATAAAAAACTAATTGATACATATTTAA